>NZ_RCCA01000001.1:3911042-4222084 GCF_003663845.1 Chryseobacterium sp. 7
ACTTTGAGATCTGTGTCCAGTTTGCTCCTCCATTGGTAGATTTGTACAAATCAATACCGCCGATATACAGGGTATTATCATCCTGAGGATCTGTTTCAATAATGAGATCATAAAAGGACTGTCCTCTTGTAAAGTCATTAGCAGGAATACTTGTATCAGTTGCAGTAGGTAATGTCAAAACAGGAGCTACATCATTGGTGGCCAGCCAGGTGGCCCCTCCGTCTGCTGATTTCGCAATTCTGATTGGCTCAGACGAACTGGCTCCCTGCATAAATGCATATATTTTATTGGCATCTGTTTTAGAAAGGGTAAAGTTTACTCTTGCACCGCTGCTGCCTACATTATACATCTGATTAAATGTATTTCCATCTGCAGATTTAAAGATTCTCCCTCCGGAATCTATGTTTGAAAACCGGGAAGATCTTGTAGAAACCCATACTGCATTATCCGCTCCTATTTCTATCTGCTGAATAGAGTATCCTGTTGTACTGGTAACACCGGTAGTGGTATTAAGAGCAAGCAGGCTGTTATTCTTAGTGAATGTCGCACCGCCATCAGTAGATTTATATAATCCTGCCTGGCTCAGTCCCTGCCATCCATCATTGAAAGAAATTCCTACATAGGAACCGCTTACTCCGGCATATACTTCTGAAACGCCATTATTATTCCTTACTTTAATATCATTAATATAGAAATTACCATTTCTTACTCCAGAAGAAGAATAAGTTACCGGAATGGTGAAAATCTGCGTCCAGGTGGTTCCTCCGTTCGTTGATTTCCATATTCCTGATCCTACTGCATCAGTAGTGGGTGCCTCTCCTGTTCCTACATAAAAAATTTGTGGGTTATTAGGGTCATACGTAATACTTGAAACAGAGGTATTGGCCCAGAATGTACTTAATGGCTGCCACTCGTTGGAGGCTACGGAAGGATCCTGATTTACCCAAAGACCTCCTGAAACACTTCCTGCAAATACTCTTTTACCTGTAGGATCATTGGGATCATACATGATTGCTCTTGTTCTTCCGCCTACGCTGTATGGACCTCTTTCAATCCAGGGTTCGTTGACAATTTTACTTGTTGCGGAGGTATTTGGTCTGGAGATAAAAGACATAGGATGTGAGGCCTTGTATTTACCTGTTAAGATATCCTGGTTCACTTTTGTCAGTCCTTCGAAATTGGTTCTTCCTGTAACAGGGTCCATTGTTCTTTTGTAATCCTCTTCATTGTATAAATTAGGAGGTATTCCTGCTGCTTTTGCAATTTTATGAGCTTTTTTCAGATCTTTCTCATATTTAGCATACATTTTCTGGAGCTGTTTTTGATTGTCCTTAAGCGTATTTTGCTCCTGTGCATACATATTGATACAAAGCAAGACTGCTGCAATAGGGTAAAGTTTCATTCCATTCAATTTTTTACAAATTTAACCAAGAAAAATGATATTTTTTAATTAATTCGAATTAATTATTATTAATTTATAACAAAAATTAACAAGAATATCGTAAATTGAGATATTGATAATTATTTAAGGTATTTTGAAAAAAAAATTGCGAAATATAAAAAAAGTTTAAAAAAGGAACAGGTTGGTGAATTATTTCCTAATCAGCATTGAACAAAAAAATGCCCTGATAAAATCAGGGCATTCTTATTTTATTGTAAAAGAAATCTTACGCTTGAACGTTGTTTCCTCCCAATACGAAAGGCTCAACTTCTTTGATTTCTCCGAACTGCTGCTCGTAGTTTGCGATGTTCTGCTGAAGAGCGCTTAATACTCTTTTAGCATGAAGTGGAGCAAGAATAACTCTTGATCTTACTTTAGCCTGCTGAACACCTGGCATCAACTGAATAAAGTCTACTACAAATTCAGATGGAGAGTGGTTTACCAATGCAAGGTTAGCATAGATACCAGCAGCTACCATTTCGTTTAATTCGATGTTGATGTTTCCGTCTTGTGGATTTTGATTGTTGTCCATTGTTATAAATTATGTTTTTAAAATTCGAAATTTGAGATTGTGAAAATATAAAAATAAATTCAAATCCCAAATTTCAAATCATTAATTTTAGTTAAGGTCTTCGAATTCTTTCTTAGAACCTACAATAACGTTCTGATACTCTTTAAGACCTGTACCTGCAGGAATTCTGTGTCCTACAATTACATTTTCTTTAAGACCGTTAAGATCGTCTATCTTACCAGCAACTGCTGCTTCGTTAAGAACTTTAGTTGTTTCCTGGAATGATGCTGCAGACATGAATGACTTCGTTTGAAGTGCTGCTCTTGTAATACCTTGTAGTACAGGAGTTGCCGTAGCAGGAAGAGCTTCTCTTACTTCTACCAGACTTAAGTCTTCACGCTTCAACTTAGAGTTTTCGTCTCTTAATTCTCTCGCAGTAATCATCTGACCTGGTTGGAATTCTTTAGAATCACCAGCATCTACCACTACTTTAAGACCGAATACTCTGTTGTTTTCTTCCAAGAAATCATACTTGTGCTCAAGAGCTCCTTCAAGGAATTGAGTATCACCTCCATCAACGATAGATACTTTCGTCATCATCTGTCTTACGATAATTTCGAAGTGCTTATCATCAATTTTTACCCCTTGTAGACGGTAAACTTCCTGAATCTCGTTTACTAAGTATTCCTGAACGGCAGTTGGGCCTTTAATTCTTAAGATATCTTCCGGTGTGATAGAACCGTCAGAAAGCGGAGAACCTGCTCTTACGAAGTCATTCTCCTGAACAAGAATCTGGTTAGAAAGTTTTACTAAGTAAATTTTTCTTTCTCCAGTTTTAGCCTCAACAATAAGTTCACGGTTACCTCTCTTAATTTTTCCGTAAGAAACTACCCCGTCGATTTCAGTAACAACCGCTGGGTTTGAAGGGTTTCTTGCTTCGAATAATTCGGTAACTCTCGGAAGACCTCCGGTGATATCCCCTGCTTTTGCAGATTTTCTTGGGATTTTAATTAGGACTTTACCAGCCTTAATTTTTTCACCATCGTTTACCATTAAGTGGGCTCCTACCGGTAAGTTGTAAGCTTTCTGCTCAACTCCTTTAGAATCTACCACCTTCAAGGTAGGTACGGCTTTCTTATTTCTAGATTCAGAGATTACTTTCTCTTCGAATCCTGTTTGTTCGTCAATTTCAAGCTGGAATGAAATACCCTGGATGATATCCTCGTATTCTACCTTACCTGAAGTTTCAGCAATGATAACCGCGTTATATGGATCCCATCTACAGATTGTATCTCCTTTCTTCACTTTATCACCTGGTTTTACAGATAATATAGATCCGTAAGGTACGTTAGCTACCATTAATGGAGTTCTGGACTCATTATCAGCAACTAATCTGAATTCTGTTGAACGGGAAACTACAACCTCAGCTGTATTACCGTTTTCATCTTCAGAAGTAATTGTTCTTACTTCATCCATTTCAACGATACCATCTCTTCTTGCAACGATAGATGGGTTTTCTGATACGTTACCTGCAGTACCCCCTTGGTGGAAGGTTCTCAACGTAAGCTGAGTACCTGGTTCCCCAATTGACTGTGCTGCAATTACACCTACCGCTTCACCCATGTGAATCACTTTACCTGTTGCTAAGTTTCTACCGTAACATTTCGCACAGATACCTTTCTTAGCTTCACAAGTTAATGGTGAACGAACCTCCACAGCTTCTAATCCTGCTTCTTCGATTCTCTTCGCCAATGCTTCAATGATCACCTGATCTGCACTTGCAATAAGTTCATCAGTTTCAGGATCGTAAATATTATGAAGAGATACTCTACCTAAGATTCTTTCAGAGATTCTTTCAACAATCTCGTCATTTTTCTTAAGTGCAGTAACTTCTGTACCTCTTAATGTTCCACAGTCGTCTTCTGTAACAATAACGTCTTGTGCAACGTCTACCAATCTTCTCGTTAAGTAACCAGCATCAGCTGTCTTAAGAGCGGTATCCGCAAGTCCCTTACGGGCACCGTGGGTAGAGATAAAGTACTCTAGAATCGAAAGACCTTCCTTAAAGTTGGCAAGGATCGGGTTTTCGATGATCTCCGCTCCGGTAGAACCAGCTTTCTGCGGTTTTGCCATCAAACCTCTCATCCCTGATAACTGACGGATCTGTTCTTTAGAACCCCTCGCTCCAGAGTCAAGCATCATATATACAGAGTTGAAACCACCTTGGTCAGTTTTCATTCTGCTCATGATCATTTCAGTTAATCCTGCGTTGGTATTTGTCCAAACGTCGATTACCTGGTTATAACGTTCTGTATCTGTAATTAGACCCATGTTATAGTTGGCTCTAATTTCGTCTACTGTTTCAATAGATGAAGCAATCATTTGTTTTTTCTCAACAGGAACTACAATATCCCCCAGTGAGAATGAAAGACCTCCTTTGAATGCGTTTGAGTAACCTAAGTCTTTCATTGCATCCAGGAACTTCACAGTTGTAGGGAAATCTGTATCAGCAAGGATCTTACCGATAACGTTTCTCAATGATTTCTTCGTAAGAAGTTCATTGATATATCCTACCTGTTTAGGCACAATCTGGTTGAATAGAATTCTACCTACAGAAGTTTCGATCAATCTTGTAACGATTTCTCCGTCTTCTTTGATAGGTAGTCTACATCTTACTTTAGCATTTAAAGATACTCTACCTTCAGCATAAGCAATTTCTGCTTCTTCAGGAGAATAGAACGCAAGACCTTCACCTTTTACTTTCATGGTCTCAGTAGAACTTAATTCTTTAGTCATGAAATAAAGACCAAGAACCATGTCCTGAGATGGTACTGTAATTGGAGAACCATTTGCAGGGTTCAAGATGTTCTGAGAACCTAACATCAATAACTGAGCTTCAAGGATCGCTTCTGGTCCTAGCGGCAAGTGTACCGCCATCTGGTCACCATCGAAATCGGCGTTGAAGGCCGTAGTTACTAATGGATGTAGCTGGATTGCCTTACCCTCGATCATCTTAGGTTGGAAAGCCTGAATACCTAGTCTGTGAAGCGTAGGTGCTCTGTTCAATAGAACAGGGTGACCTTTCATCACGTTTTCAAGGATATCATAAACTACCGGTTCTTTTCTGTCGATAATTCTCTTTGCAGATTTTACTGTTTTTACAATACCTCTTTCAATTAGTTTTCTAATGATGAATGGTTTGTACAATTCAGCTGCCATATCTTTAGGAATACCACATTCGTGAAGCTGTAAGTTTGGACCTACAACAATTACCGAACGCGCAGAGTAGTCAACCCTTTTTCCTAGTAAGTTCTGACGGAAACGACCTTGCTTACCTTTCAATGAATCAGAAAGTGATTTCAATGGTCTGTTTGATTCAGATTTTACTGCAGAAGATTTTCTTGTGTTATCGAATAATGAATCTACTGATTCCTGAAGCATACGCTTCTCGTTTCTCAAGATTACTTCAGGAGCTTTGATCTCCAATAATCTCTTCAAACGGTTATTTCTGATAATAACTCTTCTATAAAGGTCATTCAGGTCAGAAGTAGCGAAACGTCCTCCATCCAATGGAACCAATGGTCTTAATTCTGGTGGGATAACAGGAAGTACACGCATGATCATCCACTCTGGTCTGTTGATCATTCTTGTATTAGCACCTCTTAATGCTTCTACAACGTTCAATCTCTTAAGAGCTTCAGTTCTTCTTTGTTTTGAACCTTCATTGTGAGCTTTGTGTCTCAAATCGAAAGACAATGCATCAAGATCAATTCTTTTTAACAGATCTTCTACAGCTTCAGCACCCATTCTGGCGATGAATTTGTTTGGATCAGAATCATCAAGATACTGGTTTTCTACAGGAAGAGTTTCCATGATGTCAAGGTACTCTTCTTCTGTAAGGAATTCCATATTTTCAAAATCAGAACCGTCTAATTTTTTAGCAATACCCTGCTGAATCACTACATATCTTTCGTAGTAGATGATCATGTCTAATTTCTTAGAAGGAATTCCTAAAAGGTATCCAATTTTGTTTGGTAATGAACGGAAATACCAGATGTGTGCAATTGGAACTACAAGATTGATGTGCCCGATTCTCTCTCTTCTTACTTTTTTCTCAGTAACTTCTACTCCACAACGGTCACAAACGATCCCTTTGTAACGAATTCTCTTGTATTTACCACAAGCACATTCGTAATCCTTTACAGGACCAAAGATTTTCTCACAAAACAGCCCGTCTCTTTCAGGCTTGTGAGTTCTGTAGTTAATAGTTTCCGGCTTTAAAACCTCCCCTCTAGAGTCCTGTAAGATAGACTCCGGTGAAGCTAAACCGATGGTTATTTTATTAAATCTACTTGATTTATTTTTATTTGACATAATTTTTTTTAGATTTTAGATTTCAGATTTCAGATTTCAGACGAAATCGTCATTCCAAATTCAAGGATTATAAAATTTTTAGAGTACCATAGTCTGACATCTTGTGTCTGACATCTGACAGCTTACTCCTCCAATCTTACGTCTAATCCAAGACCTTGTAACTCGTGAAGTAATACATTGAATGATTCTGGAATACCTGGTTCAGGCATAGATTCACCTTTTGCAATGGCTTCATAAGTTTTTGCTCTACCAATCACGTCATCCGACTTCACAGTAAGGATTTCTCTAAGGATGTTAGATGCACCGAATGCTTCAAGTGCCCAAACCTCCATCTCTCCGAATCTCTGACCTCCGAACTGAGCTTTACCTCCTAACGGCTGCTGAGTAATCAATGAGTAAGGACCAATAGAACGTGCGTGCATCTTATCATCTACCATGTGTCCTAGTTTCAACATGTAAATGATACCTACAGTCGCAGCCTGTGTAAATCTTTCTCCGGTACCTCCATCATAAAGGTGAGTGTGACCGAATTTAGGAAGACCTGCTTTCTCAGTGTACTCCGTAATCTGATCAAGACTTGCTCCGTCGAAGATTGGCGTAGCGAACTTCAATCCTAGTTTTCTACCAGCCCACCCAAGAACGGTTTCGTAGATCTGACCGATGTTCATACGAGAAGGTACCCCTAGTGGATTCAATACAATATCTACCGGTGTTCCGTCTTCAAGGAATGGCATATCTTCTTCACGAACGATTCTTGAAACGATACCCTTGTTACCGTGACGTCCTGCCATTTTATCCCCTACATTCAGTTTACGTTTCTTAGCGATGTAAACTTTAGCCAACTTCATGATACCTGCCGGAAGCTCATCTCCGATTGAAATTGCAAATTTCTCACGGTTTTTAACTCCCTGGATGTCGTTATATTTGATTTTGTAATTGTGAATCAATTGTTTGATCAATTCATTCTTGTCAGCGTCTACTGTCCAGTCTGCACCACTAACGTTTACATAATCTTCAACTGAAGTCAATAATTTGTGAGTGAATTTCACACCTTTACCGATGATTTCTTCGTCAAGGTCATTTTGTACCCCTTGAGAAGTTTTACCGCTTACCAGTGTATTTAATTTTTCAATTAAAGTATTTCTCAACTCATCAAACTTAGCCTTGTAAGTGTTTTCAATTTCTTCAAGTTTAAGTTTTTCTTCAGTTCTTTTCTTTTTGTCTTTAATGTTTCTAGAGAACAATTTCTTGTTGATAACAACTCCTCTTAATGAAGAGTCAGCTTTCAATGAAGCATCCTTCACATCACCAGCTTTATCACCGAAGATTGCTCTAAGAAGTTTTTCTTCAGGAGTTGGGTCAGATTCACCTTTTGGAGTAATTTTACCAATCATGATATCTCCAGGCTTCACTTCAGCACCAATTCTGATCATACCGTTCTCGTCAAGATCTTTAGTAGCTTCTTCAGAAACGTTTGGAATATCTGCTGTAAGTTCTTCCATACCCAGTTTGGTATCACGAACTTCAAGAGAATATTCATCTACGTGGATTGAAGTAAACCAGTCTTCACGTACAACTTTTTCGTTGATTACGATTGCATCCTCAAAGTTGTATCCTTTCCAAGGCATGAACGCTACCACTAAGTTTCTACCAAGAGCCAATTCTCCTTTTTCAGTAGCATAACCGTCGCAAAGTACTTGTCCTTTCTCCACTACATCACCTACTCTTACGTTTGGTCTTAGTGTGATGGTTGTACTCTGGTTGGTTTTTCTGAACTTAGTAAGTTTGTATGTTTTAGTAGCAGACTCGAATTGTACTAAATCTTCGTCTTCGCTTCTTTCATATTTAATAACGATTCTGTCAGCATCTACGTACTCTACAGTACCTGTACCTTCAGCGTTAATTAAGATTCTTGAGTCTCTTGCAACTTGCTGCTCAAGCCCTGTACCAACGATTGGAGCCTGTGGCTTCAATAGAGGAACGGCCTGACGCATCATGTTAGATCCCATCAATGCACGGTTCGCATCATCATGCTCCAAGAATGGAATTAACGAAGCGGAAATACCAGAAATCTGGTTTGGTGCAACATCGATAAGGTTAACCTGAGCTGGTTCAACTACCGGGTAGTCACCATCTAATCTTGCAATAATTCTGTCTGTTAAGAAATCACCATTATCGCTCAATTCAACGTTTGCCTGAGCAATTACTTTGTCTTCTTCGTCTTCTGCATTTAGATAGATAGGATCTGCGTTAAGCTCAATCTTACCACCTTCTACCTTTCTATATGGAGTTTCAATGAAACCTAGTCTGTTGATTTTAGCATAGATCCCTAGAGATGAAATCAAACCGATGTTTGGTCCTTCCGGGGTTTCAATCGGGCAAATTCTTCCGTAGTGAGTGTGGTGAACGTCACGAACCTCGAAACCTGCTCTTTCTCTTGATAAACCACCAGGCCCTAGTGCAGATAATCTTCTCTTGTGAGTGATCTCTGATAGAGGGTTGGTTTGGTCCATGAACTGAGATAGCTGATTGGTACCGAAGAACGAGTTGATTACAGATGTTAATGTCTTAGCATTTACAAGATCAAGTGGAGTAAAGATTTCGTTATCTCTAACGTTCATTCTTTCCTTGATTGTTCTTGCAATTCTTGAAAGACCTACACCGAACTGTCCTGCTAATTGCTCACCAACAGTTTTAATTCTTCTGTTTGATAAGTGGTCAATATCATCAACATCCGTTTTTGAGTTTACTAACTCAATTAAGTGTCTTACAATTGCAATGATATCTTCTTTTGTAAGAACTTCAGTTGTAGTTGGGATGTTTAGGCTTAACTTTTTGTTTAGTCTGTAACGTCCTACTTCACCTAAAGAGTATCTCTGCTCAGAGAAGAATAATTTTTCAATGATTCCTCTTGCAGTTTCCTCATCTGGTGGATCTGCGTTTCTTAACTGACGATAAATATACTCTACTGCTTCTTTTTCAGAGTTAGTAGGGTCTTTTTGTAATGTATTCTGAATGATTGAGAATTCGTTGCTGTTTTCTTTGTGAATCAGGATTGATTTCACACCAGCATCCAGGATAAGATCTAAATGTTCTTTTTCAAGGATTGTTTCTCTATCCAGGATGATCTCGTTTCTTTCGATAGAAACTACTTCACCTGTATCTTCGTCTACGAAGTCTTCGAACCAAGTGTTCAATACTCTCGCAGCCAATGTTCTCCCTTCTACTTTTTTAAGGGCAGCTTTAGAAACTTTCACTTCTTCAGCAAGGTCGAAAATCTGAAGGATATCCTTGTCAGATTCATAACCGATAGCTCTTAATAAAGTTGTTAATGGTAATTTTTTCTTACGGTCGATATACGCGTACATTACGCTGTTGATATCTGTTGTAAATTCCATCCAAGATCCTTTGAAAGGGATAATTCTTGAATAATATAATTTGGTCCCGTTCGCGTGGTAAGTCTGTCCGAAGAATACACCAGGTGAACGGTGAAGCTGCGTAACGATAACTCTCTCAGCACCATTGATGATGAAAGAACCACTTGGCGTCATATAAGGAACCGGACCTAAGTATACGTCCTGAACCACAGTTTGGAAATCTTCGTGTTCCGGGTCAGTACAATACAGTTTAAGTCTAGCTTTTAGAGGAACTGAATAAGTAAGTCCTCTTTCCACACACTCATCAATTGAATAACGTGGAGAATCTACCAGATAGTCTAAGAATTCTAATACGAATTGGTTTCTTGAATCCGTAATTGGGAAATTCTCTTGGAAAGTCTTGTAAAGAGCTTCTGTCTTTCTGGCTTCAGGAAGTGTATCAAGCTGGAAAAATTCTCTGAAAGACTCAATTTGGATATCCAAAAAGTCTGGAGTGATAATTTTTCCTTTCGCTGATGAGAAATTAATTCTCGGATTTCCTTGAGTTGTTGATTTTGTTTTACTCATAAAACTTTTAAGAAAGGGTTAAAAAATATTTTGATTCATTAAAAAATATCAGAAAAGAACAAAAAAACAAGATAAAAGTAAAGGTAAAAGTGTTTTTGGCGCTCACAAAGAACCTTAGGCTCTTTTAAACTTTGTACTTAGTTCTTTCTAACTGCAACACTGGTATATCTTTTCACAGCGTAATGCAAAATATTTTTATTACTTTTGAGGCTATATTACCGCAATATCTATATACACGAAATCCCTTCCATGCTTCACCAATGAAAGAGTTGATTTTCAGTATTTTATAAATTTACAAACAATTTTTCGCGCCAAAAGAGGGGCAAATATACAAAAAGTTATCCACAAAAACAAATAAATCATCTCATTTTGAGACTCTTAAAATAAGAGAGACTGCCCAAATATGAGCAGCCTCTCCACAACACAAGCTAATCTTATGATTATTTCACAATAACCTTATAAGATTTTATCGTCGATTTAGTTTCTATCTTAATAATATACACCCCGGTTGGAAGTGAAGAGGTATCAATACCTGTATGAGCATTGAACTTATCTGTTTTAACTACCTGTCCCTGTGCTGAGAACAATGTATACACTCCTTCTTCTGCTGATGTTATTCTAAGGTTTTCCCCAGCCTTTACAGGGTTTGGATATACTTTTACATCATTCGCTGCTTCTTTAACATCTGTGGCAGCAACTTTTGCAGTACTGGATACATTTTTCAGTAATGAAGCATAAGGAGAAAGTGGTGAATCCGGAGATCCTCTTTTCACAAGATCTGTATCTACTACAGCCTGAATACCGTCTTTGTCATTATCATTAATCGTAGAGATAAATCCTCCTCCTAAAGTATCAAGGTTTGCTTTTCCTATTTTATAAAGGTCAAGATCTGAACCATTGGAAGTAATATCCAGGAAGTCTGGTTTATCATCCCCGTCTGTATTTTTGATTGGGTATTTCAATACTCCTGAATCTGGCGAAGTTTCCAGAATATCAGCAATTCCGTTTTTACCTACCGGAACATTGGCATCAATGATACCGTTATGATCTGCATCAATCTGGTTAATTACCGAGTTTGGAATTCCGGATTCAAATAAATCTAAGATTCCGTCATTGTCAGAATCAAGGTCAAGATAATTAGGTACAGAATCTCCTAATACCGGTGTTATCAAAATATCACCTTCATTATCATCATCCTGGAATTTACCATTTTTATCAAAGTCTTCTACAGCATCAGGAATACCATCGTTATCAGAATCAAGATCACAAGCATCTACAATTCCGTCGCCATCTGTATCTAATGCAGGAGATTTGTCATTTACCGCTGTACATCCTTCTGCACAGTCAGGAATTCCGTTTCCGTTATTATCTATGCTGTCATCACCTCCCTGGCATTGATCGAAACAGTTCGGAACACCATCATTGTCATCATCTCTACTCGCAAAAGCATTATAGATATAGTAATTTTGAGGAATACGAATTGCCGTTCCACTGTTGAAAGTAATTTTAATACGGTTGAATGGTTTTGTAGCCTTTCCTCCTACATAGAATTTATTGGAATTTGTAGTGAAGAAATTTCCGCTGATAAGACTTCCTGAACTTGTGAAAGTATCTGTCAAAACATTCCCGTTATATAATGTTACGGTGATGTTTTCCAGAACACTTACTCCAAGAAGGTTTCCTGCTTTTTCTACAGTAAATCCAGCCATTGTATTGGCAGGAAGTACCGCATTAGTACCTACTGTTGCAAATGCCGAGAAAAGACTTAGGATAGATGCTGCAGGAACAGTAGCCGTTGCATAATTAGAAGGATTATTGTCCACAATTGCTTCCGGATTAGTCATTTTAGCTAAAATAAGCCCTAAGAATCCCGGACCTGAAGTCCATGTAGTACCTGTCACCAAATTTCCTGGTACCGCAGAACCGCTTGTCTGGATTTTATCATCACATTCACAAGTAATCGGTTCTTCGAAAGCATAATATACTTTCAATGCTCCTAAATTAAATCCTACGGTTTGGGTAATTTTCAATCTTACTTCGTTGAAAGGCTTAGTAGTGGTTAAAGTCACTTTTTGTTTTCCTGACCCATACCCTAATACTTTAATATTGATTAAACCTCCTCCGTCAGACAGTTGTTTTGAATCCTGAAGCTGACCGAAAAGATAAGTTTCTATGGTAATATTTTTTAAGAATTCCGCGCTTAACAGTTTCCCCTGATCATCCGGCTCTATAACAAATCCTGTTCTGTTTCCTGCAGGATAAGTTTGATTTTTGTCAAGAACTCCTACTGAATAAGATCCTAATAACCCTATTGGCAGCACTATTGACCCATATGAATTTTTATTTCCGTCACCAATTCTTTCTTTATTCTGAACATAAGAAAGCGGAGCCAGGAAACTGCTGCTTCCGGATACGTTTCCATCCACACCACTTCCTGCGATGATGTCATCACAAATACCATTGTTATCTGTAGGTACTTTTGCAGGATCAAATGCAAATGCATAATATACATTCATTGCACTGAATACAGAAAGAACATTCGTCTGATACAATCTTACTTCATCAAATTCTTTTGAAGTTTTAAAATGCAGGAATATTCTGTTTTTGCTTCCCCCGAATGCAGGCACTGATAAAAGTGTATTGCTGGTGGTTGTTTCCTGAAGTATCCCGTTTTTATAGGTACTGATTCTCAAAGAGCTCAAAAGATCCACCGTAATAAAACTTGTTCCAAGATCTACATTGAATCCGGTGATATATCCCGCAGGATACGTTGTATTTTTGTTTCTTACAGATATTCCGTTTCCACTTAAAAGAGAAGCGAAATTCCCCATACTTACGCTGTTATCAAGGCTGGCATCCACTACGGGATTCATGCTTCCGTTATAACATGCAAGACAAATCCCTGAATTGTTGACAGGTTTTGCTTCAACCCCCATCCCACGGATAGGTTCATAGCCCTGCTGCGCAAATAATACCGCAGACATCATCAATGTCATAAGCATCGCAGCTAACTTTTCGAATAATTTTCTGGTCATTTTATATTTTTTAAAGTTTGTGTTCGTTTTTTATTGAATTAGTAAAGAGCTTTCCAGTTTGTTCCATTGCAGCCTTCATGCACTCTAGTAGTTGTGTTATACCGGATTGCCCCTTCTTCAGCAGTTGTACAAGCTGCATTGGCATCGGAAGCAATTCCTTTCATCTGAATAGCTGCACCCGTAGCTGTAGCTGCTGTAGGAGCCATATTGATTCCTAAAATAGTGTCGGTTCCATTGCCTTTATTAAAAAAAACATGTTCTTTGTTAGCATAAACCATTTGTCCCGTAGCTGCCTGTCCGGAAAATCCTATTGCAAAAGCTTCTGTACCCGTAGCTGTATTGGCAGAACCTACAGCAATATTGTTCAGTGATGTTATATTTCCACTTCCAATGGCAATCCCACCACTATTGTTATGATTGTTTCCAATAGTAAGTCCCGCAATTCCTGTTACCGTATTAAGGTTTCCAAAAACCATGTTATTGGCCCCCGTTGCGCTGTTGTTATTTCCTATTATTTTAGCCCCATTATTGGCCGCATTATTTAATCCAATAGCTACAGCCGGAAAGTTCCCCTGTGCAGAAACTGTGTTGTCTTTTCCCAATGCAACATTGGAGGAGGTACTGTTGGTAAGGGTATTATTGGAACCCCATGTAAATGAAGCGAAAGAACCCGTAGCAGAATTGGCATTTCCTCCCTGTAAGGTTCCATTAATGTCTAGAACTCCTTTTACATTTTTCTGAGTTGCCAAAATTAAATTCTGACCGTCTGTTGTTCCTAAATAATTTCCGGTTCCAATATCAGTTCCTAAAGCTGCCGTTGCAGCTGTTGTTCCAGTATTTCCTACCGTCCGCCAGCTTCCGCTTAAGCTACCCCATTTGGTTCCGTCAAAATAATAGTATCCCGGTGAAACTACATCCACAGTCTGTCCTGTAGGTGAAGCTTCAACCGCTGTAACATATACGATTGCCCCGGTTTGTGCCGCTGTATAGTTTTTAGCTTTCAGTTGTACTCCAGTAAGCCTTGGCGCTATTACCCCGTCCAGTTTACTTGTATTAGAAGCTGATCCTACGACATCAAGCGTTGCCTGCGCCTGAGAGGTGTTAATCCCTACCTGTGCTAATGTGGTCAAACTAAATGATAAAAGAGCGATGGTTAATAATTTGTTTTTCATTTCTAATGATATTTGCTGTTTTTTTTTATGTGGATGTGTTTTTTTAAAAGACAATTATTGAGTGCTCTCATTTAAATAATAAATGAAATAACAGGTATACTGTAAGAAGCACCAAAATTGTGAGAAATATTAAGAGATAAGGGAGTGAATTAGCTTATCAGGAATTTTAATAATAAACTTAAAACCGTCAACCAACTTAATGGAATTAGTATAGAACTTTTTACCCTCTTCAAATGCCAGGAAATTATTTTGCTTGTAGTTCAGAGATGGATAATTCCATTTATTTCCAACGGCGATAAATTTTACATCTCTTTGGAAAAATTGCTGAAGGTTACTATTATTAAAAAAATTAAGATTGTATCTGGAACTTTTGCAATAGAAGAAATGAGTTTCATTCTGATCAGCCATTGTTTCATTTACAACAGCTAGATTATGGTATTCTTTTTCAGAATATAAATGAATGGAAACACCAGCTAAGCATCCCTGCAGATGATTATTACTATCTGCACTATATGATAACTCAGGCTTTGTCATCGTAACAGATATAAACTTAGCGTTTAGTTTCCCTACAGCTGCCAGAAGCAATATAAGCGTGATCTTGTGGCTGTAGGAAAGAAAGTAATTTCTATCCAATTATGTTGTGTTTTTTCGATACAAATATAATATTTTTTCAATCAAAACAACACTTTATTGATAAAAATTTACACAAAATGGATAGACAATAAAATTAAAACAAAATATTATGTTAATTTATATCAAATAACTAATCATAATAAAATACAATACGATAAGAGCCAATAATAATAAAATACTATTGTGAAATAAACCATAGATTTACAAAGACTTACATACAAAAAAAAGTCCGAACAATGTTCGGACTCCTATATTTATAATAAAATTGAAATTATTTCAATTCTACTTCAGCACCAGCTTCTTCTAATTGCTTCTTAAGAGCTTCAGCTTCGTCTTTAGATACACCTTGCTTAATTGGAGCAGGAGCACCGTCTACGATATCTTTAGCTTCTTTAAGACCAGCACCAGTTAAATCTTTTACTAATTTAACGATAGCTAATTTAGAAGCACCTGCAGACTTAAGAATTACATCGAATTCAGTCTTTTCTTCAGCAGCTTCACCTGCTCCACCTGCAGCAACTACTACAGCAGCAGCAGCTGGCTCAATTCCGTACTCATCCTTAAGGATAGCAGCTAATTCGTTTACGTCTTTTACAGTTAGGTTTACTAGCGTTTCAGCTAAATTTTTTAAATCTGACATTGTTGTAATGTTTTTGTTGATTATTTATTTAATTTTTTGAGAGTAATTATTCAGCAGCTGGCGTTTCGTCAGTGCTTTCTGCAGCAGGAGCTTCCGGAGCTTCAGCAGCAGGAGTTTCTTCTACCGCAGGAGCAGCTTCTTCAGCTTGAGCTTCTACAGCTTCAGATTTGTTTTGAAGAGCAGAAACAACTCTTTGAATTGGAGACTGAAGTAATCCGATGATTTCACCGATCATTTCTTCTCTAGACTTGATGCTTACTAAAGTATCAAGGTTATTGTCACCAACATAGAACGTTTCTTGTACGAAAGCAGACTTCAAAGCAGGCTTCTCGTCTTTCTTTCTAAAATCTTTGATTAATTTTGCAGGAGCGTTAGCTGTCTCAGCAATCATTAAAGCAGAGTTTCCTTTGAATGTCTCGAACATTTCAGAGAAATCTACTCCTTCAATCTGCTCCATTGCTTTTTGCAAAAGGGTATTTTTTACCACTTTCACTTTGATATTTTGCTTGAAAGCCTGTCTTCTGAAATCTGAAGATTTAGCAGCGTTCAAACCATCTAGATCTGCTACGTATACTACTTTTGCATCCTGAAGCAAGTCTTTGATCTCTTGTATTGCTACAACTTTTTGGTCTTTTGTCATTGTCTTAGGATTAAATATTAGTTAACAGATTTTGTATCAATTGCAATACCTGGGCTCATTGTAGAAGACAAATAGATGCTCTTCACATAAGTTCCTTTAGCAGCAGTTGGTTTCATTTTGATCAATGTCTGGATAAGCTCCTGAGCATTTTCTTTGATCTTAGCAGCATCGAAAGATACTTTACCAATACCAGCATGGATGATACCATACTTATCTACTTTGAAATCAATTTTACCTGCTTTAACTTCAGTTACTGCTTTACCAATTTCCATTGTTACAGTTCCTGATTTAGGGTTTGGCATTAAACCTCTTGGACCTAATACTCTACCTAATGGACCTAATTTACCCATTACAGCTGGCATAGTAACGATAACGTCAACGTCTGTCCAACCTTCTTTGATTTTTTGTAAATATTCGTCAAGACCTACATAGTCAGCACCAGCAGCTTTAGCTTCTGCTTCTTTATCTGGAGTTACAAGAGCTAATACTTTAACATCTTTACCAGTACCGTGAGGAAGAGATACAACACCTCTTACCATTTGGTTTGCTTTTCTAGGGTCTACACCTAATCTTACAGCGATATCTACTGAAGCATCAAACTTTGTAGTGTTCACTTCTTTTACAAGAGCTGAACCTTCTTCAAGGTTATAGATTCTTCCTTTTTCTACTTTGCTTAAAGCTTCCTTTTGCTTTTTAGTTAATTTTGCCATTTCTTTAAGTTTTAAGCGTTAGTTGGTTTAGTTCCTGTTACTCTTAATCCCATAGATCTAGCAGTACCTGCAACCATAGAAAGAGCAGAGTCCATTGTAAAACAGTTAAGATCCGCCATTTTATCTTCAGCGATTTTCTTTACTTGTTCCCAAGTTACAGAACCTACTTTGTTTCTGTTTGGTTCACCAGAACCTCCCTTGATCTTAGCTGCATCCATTAACTGGATTGCTGCAGGTGGAGTTTTAATAATGAATTCAAAAGATTTGTCTTCATATACTGTAATTACTACAGGTAAAACTTGCCCTGGCTTATCTTGGGTTCTTCCGTTAAATTGCTTACAAAACTCCATGATGTTCACACCTGCAGAACCCAATGCTGGACCTACTGGTGGAGAAGGGTTAGCTGCGCCACCTTTCACCTGAAGCTTTACCATTTTAAAGACTTTCTTAGCCATTGTTTGTTTTTTAAATTTGAATAATTAATGAGTTTGGAAGCATTTATTATTCAGTAGGTTATGCACTCACATAACAATAAACCTACTTTTTGGACTGCAAAAGTATAAAATATTTTTGAAATAGCAAACGGAAATTGCTGATTTTTAAAAAGTTTAAGAAAATATTTTATAAGGTGTTTTTAATTTTTGTTCAAATCATCTTAGAGAAAACAAAAACGACTATTTGCAGTAAATAGTCGTTTCATATATTTATAAAAGTAAAAAACTTATTAAAATCCTGAAGGCTTACTAATCGTCTGGGTAGAACCATCCGTTCCTCCGAGATTGGCATTGATATCACTTATATTTTGTTTTTCAATCAGTCTTCTGTAGGCCATCAGATAAAGATCAACGGTAAAGTTATTATACGTTCTTGACGGCGGATTAGAATTGGTTGCAATAATTCTGCTATCGGAAAATTTTGCCCTGATATGCCATGTTCCGTTACTTTTAAAGGCTACAACATCCGGTGATCCCTGTTTGTTGTCATTTACACCATTGTCGCCATAATCCAGCATTACGTTTGTAGTACCGTCATTCAGTTTGAATGAATAGTTATGAAGAATAACCAGAAAGTTATTTGCGTCTATTTTGGTATCATAATCTGTAATTCCTGCTCCTGATACTCCGGTAAGGGTAAGTTTAAGATAATTAAACAGTCCGCTGCTCTCCAAAGACGGATCATACAATTGCAGACCATTCTGTGAAGTAGCTAAAAAGCTACCACCCGTCATGGTAGGTTCTCCCGGATTTCTCAGATATAAAGAATTCGTGTAGGTTTTTCCATTGACGTCAAGTGTTTCTGCAGGATTTGATGTGTTTATTCCTACTTTTCCTTTTTGGGCATTCAAAAATATCCCAAGGCACATAATTATTGTGATATAAATTTTCTTTTTCATAAGTTTTTTATTGAAGCCCAAGAGGCGTATTGGTTGATACTCCCGAATATGCCGGTGAAGCAGATGCTGAAACAGAACCATTGAAAGTTCCCCAGTCTTTAACTAGTGATTTTTCAAAGACATTCAAAGTAAGTGTCCATGTTCCGTTTTGGGAAGAAACTGTTCCGGCTCCTTTAAAAGCTAAATTAACAGCATGATAATTTTTACCTGCACTGGTTACCTGGGTAACTTCAGTTGCATAAGAACCATATGATTTGGGACTGGTTGTAGTATTTGCTGCGGAGACCGCTCCTGTAAAAACAGCACCTGTAATTGCCACTACATATTTATTTACATCTAATCCTGTATTGAGATTCACAACTTCATCCTGTCTCACATTGGTCAATACAACATTATACATATTTACAGGGGCTACATTACGGAGCGATATATCCAACAGCTTAACCTTACCAACCGGTGAAGTATCTTTAGAACGGGTAAGCAGAAGATAGTTTCCGTTTGCCTTCGTATTTTCTGTATCTATTAAATAAGACTCTACCAATGTTTCTCCTTCAACATCGAGAGTTCCTTTTGGTGTTTTAGTATTTATTCCTACTTGTGCATGCGTGCTTAAAGCAGCAAAACCGGTAAAAAGTATCGCAATAATTTTTTTCATAGTGCATTTATTGAATTAATGGAGCCGCTGCAGCACCTGTAGTTGAAGCATTAAGATTTTGTGTAGGACTAAACTCCTTGGCATATGATCTGTCAAACACCAATAGATTCAAAGTCCACACTCCTGTAGGGAAAGAGTTATCCGGAGCGAATCCTTGATAATCTGCCTTAAGTTTCCATGTCCCTCCTGAAGAATAAGCAAAAATCTGGGGCACTGGAGTTAGCCAGTCTGCAGAGAAAGTTCTTGTAGGCTGTGTAAATCCGAAAGAAGAGATCACGACCAAAAACTTGTTGGAATTGATCTTTGTATCAAACTGATTTACCCAATCTTTATCTGAAGCATCACAGGTAATTTTAAATTGAATAAGGTTAATCGGAGCGGGAGAATTAGGTACAAAAGAATCATTGTAAGCCGTAATTTTGTTTTCCGGAGCCGGAGATTTGATAATGAAAGTGTAATTCTCGTCCGCTTTCAGTTTTTCCATGGGCTGCTTGAAAACAATTCCTGATGTCTTCATTGTACCGTTCACGGTAAGTTCTTTTTCAGGTGCTGTAGTATTGATACCAATCTGAGCACTTGTGAGCATAGATGTACCCACCAAAATGATCATCGAAATAATTTTTGTCATTGGGGTTGTGTTATTTAAGACTTGTGTTTTGGGTAATAACCCATATTTTATATTTTTCTGATTAAAAAATATAATACATCCACACACCTGCAAATAGTGTATGAAATAAAAAATATAAAATTATTTGGATTAGTTAACAGATTGTTGCAAGAAGTATGCCATCTGCAGGTGAATTAATCATCCCTCAAAGGCACCGGATACAGAAAAACAAGTTTACTCCCAATGACGTGATAATTAAATTGAAGCAAAACTCTTTATAGTGGTATCAACAAAAAATCTACCATTTGAATAGGGTTTTATAATTCAAACATTAAAAAAACTTGGAAAAATAATACTCCTTTACTTTTTGTAAGGAAAGCCCTCTCCCATCATATTGAATATGAATAAAGAAAAAGATAAAAAATATAATATTAATAAAAAGGAAACTTTTTAAGAAACTATTCTGATTGAATGAGATACCAAGACCTTCTTTATTTGGGAGCATTATTATAGTAACAATTAACAATAACATAGAATATATGTGATCCCAACGATACCAATCTATTCCCAAAACATACAAAGGTGCTACCCAAATAAGACTCACACCAACAAACTTAGCAAATGCATTAAACTTACTTCTGTAAAATATAAAGACATAGTATAAAAACATAGAAACTTCAAGAGCGAGTTCCAAAATGAATAAAAGATAAGAAATAACTTCTTGTTTTATAAGCCCAAATCCATCTGAAAATTTATAAAGAAAGATATTGTTATCACTAAAAACAACCCCCCTGTTTTTAATCATCTCTAAACTCTTACCACAATTGATTTCGTTGCCGAAAAAAACAGAATACCCATTATTACAGTGGATAAACCTAAAAAAAGCATCCAAAGAGAATATTTCTTTTCTCCAGTTTTAAGAACATGTATCGCAATAAAAAAAGGAAGGAAGAAATAGAACATTTCATGAATAAACAGACTCAGGCAAAATAAGATTAAAAAAATTCTTTCTTTAAGAACGGTCATCTTACCAAAAGCAAAGAATGCGGCCAAAGCAAAAAGAATCATTTCCCTTTTTCCGGAGTAAGACAGATTAACGGGGAAGTACATAAAGCAAAGTGGTGAACATAGTAACACTAAAATATTCCAATCCATTTTCTTTGTTACCAACAATCTGAAATAGGCGTAGAAAATAAGTGTATAAAAAATGATCTGCGTTATATAAACCTGGATAGGTAAAGATATTCTGAATTTATCCTGTACAGCAAAATACATACTTCCGGTAATTCCTCTGCGTTTAAAACCTCCATCTTCATAATTAACCAGCCAGTCTGACAATGTCCATTCCTGAATAGATAAAGTAGCCTTTCCGTATAATTTAAAAATTACATAAAGAAAGATCATAATTAGAAAGAAACAATATAACAAAAAGATGCTATTTTTTTTTGAAGATAATGTCATAAATTCTATCTTATTTCATGAATGAAAAAAGACCGCTTATCAGCAGTCTTTTTATATTTTTATAAGTAACTATTATACTTTTTCTACTTGCATGTAGCTTAGTTCCATTGGAGTTTTTCTACCGAAGATCAATACAGAAACTTCAATTTTCTTTTTGTCTTCAAGAATTTTCTCTACTGTACCATTGAATCCGTTGAAAGGTCCATCGATTACTTTAACGTTTTCACCTACTACATAAGGAATTTCAACATCGCTTGCGAATTCTGAAAGCTCATCCATTCTTCCAAGCATTCTGTTAACCTCAGATTTTCTCATTGGAACAGGATCTCCTCCTTTTGTTAAGCTTAAGAAAGAAATAACTCCAGGGATATTCTTGATAACGTGAGGAATCTCTCCCATCAGGTCAGCTTCAATCATCAAGTAGCCAGGGTAGTAAGGTCTTTCTTTAGGAACTTTTTTTCCGTTTCTAATTTGGATTACCTTTTCCATAGGAATAACCACTTGAGTAACGTACTGCTCAAACCCTAGACGTTTGATTTCTGTCTCAATATAGTTTTTCACTTTATTTTCCTGTCCGCTGATTGCTTTCAGCACATACCATTTCAATTCGCTCATTATGGGAAAATACTTAATTATTAATTGAACAAGTTGATTAGCATTCCTATTATGTTGCTGATTGCTTTTGAAAACAATTCATCAACTCCAAAGGTAAACAATGCCAGAATCACTGTCGCAATAGTCACTACGATTGTAGAAGACTGAAGGTCAGCCCACTTTGGCCATTCAACCTTATGTCTGAATTCGTTATAAGAACCTTTTAAAAAATCGACAAATGAACTCATAATTTATATTTGCACGGGCACAAGGATTCGAACCCTGATCAACGGTTTTGGAGACCGGTATCCTACCATTGGACGATGCCCGTAGTTAAAAAAAGCCCCGTAAAGAGAGTTCCTTACGGAAGCTTTTTTATATTTTTAAGATGATTAGTCTAAGATTTCAGTTACCTGACCTGAACCAACTGTTCTACCTCCTTCTCTGATCGCAAACCTAAGACCTACGTTAAGAGCGATTGGTTGTAACAATTCTACAGTAATCTCTAAGTTATCACCAGGCATTACCATTTCTACACCTTCTGGTAAGAAGATCTCACCTGTAACGTCAGTAGTTCTTACGTAGAACTGAGGACGGTACTTGTTGTGGAATGGAGTGTGACGTCCACCTTCTTCCTTAGAAAGGATATAAACAGAAGCTTTGAATTTTTTGTGTGGCTTAACTGAATCTTTCTTAGCGATAACCATACCTCTCTTGATGTCAGTTTTTTCAATACCTCTCAACAATAGACCTACGTTATCTCCAGCTTCACCTCTATCTAGGATCTTTCTGAACATCTCAACTCCTGTAATAGTAGAAGTTAATTTTTCGTCACCCATACCTACGATATCAACTGGATCTCCAGTGTTGATAACACCAGCCTCGATTCTACCAGTTGCTACAGTACCTCTACCTGTAATAGAGAATACGTCTTCGATTGGCATCAAGAATGGCTTGTCAGTATCTCTTGGTGGTTGCTCGATCCAAGTATCTACAGCATCCATTAATTGCTCTACAGTTTTGAACCACTTATCTTCTGTGTTAGCAGGAGATGCAGTAGCAGCAGTAAGAGCACCTAGAGCAGAACCTTGAATTACTGGAGAGTTATCTCCGTCAAATTCGTAAGTAGATAATAAGTCTCTAAGTTCCATTTCAACAAGCTCTAACAACTCAGGATCGTCTACCATGTCAACTTTGTTCATGAAAACAACGATTCTAGGTACGTTTACCTGACGGCAAAGTAGGATATGTTCTCTAGTCTGAGGCATAGGACCATCAGTTGCAGCACATACTACGATAGCTCCATCCATCTGAGCAGCACCAGTTACCATGTTCTTAACATAGTCGGCGTGACCTGGACAGTCAACGTGAGCATAGTGTCTTTTTTCAGTTTCGTATTCGATGTGAGCAGTATTGATAGTAATACCTCTTTCTTTTTCTTCTGGAGCAGAGTCAATTGCAGAGAAGTCTTTTTTCTCAGCAAGACCTTTGCTAGCTAATACAGCAGAAATAGCAGCTGTAAGAGTAGTTTTACCATGGTCAACGTGACCAATAGTACCAATGTTCAAGTGTGGTTTGTTACGATTAAACGTTTCCTTTGCCATGATTTAAAATTATTTATTTATTGTTTTTCAAATTTTCGGTGTGCAAATATAATGAATTTTTAAATACCAAAAACTTTTTATTAAAAAAACTTTCAATATTCTCATCCAGTGAAGGACAAACCTTATATTTAACGTATTGAGACTGCAAATTTACAAATTTTTCCGAATAGAAAAAATCCTTATAAACGTTTTATTAAAAATATAAACTATCTCACTAATTATGAATGAAATATATTGACAAATTAGTGATAATTATCTCTATGGTAAATCCAACATTCCTTTTTTCTCGTACATATTAAAACAAACTAAAATTAATATTATGAGAAAACTATTACACATGTGTTTAGCCCTGTTTGCTTTTACAGCATTATTTTCATGCGATAACTCGGACGAAAACATGATGCCTGAAAATACACCCCCTCAGGGCCCGGATCTTATGGTATATGGAATAACAGCAATGAACGAACTTGTTTATTTTAATTCCAATACCCCCAAAACTTTCACCTCAAAAACAGCTGTAACAGGTGTTACCTCAGGAGAAAAACTGCTAAGTATAGATTTCAGACCTGCTACAGGAGAATTGTACGCTCTATCAAATGCCAGCAAATTATATATAATCAATACCTCGAACGCTTCAGCAAGAGCGGTAAGTTCAACGGCATTCACCCCCATGATCTCAGGAACAATAGCGTCTATTGATTTCAATCCTACCGTTGACAGGATTCGCCTGGTGAGTAATACCGGACAAAATCTACGTCTGCATCCTGAAACCGGAGCTGTTGCAGCCACAGATTTAAATATCAACGGAACCGGAACTCCTTCAGTAACAGGATTAGCATACACCAACAGTAAAGCAGGTGCTTCCAATACAGTTTTATATGATATTGATCCGATGTTGGGAAAATTGTATAAACAGGATCCTCCCAATAATGGAACTTTGGTAGAGGTTGGAAGCCTGGGCACTACTTTTACAGGACAGGCTGCTTTTGACATTAGATATGATAATAGTACAGCTTTATTGGCTTTGAATGATAAATTACATGTTCTGGATCTGAATAATGGAAAAGCGGCTTCCATAGGAACTCTTCAACAGGCAGTCATTGATATTGCCATCCCTACGGAACCGGTGGCTTATGCTATTGACAATTCGAATAACCTTCAAATTTTTAATCCCAACAACCCGATGCCTGTTTCAAAAACCATTGCAGGACTGCAAAGTGGTGAAAGTATTTTAGGGATAGATTTCCGCCCTGCAAACGGGCAATTGTATGCTCTGGGAAGCTCAAGCAGAATTTACACCATCAATTTGGGAACCGGAGCAGCTACAGCAGTTGGTACTACTCCTTTTTCAACTTTACTTTCCGGAACAGATTTCGGCTTCGACTTTAATCCAAACGTAGACAGAATAAGAGTAGTGAGTAATACCGGCCAAAATCTCAGACTTAATCCCAATGACGGAACAATTGCTGCAGTAGACCTTACATTAAATCCCGGAAGCCCTATGATAAGTGCCGCAGCCTATACCAACAATTTTGCTGGTGCTACCTCTACTACCTTGTTTGTCATTGATCATAATACCGATAAATTATATCAGCAAAACCCACCGAACAACGGGACTTTAGTAGAAACAGGTTCTTTAGGAATTAACATTACAAATACGAATGGTTTTGATATTGGAAGCATGAGCCAAAAAGCCTATTTAATGGCATCGGTAGGTTCATCTACAAAAATTTACACTATTAATACCACATCGGGAGCTGCAACTTCTGTTTCTGATTACCCAAATCCTGCAAAAGCTTTTACCCTTGGATTGGGTTTTTAAACTCATCCTATCTTATTTCAATAATGGAGAAGCGCGGAAAACTTTGTTTTCCGCGCTTCTGACTAATATAAATGAAAGAAAATTTAAATTTGATTGAGCTTTTTCGTTCTGTTGAAAATCCAGAAGATGATCGGGAAAATAAGCAGGGTAAGAACAGTGGCAGTAATTAAACCTCCGATAATTACGATCGCCAGAGGTTTCTGAGATTCTGACCCGATTCCTGTAGACAACGCAGCCGGCATAAGCCCGATAGAAGCCATTAAAGCAGTCATAATTACAGGTCTGGTTCTGGATTTTACGCCATTCAGGATAGCGGTATCTATATCCATTCCGTCTTTAACATTCTGATGGAACTCTGTGATAAGAATTACCCCGTTCTGGATACAAATTCCTAAAAGGGCAATCATCCCTACTCCAGCTGAAATTCCAAAATTGATTCCGGTAACATGTAAAGCAATAATTCCACCTATCAAAGCAAATGGTACATTCGCTAATACAAGAAGGGAATCTTTCATATTTCCAAACAGAATAAACAACAGGAAGAAAATCATCAGGATACTCACAGGAACTACTTGTGTCAGCCTGTGCGAGGCGCGCTGCTGATTTTCAAACTGACCTGTCCATCCTACAGAATATCCGTCCGGAAGTTCAATCGTTTCTACTTTTTTCTGGGCGTCCGCAATTGTGCTTCCCAAATCCCGGTCACGAATGGAAAATTTAACGCCGATATATCGTTTGATATTGTCTCTGTAAATAAATGCTGCTCCGTTGTCTTTAAAGATGGTGCTTATTTCTTTCAAAGGAATTTTTGCTCCATCCTGTGTAGGCACCATTAAGGCTGCAATATCATTTTCATTGGTTCTGTATTCCTGAGAATAACGCAGGCGGATTGGGAATTTTCTTTCACCGTCAAACATTTCTGAAGCGGTTTTTCCACCAAAAGCCATTTCCAGCACGGCTTGTGCATCAGCGGGCATTACTCCGTAAGCGGCCATTTTATCCCTGTCCAAAACAACGCTTACCTCAGGCTGGCCAATATTTTTAATAATTCCCGGGTCTTTTACACCTTCTACATCTTTAATTTTCAGTAAAACTTCATGGGCTAATTTATCCAGCGTTTCCAGATTGTCACCATAGATCTTGATTCCATTTTCTGCTTTGAATCCTGCCACCGCTTCTGCTACGTTATCTGAAATTGGCTGGGAATAATTGAAGGTAATTCCCTGATAACTTCTGAGCTTTTTGTCAATTTCGTTGATCAGCTCATCATAAGTAATTTTACGTTTCCATTCTTCTCTCGGCTTAAGATTCACGGCAAACTGTACGAATCCAAATCCATTGGGGTCGGTTCCGTCATTACTTCTTCCCGTCTGCGCGAGAACATCTGTTACTTCGGAGAAGCTCATAATGTCTTTCTTTAAAAGGTCTGCTGTTTTCAGAGATTCTTTCAATGAAGAACTCATTGGCATTTCTGCAGTGATCCACAACGAACCTTCATTCAGCTGAGGCAGGAATTCCGTTCCAAGAAATTTACCGGAAAATAAAGTGACTGCAAGGAAAGAGATCGCTACAATCATACTCGTTTTTTTATGCTTGAATGTTAAATTAAAGCCTTTCAGAACAATTCTATCCCAGAAATTAACAAACGGATTATTTTTTTCTCTTACGTTTTTATTTAAAAGAATATGCGAAAGAACTGGAACCAATGTTAAGGTGAATATCAAAGCTCCCATTAAGGCAAATCCCAGGGTAAAAGCCAAAGGTGAGAACATTTTCCCTTCCACTTTCTGGAAAGAGAAGATAGGAATCAGAGAGGTGATAATGATTAATTTTGAAAAGAAGATGGCTTTTCCTAATCCGGTTCCTGTCTGCTTGATCCAGCCTCCTTTTGCCAGTTTATTAAATTTCTCCATTCCGTACCGCTTCGCTTTATGATCGAGCATTACGAAGAGACCTTCCACCATGACGACGGCTCCGTCAATGATAATTCCAAAGTCTACTGCTCCTAACGAAAGCAGGTTGGCACTCATCCCAGCCAGTTTTAAACATAAAAATGCAAATAATAAGGACAGAGGAATGATGATGGAAACAATCAGCGTTGTTCTCCAATCTGCCATAAAAATTAAAACAATTACCGTTACCAGTACAATTCCTTCAATAAGGTTATGCATTACGGTATGAGTAGTGAAGTCCATCAGATTATCACGGTCGTAGAAAGTAACCATTTTGACATCTTTTGGAAGCACTTTTTCGTTAAGTTCTTTAATTTTAGCCTTTACTCCTATTAAAACTTCTCTTGGATTCTCTCCTTTTCTCATCACAACAATTCCTTCTACGGTATCATCATGATGATTCAGTGCAGCCTGCCCTACTCTAGGCATTGAGCTTTCATGAACTTCTGCTACATTTTTTACCAAAACAGGGTTTCCGCTGTCATTCTGAATGGTAATATTCCCAATATCCGCCACTGATTTTACAAGACCAATACCCCTTACCACATAGGCCTGACCATTTTTTTCAATCACATCTCCTCCTACATTCAGGTTGCTCTTAGTGACAGCATCATACACCTGAAGCGGGGTCAGATTGTATTTATCCAATGCTCTCGGATCAATACTTAATTCAAAAACTTTATCCTGTCCTCCGAAAACATTGATATCTGCTACACCGGGAACGCCTCTTAGAGCTCGGTCTATCACCCAATTCTGAAGGGTGAGCAATGTTCGGGAGTCTTTTGTTTTACTTTCCAGCGTGTATCTGAAAATCTCTCCGGTTGGCCCGTAAGGGGGCTGGACTTCAGGATCTACCTCATCAGGAAGGCTAACGGTTCTTAACTGGTTATTGACCTGATTTCTGGCAAAAGTATCGTCCACCCCATCGTCAAACAGAATTTTAACAATAGAAAGTCCAAACATAGTGGTACTTCTCACACTTGTTTTCTTCTGAACCGGGCTCATCGCCAATTCTATGGGGGTAGTTACAAAACGTTCTACTTCTTCCGCACTGCGTCCATTCCATTGGGTGATGATTACAATCTGGGTATTGGTTACATCCGGGAAAGCTTCAATAGGCATATTTTTGAAACTTATAAAACCGGAGATGGCTAAAATCGCTACCCAGATAAAGGTAAATGCTTTATTTTTTAATGAAAAAGCGATTATATTTTTGATGAATTTATTCATGATAGATAAGTTGATGACCTAAAAAAGCCGTTAAAGAAACATTTCAATATTCTTAATGGTTTAATAAGACTAGCTGTTCAGCGATCGGTATATCAGCAGCTGGTTATTGGTAATCACTTCTTCTCCTTCTTTCAGGCCTTCTGCAATATAGGTAACATCACCTACCTGTTTAGATACTTTGATTTCTCTGATTTTCACATCTGTTCTGGATTTAAAAATCACCACAAAGCTTTTATTATCATCAAAGATCACAGCTTTGGAAGGAACAGTCAGCATTGTATTGCTTTCCAGACTGGAAACTTTTATGGTCGCTTTACTGTCCGGGATCAACAATCCGTTCGCATTATCCAAAACAACTCTTGCCTGCATGGCATTCGTCTGCGGATCGATAATTTTGAATATTTTATCAATTTTCCCATCAAAAACTTTATCCGGATAAGAAAGTGTGGATACCTGGGCCTTCATTCCTAGGCTTATTTTATCGATATCAGATTCGTTGACGTTCATGATAGCCCATACATTGGTGGTATTGGCAACGTCAAAAATATTATCACTTCTGTCACTTCTCAGCTGCATGTCTTTATTGATACTCTTCTGAACAATATAACCGCTGATAGGTGCTACAACACTGTATATATTTCCGGTTTTCACATTGTAGACCGTGCTTACTGCCGCAGCTCTCTGTAACTGATCTTCGGCTTTTTGCAGCTGGCTTTTGGCTTCCAGAACATCTCTTTCTGTATTTAATTTTCCTTCGTAGAGCTCTTTTGCAACACGAAGATTATTTTTTGCCACTACCAGATCTGTTTTTGCATCGCTTACATCCTTTTGAATTTCTGCAAGCTCGGTACTTCTTATGGTTGCCAGCACCTGCCCTTTTTTCACATAGTCACCCAGTTCTACGTTTACACTCATCACGTTTCCTCCTACCAACGGGTAAACATCTATATAACTGTTTTTGTCTGCAGAGATCTTTCCGTAAAAGCTGTATTCATCTTCTATATTCTTTGTTTCAACTTTTGCCAGGGAAATAGAATTCAGCATCGTATTGCTCAACTCAAATCCTTTTTTGGCGTGAATATTTTTCTCTTCCTCTTTTTTGGAACAGGCTATTAATGAAAGAACCATCAATGCGGGAATAATATATGTTTTCATCATTTTAATAGAAGATTTTCGTTTGTACTAGTTGATTAAGCTGTTCTGCCGACTGCATGATTTCATTTTTCATGTCGTAGATTTGAAGGGCTGTTTCCCGATAGCTGTCCATGAAGTCTGTGAATTCAATCAGATTGACATTTCCTTTTCTGAAATTGGTCAGCATTCCGTTATAAACAAGCTCCATATTCTCAAGATCTGTAGTTTTTACATCCAAAAGCTGATCATACTGTGCTTTCCAGGTTTTGTAAGCAGATTGAACTTTTGTTTCCAGGGTCAGTTTCTGAAAGTCTGCATTTTTCTGGTTTTGCTGAATGGCATAATTTGCTTTTACCACATTCCCCTGATTGGCTTTCCATAAAGGCAAAGGAATTCCTAAGGTCAGGTTTGCTTCATTATTAAAAGTTCCTCCTGCCTGATCCCATGCAGCTCCCACAGTAACATCCGGTACATTCAATGATTTTTGCCATTGCGCATACAGCTTACTGTTATCAATGAGTTTCAAATTGTATTTATAGTCAGCATTGTTTTCCAGCGCCTTGCTTTTCAGTTCATTTTCATCTCCGAAAGGTTGTGCTGCCAACGCTTCTTTAGCTTCCGATTCAGATATTGTAGGTTCTATCTCTTCCGAAACTCCTGTTAAAACTTTTAAGCTTTGTTCAAAATCCAGAATATTTTTATTGATTTCCAGCTTATCATGATTCAACTGAATCACAATACTCTGTAATCTGACAGCATCTTTAAGAGAAACGTTTCCTTTGGCCGACTGTACACGATAGGCATTTAAAAGGTCGTTCATATAACCTAGCTGCCTGTTTGTGTTTTCCAGTTTCAGCTTTTCGTAATAAAGATTGAAATAGGCAGAACGAAGTTGAGACCTTAAATCTACCAGCAATTGTGAAAACTGAAGCTGGGCCAGTTCTTTATTGGATTTGGCGAAAGCGATTTCGTTTTTCTTTTTACCTCCCATATAAATCAATTGGGTAATGCCTGCTCCCTTAGAATGCCCTACATCAAAAAACTTTTTGTCCTGAGGATTGTAAGCATTGAATTGCCCGCTCAATTGGGGTAATTCCCAGATTTTAGCCTGTAGAATATCCGCATCAGCCATATTGATGTTGTATTGTTCGGCGAGCAGCTGGAGGTTGTTCTTCTGAAAGGCTTCTTCACATTCCAAAAGAGACATCTGCTGTTGTGCCGCCATGAATGAGGAAACGGCGAGGCACAGCACTGCAATTCTGTTCATTATTTTTCTTTTTAAAATACAAAATTGCTTTGATGCGATTAAAAGAAACTTAAATGAGGCTTAAAAAAATATTAAAATAGGCTTAAACAGGGCGTTTCAACTAAAAATCCACGAGAAAACAAAGTATATTTTTCTCCATATATTGAATTTTCCAATAAAAATTCAATCTGTAGTTTAACAAAAATGCAGCTGTTTTCGGAGTCAGCTGTTTCTAATTCTATTTTTTAAAAAATAAAGTAAACTTATTAATATATTCTCCCGGTGATGAATATATGATATCAGCATCGTGATATTCCAGGATTCTTTTAACAATTCGAAGACCAAGACCTGAACCTGATATATTCTGAGAATTGTTTCCTCTTGTAAAAGCTTCAAACAGTTTCGTCTGCTCTTCTTCAGAAATAGTATTGCCGTGAGAAATTACTTCTATGGAAAGATTTTCGTTGGTTTCGGTAATCAGGACGTTCACTTCTGTATTGTCTGAATATACTGCCGCATTTTTAAACAAATTAATAAAAACAATCACTAATAACGACTGAATTCCTTTTATGGTCAAAAAGGCATTTTCAGAACTGTCTTCATTAATCATGAAATCCAGCTTAAGTTGTGGATAACTTTTCTCTACGGCTTCAAAGGCTTCAAAAATAACTTCATCAATCCTTACTTCTTCATAAATACTCTGAATATTTTCTTTATCAAATTTCGTCAGCAGTAAAAGTGAATTCGTAAGATCAGACAGCTGGTATACATCTCTCTGTATCTGTTTTAAAGAAGACAGCGTTTCCGGAGAATGTTCCTCGAACTTGATAAGATTCTCTAACTGAAAAGCCATTCTTGTAATAGGAGTTCTGATCTCATGGGAAGCACTTGCCGTAAAATCCTTTTGTGACTGAAATACATCATCCAGCCTTCCAATCATTGTATTAAATGATTTTGCCAAAACACTCACTTCGTCATTAGATTGTTCTACCGGAATCTGCGTGGTCAGTTTATGGGCTGTAACCTCAGAAATCTCTTTGTTAAGATCTTCAAGAGGACGAAGGAACTTTTCCACAAAATAATAACTAAAAAAACCAATAAGCATGGTGCTCATTACATAGGCAGTAATCAAAAGATATTTAAGATAGCCGAGCTTTGATTTTCCGTTGGTATCAAAGGCGCTTGTAAGAATATAATAGTTTTCACCATTGATGGTTCTGAGTGCCGCATAAATCTCCGGAATGGTTCTTTCTGTATAAATGATCTTCTTTTTATCCAGCTCTTTAAGCATCGCACTATCCCAGGTAACATTCCGGTCTTTGATTGTACTGTAGATTAATTCTTTTTTTCCGTTGAAAATTAAAATCTTTTCATTCAAAAGAATATTATCAGAATTCTCATTGAAGAAAACAGGCGCTTCTTCTTCAAAGTCTTTAGATTTTGAGATGAAATGGGAAGTAAATTCTAGTCTTTGCCTGAATCGCTCTTTAAATTCATCCCTTCTGAAATCATTAAAAGATAAATAAATGACCGCCATCACCATTCCAAAAAGTAATGAAAAGGCAATGCTGATCGTTAAAGCTATCTTTCTTTTTAAAGACATTTATAATGGGCTTAGGTAGTATCCGAATCCAGAACGGGTGTGGATCAGTTTTATTTTAAAATCTTTATCAATCTTTTTCCTCAGGAAATTAATATAAACTTCAACCGTATTGGTATTCGTATTAAAATTGTGCTCCCATACATGTTCTGTGATCTGTTGTTTGGAAACAGTTCTTCCCTGCGCTTCTGCAAGGTATACCAACAGCTGAAATTCTTTTAATGTAAGGGTTATTTCATTTCCTCCACGATACACCTTCTGTTCTGTTTTGTTGATAATAAGATCATCAATTCTGAGGATATCCTGATCTGAATTATCAGAAGGAGCTTTTCTTCTCAATAAAGAATTGATTCTTAAAAGAAGTTCTTCAAACTGAAAAGGCTTTACAAGATAGTCGTCTGCTAATCTGGTAAAGGCATCCTTTTTATCAGAGATATCTCCATAAGCAGAGATGATGATGATTGGGGTATTTTTATCAAAAGAACGAATCGTCTGGCATACATCAAGCCCATTTATTTTAGGAACATTAATGTCCAGCAGATACAAATCATAAGTACTGTTTTTTATCTGGCGGAGAAAAGTTTCGCCGTCATAGATCTTATCACAATGAAAATTATTGGATTCTAAAAATCTACAAAGCTCTGCAGACAGAATGAGATCATCTTCTAATAAAAGAATATTCATCAAAAATTTATTTTACACGAATTTAACGAAAATTTTACGATTGTGATTCTATTGGTGAAGTAAAAGTTTTCATGATGTATCTATATTCAACTTTTAAACATATAAGATAAAAATATTAGGCCGAAATCAGTTTGATATTTTAACTAAGCAGGTGTTTAATGATAAGCTTCTCTTTAAAGATAAAATTGATTTCTTTTTATGTGCTAAATAAATTAGGGCATAAAAAAATCCCGAAGAAATTCGGGAAAATCGAGAGCCAACTACGGGACTTGAACCCGTGACCTCTTCCTTACCAAAGACAATCCTACTCTTAATACATTTTTAACATTACTGATTTACAGTGATTTACATTTTAAAAAACTATGTTTTTCTGTTTTTTTATTAACTTCTATTAACGATATTATTAACTTCTGAAAACATTCTGAAAACACCTTTAGCAGGGGCTTTATAAAGTATATATAATTAAAATTATTTAATCTTTTTTACGTACAAATTTTCACATTGTAAGCCTTTGGAATTTAGCCCAGGCAGTCACTTGATAAAGCTTTACAATAAAGTTAATAGGTACTTCTTCAGGTTCGTAGCCCGTTTTATCATATTCAGGCAGACAATCGGGTAGTAAAATCAATGTATTTTTATCCTCTCTATTCCTCTTTACTATCTTAACCGTTCTTAAGCCATTTTCCATTACAATTCCGTAAAGTTCATTTGTAGGAAAATACGTCTGCCAATCCTGAATATCTCTTAATCCAATAACCGCACCGCTGGGTATTAATCTTGAAATAGAATGCCCAACAAGATTACAAGCAAACTCAGCCCGATGAAAATCAGGGCTATTTATATAAAACGAAGGACTAACTGTAGAAAAAATCTCATCAGAACTCCATCCTCCAGCAAAATCTATATCGTAATAAGGTATTTGCACAGGGCTTTCTGCCGGGAGAACAGCTATATTAGTTTTTCCATCTCTTTCAGCACCACTTTCTAACATAGAGCTTTCAGTATTCACACTATCCTCCTCTTCTAAAATATTCTTTAGTTGTTGATTTTTTTTAATCAAATTTTCTTTTAGAATAATACGCAATAACTCAGCTTTTGAATTGGGAATGCTACCTCCATTTTCATAAGAATTTATTGTTTTTCTCGTTACACTTAGCCGACTAGCTAGTTCTTCCTGAGTTATACCTGCTTTTTTTCTAAGCTCCCTTAATTGACCAGCTAATTCACCATCAGTTAATTTGGTTTTTTTTTCATTCATTTTCAACAAATTATATTTTAAAAAGAGAAAAAAGGTTACAAAATATTGTGTGTAACTTTTTGTTACATTATATTTGTATCATAATACACCTCATTAGTGTGCAAATATATATAAAATGAAAGCAATATCATCACACAGAGCAGAAAAAATAATAAAAATTAAAGCAATGGACAAAAGAGAATTAATAAGAAAATGGTTTAGTATTCTTGATAAAACACATAAAAACAATGTAGAAATTGAATTAAGTCAAAAGCATAATGTTACAACCATGACTGTACGATGTACATGGATCTATTCCGGTAAGCTATCTGACAGTTTACTTGACGAAGTTCTTGAAACCCTACAGAGACATTGCGAAAAACAGGAAACTGAGTATTTCAAAAGGAAACAGTCTTTAATTGACGCTATTTAATTGATTATGTCAAATGATTTAAACATATCAAAAATATTGAATCAACTAGATTCTATAATCGCTTATCACAGACTAGCAATAGATAAAGCTGCAATGCTAAGAAGGGAGTTGTCTGGTGTGGGAACTAACAACTCCCCCAAAGGGGAAAAGGTCTTCCCGAGGAAGAGAAAGCAAAATTACTAGGTAGACGTACAAAGAATATGTACAGAAAATAAAAAATCACCTGCACATGGCAGATGATCACTTTTTAACACTAATTATTGTTTTCAACAATAAGATGAGCCACAAATATACAAAAAAATAAAAACAGTTCCGTTTAAATGTTACAAAGTGAAAATGTTAAGGATAGCTATGAAACCACACACTAAAGACATTCCTACTCCAATTGCAATACTATCGATCGTAGCAGGAATTCTTTTAACCGGATATATCCAATTCCTTTAAAAATAACAAAAATAAAATAAATGATGGAATTACAAAATATTTAACAATATGGAAATCAAAATATTAGAACAAAAAGAAATTCTAGGTAAAAATATTACTTTTTATGGAACAAATGACAATCCTTTGTTCTTAGCTAAAGATGTCGCTCAATGGCTCGGATTAACAAACGTGACTGACATGATAAGCAGAGTTGACCAAGATGAGGTGACTAAGTTAAACTTAGGAAGTCTCCAAGGGTGGTGTAATTTTTTAACTGAAAATGGTCTTTATGAAGTTTTAATGCAATCACGAAAACCCATTGCAAAAACTTTAAAGAGAGGAATCAAACAGGTTTTAAAACAAATAAGGCTGACAGGAGGATATATTCCTATACAAAACAATGACTCTCCTGAAATGATAATGGCTAAAGGATTTCAAGTAGCCATGCAAACTATTGAAAGCGTAAAGATGCAGAATAAGCAACTACAAATGCAAAATGAGATCCAGCAGCAAAAGATCATAAGTGACGCTCCTTGGGTTGACTTATCAAAAAACTGTTATAACAGCACCGGATCCTACACAGCCTCTATCCTATCAGCAAGATTAGGATTTAAAAGCGCAAAAGCATTGAATGCAGAATTGAAAAAGTTAGGCGTACAATACAAAATAAAAGGTGATGATTGTTGGAAGCTTACTGCAAAATATTCTGGTAATGGATATACTAAAACAATACCATATCCATTTTTCAGATCTGACGGAACCTCTGACACCAAAAACAGAATGGAATGGACCGAGAAAGGATTTGTTTTCCTCAGGGAGTTTTTGAGTAAAAAACAGATCATGCCATAAATTCTTTCAAATGTACTAAAAAAGCACTTTTAAAAACTATAAAATAATATAATGACATTTTACCAAGACAACAAAAGAAACGAAGCTCAACGATTCAGTAACGACACATTTAAACTTAGATTATCAGATCTTATAATGGGATATGTTCCGTCCTTTGACAATTTTTTGAAAGAGTTCTTAAAAAGTGAACTTTTTTTGAATTGCGGAGATAGTGTAAGCCCCGTGTATCAAGGAACAGATCCAGAAGATGGTATTATAGATTACTTAATTGATATTCCTTTAGCTTCATTTATTCTGTATGACTTATTTAATAAAACAACGGATGAGTATTTTAAAAGTCAGATTGATCTTAGAATAACGGAACTCACTGATACAATCGGTCCACGCACAGGAGAACTAGTCATTAAGAGTTATTAAGCCTTAAAAAATCAAAGGGGTTGATATTGATTCGCCTATCCTCCATTAAATAAAAAATAAAATGAGCTACAAAGATGCCTATTACTTCAGTCATGACAGCAATGCCAGACAGGATGAAAAAATAATAGCTCTGAGAATGAAACTCGGATGGGAAGGTTACGGACTTTACTGGGCACTTATTGAGAAATTGAGAGATGCAACAAATTATATGTGTGTTAAAGATTATAATCTTATAGCCTTTGACCTACGTTCTGATGCTGCGAAAATAAAATCTATTATAGAAGAATTTGGGTTATTTGCCTTCACCATTAATGAAACTGGTGAGTGCTTCTACTCCATGTCTTTAATAAAAAGAATGACTCAATTTGATAGTGCAAAAGCTAAACTGTCTGTTTCTGGAATTAAAGGGAATCTCATTAAAAATAAGCACATAACAAAGGCTCAAGCTGCTAGTATGAATGATGATGAAATCCTTGAATTAAATGAGAAAATTAAGGGTAATAACGGGGGCGGATCGGGGGCGGGTCGGGAGACGACCGCAAATAAAGGAAAGGAAAGTAAAGGAGATAAGAGTAAAGAAAAGGAAATAGAAGTATATAGACAATTCCTCCACCTTTCTATTTCTGTTGAAGATTTTGACAAATTGATTGAAACCGGATATTCCAAGGAGCAAATAGATTCTATTCTGGAGAGCATTGAGAATTACGGTCCGAACAAGAAATACAAGTCTCTTTTTATTACAGCAAAGAACTGGCTAAAGAAAGATTTTGGAGTTCCCAAAACGAAAGAGGAGCAGGTTGTTATTGAAAATGAGACAGAAGAAGAAAGATTCCATAGGGAATGGAAGGCGAAAAATAAAACAATACCAATGCACTGATGGAAACGATTATCTCGCTGGCAACGATGCTCACATATGACATCACGGCAAACAAGCAGGGGGAAAACTACATGCCTTGTCCCGAATGTTCACACAACAGGAGAAAGAAAAATGTAAAATGTTTCTCCTACAACGCTGAAAAAGAAGCTGGATATTGCAATCACTGTGAAGCAAGATTTGTAAAACATAACCCATACGAGAAGAAGGAGTATGTCAAGCCAACATTTGAATTTCAGAATTACACAAAGCTTTCAGACAAGTTGGTTAAATGGTTTGAAAATCGGGGAATATCGCAGCGAACACTTTTGTCAATGAAAATTTCTGAAAAGAAGGAATACATGCCTCAAACGGAAAAAGAAGAAAATTGCATTGTTTTTCCATTCTTTAAAAAATCGGAACTGATTAATCTGAAATATCGAGATGCAAAGAAGAATTTCAAGTTAGCATCCGGCGCTGAATTAATCTGGTTTAACTATGATGCAATACTCAATCATGATGAGGTTATTATTTGTGAGGGCGAGATAGATGCTTTAAGCTTTATTCAGTCCGGATTTGATAATGTTATTTCTGTTCCTAACGGTGCAAATATTGGAAGAATGGAATATTTCGACAGTAGTTTTGAGGATCTGAATAAGATTAAAACATTCGTGATAGCAGTTGACAATGACTTAAAAGGGATAGAGCTGAAACAAGATTTAATCAGAAGGCTTGGAATGGAAAAATGCAAAACCGCATCATTTAAGCAATTTAAAGACGCAAACGAACTCTTAGTATCAGAAGGGGTGGATAGCGTTCAAAGAGCTATAAAAGAAGCCAAATTAATTAAGCTACCGGATATATACTCTGTGGATGATTTCAGGAATGAACTAAACGATTATTTTGAAAACGGAATGCCGCAAGGTAAAGAGCTTGGAATACCAGAATTGGATAAAATAATACGATGGCAGACTGGCCGTTTCGGAGTAGCAACCGGAATTCCAGGAATGGGGAAAAGTGAATTCATAGATTTTGTATACAGCAAATTAAATATTCTCTATGACTGGCCATTAGGGTATTATTCGCCCGAATCAATGCCTTTACAGCTTCACTTCAGTAAATTATTTCCAAAGTTTGTAGGAAAGGAATACAAAAAAGGAGTTGTGAATGAAAGTGAGAAGTATACTGGAGAAGAACATATCAACAAAAATGTTTTCTGGGTAAATCCTCCTGTTGATATGGACATCAATGAAATATTGGCAAGATTTGAATATTTAGTTAAGGCAAAGGGATGTAAGGCTTTTGTGATAGATCCATTTAATAGAATTGAGCAATCAGCAAATCATTCAGACAATGAAAGGTTGTTTATCAAAAAAAGCCTCGTTACAATGAGCAATTTCGCTAAGAGAACAGATAGTTTATTATTTCTCATTGCACACCCTACTAAAATGCAAAAGGAAAAAGGAATTTATAAAATACCTGGTCCTTATGACATTTCCGGTTCTGCCGATTTTTGGAATATGTTGGATTATACCTTAACCGTACATAGGACACAGAATGAAGATGGTAAGTTTCAGTCATTTGGAATCGTGATTGTCCAGAAGGCAAAAATCAACAAGACCATGGGAGATACAGGAACATGGGGGTATTGGTACAACATAAACAATGGTCGGTACATCACTGATCACGATGACGGAAGACCTAAACAATGGGATAATTCAAATTGGATAACCAAAGTAGAATATTTTCCACCTGAAGAAAAAGAATATCAAGTACAGCCTGTAACAATAAACGAAGCTTTTGGAGATGAGTACGCTGAATTACCATTCTGATATTGGATTGAGAGAATTTACGGCTTTACCCCTTGTATTGAATTTTAAGAATTATAAAATGTAACATATGCAAAGTCTAAAAAGCAAAACAAAAGACGGAACAGAGATAGAGATCATTATATCAGACAATGCCATTAAATCGGGGTTCAGCATTGGGAATTGGGCAGATCTGGAAATGATAGTAACGGATAAAAACAACGGACAGTATCAGGCTGATGTGTTTTTAAAGTCAGGATGGACCCATAAAGAACTTCAAGAAATTATAGCACAGACTGTCCTAAGTTGTGATGCAAAAGTTAAACGGGTAAAAGCAACCATCAAGGGGATTGTTTCAGTAAATTAAAAATATAAAATGCTACAGCGGGCTTGAAATTAAAAAAAGAGCTACGCCAGGCTGGAATTTGAGTAGGTACTTTACGGGAATCCCCTTCTACGGCGCTACGAGCCCCAAAAAAGCGCTAGTCACAGAATTTTTTCCTGGTTGCCGGTTGCCAGTATGACAGCACAAAAATGCAGTATTAATAAGGGTTTTAGAAAGACCAGACTGGCAACCTGACACCACTTTGGTTGCCATCATGGTTGCCACTTTGGTTGCCACTCACTAAAAAATTATGAAAAAAGAAAAATATTTATCCATAAGAGCATATGCAAAGCGCGTAGGGGTAAGTCATGCTTCGATTCAGAAGGCCATCAAAGCAGGAAAAATTTCTAAAGGCTATGATTCAGAAACCAAAACCATCAACCCCGATATTGCAGATCAGGAATACGGTTTTCAGACCGAGATCAAAAAGATCAATGAAAAATTAAAAGAAAATATATCCCAGCAGCAATTGGAAGCTTACAGCGGGGTCGATGTCGTTGAGATACAAATCTCTCATCAGGACACAGCACCTGAAGCCTTGCGAAAGCAAATCATCATTAAAGCGCAGCTCGATCTCTTGAAACTCAAAACAGAAAGCGGACAGCTCGTAAACAAAGAAGAAGTGTATAAAGAAATTTACGCCTATGGCAAAGAAATCAGAATGAGTCTGCAAGCTATCCCCGACAGGATCATAGATCAGCTCCTGACCATGGACCGAAACGATGCCCATAAATTATTAACTGAAAGCATCAACGAATCTTTAATAAAACTTACCACCTATGCTCATTAAAGGATTTTTAGACGCCTTACAACCAGAACCCATACTATCTGTGAGCCAGTGGGCAGATCAAAACCGACTCTTAGACAGTAAAAGTTCAGCAATGCCAGGAAAATACAGAACTTCCATCACTCCGTTTCTCAAAGAGATTATGGATCATCTCGGGGAATATTCTCCTGTAGAGGAAGTTATTGTCATGAAGGGAGCACAGCTGGGCGTGACCGAGGCAGGACTCAATTGGATAGGCTACACCATTGATATCTCCCCCTGCCCTATGCTTTTTGTAGAACCCACTAAAGAAGTGGTGGAACTGGTCAGCAAGACCAGAATACAGCCTATGCTCGAAAGCTCTCCCAGCTTGGCACACAAAGTAAAACCACCTAAGTCCAGAGACAGCGGAAATACCCTCACAAAAAAAGAATTTCCGGGTGGAGTATTGAGATTAGCAGGAGCCAACAGCGCTGCAGGTCTCAGAAATATGCCCGTCAAAAGACTCATGCTCGATGAGGTAGATGCTTATCCTGTGGATTTGGATACTGAAGGAAATCCCATTGACCTGGCAAAGAAAAGGACTTCCACATTTGCCAAAAGAAAAATCTTCATTTTATCCACTCCGGTAACAAAAGGCCTTAGTGTTATTGAGCCCCTGTTTGAGAGTACCGACCAGAGATATTTCTTTCTTCCTTGCCCTCATTGCGGAACTTTGCAGCATTTGAAATGGGAAAATTTAAAATATCAATACAACAAAAGCGCAAAGGTCGCAAAAGAGGTTTATTACCAGTGTGAACACTGCCAGGAAGGTATTCAGGAATCTGAAAAAACAAAAATGCTGGAGAGTGGAGTTTGGATACCTACAAAGCCTGAGAATCAAAATAAAAAAAGAGTGGGCTACCATATCAATTCCCTCTATTCCCCTTTAGGATGGAAAAGCTGGGAGGATTTAGCCATAGAATATGAAGAGGCCATGGGAGATGTCCCGAAAATGAAAACGTTTTACAACACCTCCTTAGGGCTGACCTATGAAGAAAGCGGAGATAAGCCCCAGTGGGAAGCATTGTATGACCGTAGAGAGGATTACCCGAGAGGAAAAATACCCACTGATGAAATTGCTTTTTTAACAGCCGGGGTAGATATTCAGAAAGACCGTATCGAACTGGAAATAGTAGGCTGGTGCGAGGGGAAGGTTTCCTACTCCATTGATTATAGAGTGCTAATGGGGTTTGTGGCAGGTGATGGCAGCGCCCAGGTTTGGCAAAAACTCGATGCCCTGCTCAATGAAACATGGATAAGACCCGACGGCACACAGATGAGTATCAGAATGATGTGTGTGGACAGTGGAAACTGGTCCAGTGAAGTCTATGCTTTTTGCGGCCGTTATCCCCCTTCAAGAGTCGTCCCCATCAAAGGACGTGACAATCAGATTACCATTATTTCTGCTCCAAAAGCCGTGAATGTTACCAGAAAAAATAAACCCATCAATGGCGTTAAAGTATGGCATGTCGGCGTTTCATTATTAAAATCGGAACTATACGGCTGGTTAAGAGTTAATCAGGGAGATCCAGGGTATTGCCATTTCCCAATGTATGATGAGGCCTACTTTAAAGGACTTACCTCTGAAGAACTTATTACAACCAAAAATAAAAATGGACACACGGTACAGAGGTGGGTGAAAAAGTTCACCCGAAATGAGCCCCTCGATATAAGGAACTACGCCAGGGCAGCGGCCCATATGGTCGGCATGGACTCCTTTTCACCCAAACATTGGGAACTCATGCGAAATAAAAGAACCGGAGCAGTTAAAAATAAAGTAAAGAAGAAATCAGATTTTTGGAATTAATATGGAAAAACACATCACAATACGCATTCAAATGCCGTTAAGCCTTGCAGAAATGGCCATTCATGCTGCATGCATATACTATCAGACCACCCCTGAAGAATTATTTGGGAAAAGTCCTAATCATGAGCATTCAGAAAGAAAATCACTCGTCTATCATTTGTTAAAAACAGAATGCAATATGACAGTCCCGGAAATTGCACGAATAGCAGGCACCAGCCGACAATATGTGAGCTATATGCTCGATCGTGTAGATATCCGCTCAAGATTGTATTTGTCAAATGCTTGCCACTACAAAAATATACACCATATTTTCACAACTTTACAGAAAGAACAAAAAAAATGGATGGACCAGAATTCACAATAGAACAGTATTACGCCTTGAATAAGAGTATCGCACAGGGAACCTTAACTGTTACCTATGGTGATAAAACCGTTACCTACCGCAGCCTTGATGAGATGCTCAGAATCAGAAATCTCATGGGCGCAGAATTGGGGCTTATTAAAAAAGACAATGGCCGAAAAGTAGGAGTCTTTAGTAAAAACTGGAAAAAATGTCCTTAGAATTAAATTTACTCGATAAAGTAGTTTCTTATTTAAGTCCGCAGTGGGGACTAAAAAGAATACAGCGGCGTAATGCAATGGATATACTTCAAAGAGGGTATGAAGGGGCACGAAAAGACCGCCGTACCAAAGGGTGGAATGTGAATGATTTTGAACAGGCCGCAAAAGTAGCCGAAATTAAAACCCTGAAAAACAGAAGCAGGGACCTCTACCGAAACAATCCCTATTCTTTCCGGGCTCATAATTCCATAGCTAACAATACGACCGGTACGGGCATTGTGCCGGCCATTAAAAATGAGCTGCTAAAAAAAATCTGGAAGGAGTGGGCCCATCAGACCTCAGTGGATTTTGACGCCAATTGTAATTTTTACGGATTACAGAATCTATGCATGAGAACACTCTCTATGCATGGTTCAGTACTCATCTTAAGAATTAAAACCAATAATAAAGAACATATTCCATTAGAACTCAAGGTGGTTTCCACTAAATTTTTAGACCTCTCAAAAGATACCATAAAAACTTCCACCGGGTCATATATTTCCGGGGAATTGAGTTCGCCGCCAGCGGAAAAAGGAAAGGATACTGGATTTACGATAAAGATCCGGAGCTGGAATATTCTAAAAGTACATTTTGGAAAGATCAGGATGTGATCCATCTTTTTTTTCAGGATGAACCCGGTCAGATCCATGGGGTTCCCTTTGGCTCTCCCTCCATGATGAGCTTAAGAGATTTTGACGATTATTCGGATGCGCAGCTGGTAAGACAAAAGATCGCCTCCTGCTTCTCCATATTCATCACCAAGACAGATGCTGAAATGATCGGGGCAGACACCCAGGATTATGAAGAGTTTGACAGGGTGGAACCAGGGCTCATTCAGACCTTAGAGCCAGGCAAATCGGTCACTTTTGCTTCCCCTCCTCCCGCAGACGGGTATGGCGAATATTCCAAAAACGTCCTTACAGGTATTTCAGCAGGCTACGGCATAAGCTATGAAGCCATGACAGGAGATTTAAGCCATGTCAATTACTCCAGCGGACGCATGGGGTGGTTAGAATACCAAAGAATGATTGAGACATGGCAGAATTTTATTCTCATCCCTAAATTATGCGCGAAAGTATGGCTTTGGTTTGTAGAGGCAGGAAATTTATTAGGCATTCTTCCCAAAGACACGCCTAAAACAGTGGAATGGACCGCCCCGGGTAGAATGATGATTGACCCTGTAAAAGAAGTGAACGGACTTTTAGCACAGGTAAGAGCCGGATTTATGAGCTGGCAGGAAGCCGTAAGACTTTTAGGCTATGCCCCGGAAGAAATTCTGGAAGAGATGAAAATTTCTAAAGAATTATTTGACAAGGCAGGCCTTCACCCAAAATCAGATCCCCGATATGATGCGGTAAATCTAAAAAATCAGAGTAATGATACAGGTAACAATAGCACACAGCAGTAATGGCTTAGCTCTTTTGCAGAGACAATTAGAGGACAGAAATCTTAAGAAAGCCAGCACAAGGGCCCTAAATAAAGCAATTGCAACAGGCAACACCCTTTACAGGCGAATGATTTCTGAATATTATAACATCAAACCTATTGATATCAGAAATTCTATTGTGCTGAAAAAAGCAACCTATTCACAGAATGAGGCCTCTATCTCAGGGAATTTCAAACCCCTGAGCTTATCCAGGTTTAATCCGCAGTTTGTTAATGGCCGAAGTGTTATTTCTATTCGCTCGGTGAGAAATAAAGAAACAGGAAGAAGAACTTTACAGCAAACAGCCCGAAATGCAAGGAAAAACGAGCAAGCCGGTGGAGGCGTTTCTATTGAGATCAAAAAAGGAAGCAGAAAAGTCATCCCTTATGCTTTCTTAACGAAATCACAGGCCAATACCGGGGTTGAAAAGCAGATTTTTGCCAGAGGAAAATACGCCGGAGGAAAATTCCAGAAAGCAAAAGAAAGATTCCCCATTACAGCCATGAAAACCACTTCTGTTTTCGGGATTTTGACTCATGACCCTATTCAAAGAAAAATAGAAACAGAATCTAAAGAAACCCTGCAAAGAGAGTTTGAAAGACAAATTTATTTATTAACAAGAAGATAACATCCTGAAACGGCACTGCTCAAAAGGAAATCAGACACTCTCTTAAGTGTTTTTTGTCAAATATTTAGCAAAGATACTATGGAATCCAATCCTTTGCTTTGTATTATGAAAAAGGCAAAAGTTTCCTTATCCTACGTCAGGGCTTCAATACCCGAGAACAGCTTTAATGAAAAGAACAACACCATTGAGGTGGTTTTCGCTACAGAAACTCCAGTAAAAAGATATGACTGGAATGAAGGATGCTATTTCAATGAAGTTCTCGAGATTTCCAAAGATGCCATCAATTTTGAAAGACTCAATAGAGGCCTTTCTGTTTTGAACTCCCATCAATCCTATGGACTGGAAAATATTCTGGGCGTGGTAGAGTCAGCCTGGATCGATGAAAACACCAAAGAAGCCAAAGCCATTATCAGACTTTCCAGCACGGAAAAAGATGCAGATATCATTTCTAAAATCAAACAGGGCATCATCCGTCATATGAGCGTTGGCTACAAGGTAGATCAGTACACCGTTAAAAAAAATGGCAAAGAAATTCCCGAGTACAGGGCCACACGCTGGACTCCCAATGAATTATCACTGGTACCCGTTCCGGCAGACTTTAATTCCGGAATACGATCTCAGCAAAAAGAAGAACATTTTAATTTAATTACGATAATGGACCAAGATAATATCCCGGCGGATGAAGTCCCAACACCGCCAAAAGTTCAGAATACACCCACACCTGAACCCAAAGTAAATGAATCAGAGGTAAGAGCAGAGGCTGTTGCCCAGGAAAGACAAAGAGCAATGGATATTTCAGAGGTCTGCCAGCGGGCAGGCTTAGAAACATCCTTCGCAGATTCACTCATCAAAAACGGCACCTCATTACATGATGCCAGAGCACTGATCATCGATGAAGTAGCCAAAAGAGCCAATCCGGCGCCCGTAGCAACTCCCCCGCCAGCAGAAGTGACGCAAGATGAATCCGAGAAAAAAAGAATCTCGATGGTAGAGGGAATTGTTGCAAGAGCGATTCCCGGATCTATAGACCTTAACGGAAACGAAAAAGCGCTACAGTTCAGAAACATGAGACTTCTCGATATAGCCAAAGACCGATTAACAGCAGCGGGTGAAAACTTCTCGATGTTAAGTGAACAGGAAGTGGTAAAAAGAGCATGGGCTACCACAGACTTCCCCACCCTCTTATCCCTGGCCTTTGACAGATCCCTCAGAAGATTCTATGAAGGCTACGCCGATGAGTGGAGATTCATCGCAAGGCAGGAAAACGCTACCGATTTCAGAGAAAAAACAGGTATCAAAGTCGATGGTGCCGTGTCTTTTGATGAAATTCCCGAAGGAGGAGAATACAAAGAAAGCAATATTCTACAGGCAGAAGAAGCAAAGATTAAGCTTAAAAAATTCGGAAGAAAATACAGCATCAGCGATATTGCTATTATCAATGATGATTTGAGTGTCTTCAGCAGACTGCCACAAATTATGGCACTCGGAGCCCAGCAATTCCAAAGTGATCTGGTTTGGTCCAATATCACCGATAACAAAAATGCACCGGACGGAAAGGCTTTATTTCATGCTGACCATAAAAATTACGATGCCACAGGAGCCGCTCTCACCACCGATGCATTAAGCATCGCAAGAACCGCCATGAGAAGGCAAAAATCCCCCGCAGGATTAAAGTTAGGCATTAAACCCCAGTATCTGTTAGTACCCCCGGAATTACAGACCACCGCAGAAAGACTCGTATCAGCAGTACTAGCTACCGAAACCGGAAATGTTAACGTTTTCGCAGGACAGCTGAGGGTCATGGTAAGCGATCAGCTCGAAGATCCCAAAGCATGGTACCTCCTGGCAGATCCTTCAGCCATTTCAGCAGACGGCATCGTGTACGCTTACCTCAATGGTCAGGGTGGACTTAAAACAGAATCAAGAGTCAACTGGGATACCGATGCCCTGGAAGTAAAAGGATCCATGGCTTTTGCCACCGCCGTATGGGGATGGGAAGGATGGTATAAAAACAAAGGAAAATAATTTTTTTTCTAAAAATTACAATTAAACATGAAAAATTATATCGAAAAAGGAGAGTTTCTCCACACTGTTTTAGAAGATACTGTAAAAGGAGGTGATCTGGTCATCAAAGAAGACACCATAGGGGTAGCCGTTTCAGATGGGAACGGAGTGGATTTATGCGCTGTAGCCGTTGAGGGCGTCTTTGAACTTCCTAAAGCTACAGCGGTCGCTTTGAACCAGGGGAAAAAAGCATATTTTATTTCTGCTGACAAAACCGTTACCGGCGTGGCTTCAGGCAATACACTCATCGGCTACGTTTGGGAAACGGCCGATGCCACTAACCCTGTAGTAAGAGTGAAAATTGGATAATGTATTCGACACCTTCAAGGCTCTGACATTCGATGTCATAGCAACGACGATGGGATATGATGCCCAGTGCAGAGGAATCACAGCAAGAGTACTTTTCAACCATCCCAGTGAAAATGAAAAGCTCTCCGAACATAACTATGATTATGACCGTCCTACTTTAGAATTTAAAGTGAATGACTGGGAAGGAATCCGGGAAGCGATTGAGCGAAAAGAAGATGTTCTGATCACCCTCAGAGGAAAAGAATATTACGCTATGAAAATCATAGGCGATGATCGTATCGCCCACGATGGAGACACCTATAAAGTATTACTGGAAGAAGCATAATGAATTACCAGGCAGTAGAATCAGAAATCGTCCATCAGATGCAGGCCAATACTGATTTATCTGCAATAGCAGATATTACAGTACTTCCGGAAGATATCGCCCAATACAAAATACCGGTTGTGAATGGTTTAGTGACCGTTGTTTTTATGAGTGAAACCTTTGATAAAAATCAAAGTATCGGCCCCATATCACAGCACAGCACCGCTACCTTTACCATCAGCATTCAATCCAGAAGATTAAGAGGTCCAAAAGGAGTGTACGTCATTTCAGAACTCATCAAGCAGTCCTTGATGGGGTTTACCCCTACAGATTGCGGAGCGGTTTCTTTAGGGGATTTTGCTTATGTAAACTACCAGAATGATGTCTGGGAATATTCCCTGTCGGTTGCATGCAGATCACTCAGAACACAAATCCTCCCCCACTCTGTTGATCCTCCGCTAACGGATCAACCGGTATATGATCAACCCCAATAATGACATATGAAAAAGTACATCTATAAAGGTCTTGTTAAAACGACACTTGGCGGCTATATTGTTGTTCCAGGCTCAGTCATTGAGCTCCCAGAAAAAGACGAAAGAGTAAAAAGTCTCTTGGCACAGGGACTTTTAGAATTAGTAGAAACCAAAAAACAAACAAAATAATATGGCAGCAAATTATCTGCACGGGGTAGAAACACTCGAACTGAAACAGGGCACCAGAACCATACAGGTGGTCAAATCGGCCGTAATAGGTCTGGTGGGTACTGCCCCTTCGGGTGAAAAAAACACCCCTATTCTGGTGAATTCAGAGAAAGATGCCGCGCAATTTGGAAGTACAATATCCGGATTTTCTATTCCCACGGCTTTAGAGGCTATTTTCAACCAGGGAGCCGGAACAGTCATCGTGGTCAATGTTTTTGATCAGACCAGGCATACCACACCGGTAACCGATGAGTCGTTGAAAGTAGAAGACAGAGCCCTGAAATTAACCTACCCTCCCCTGGATACGGTCATCATAAAAGATGCTGACGGAAACCCCGCAGACTATGTGCGGGATATCGATTACAGCATCGATCCTTTTGGAAACTTCAAGGCATTGACTCCCCGTATTGCAGATGGAATATTTATCAAATTTTCCTACAAAAGACTCGATGAAACTAAAATTACGGCCGGCGATATCATCGGGGAGATCAACCCCGCAACAGACCAGAGAACCGGACTCAAATGCCTGGAACTTGCTTACAATCTTTTCGGGTTTTCTCCAAAAATTATCATTACCCCTACCTTTTCAGACGACAGTGCCGTGGCTGCTGAACTGATTTCCACCGCTGAAAAAATGCGTGCCATCTGCTATCTGGATGCCCCCTATGCCACGACCGTGCAACAAGCCATTGAAGGCAGAGGACCAGGGGGAACCATCAACTTTAACACCTCCAGTAGTAGAGCACAGCTCCTGTATCCCATGCTCAAAACCTATAACGTACAAGCCAATTCAGAGGAATTATTTCCTTATTCAGCCTTCCTGGCAGGGGTGAGAGCTAAAGTGGATCATCAAGAAGGCTATTGGGTCTCGGAGTCCAACCATGAAATTAAAGGAATTACAGGAATTGAAAGAGAGATCAGTGCCGGTATCTCCAATAGCAACAGCGATGCCAATCTTTTGAATGAAAAAGGAATTACTACCGTATTTAATTCCTATGGCATCGGGTACAGAACATGGGGAAACAGAAGCGCAGCATTTCCTACAGGTACAAGTCCTGATAACTTTATCGCCGTAAGGAGAACAGCCGATGTCATTAATGAAAGTATTGAACAGGCATGCCTGCAATTTGTAGACCAGCCCATCACTCAGGGATGGATTGACTCCGTCAGGGAAACCGTGAACGCCTTCTTAAGAACACTACAGGGACGAGGAGCCATCATAGACGGGGTATGTAAATATTTGCAAGAAGATAATCCCCCAACACAGCTGGCGCAGGGACATGTTACATTCTATGTGGACTTTATGCCGCCTACTCCGGCCGAGAGAATTTCTTTTACTTCCCTGATCAACATTAATTATCTAAGCTCTTTAAAATAATATAAAATGGCTCAAAAAATCAAAATCGGAAGACTCACCAACGCCAATATATATGTGGATGGAGGGAGCCTTTTGGGGCGTGTTGAAGAATTTCAATGCCCGACCCTTACTTTCAAGCAGTCTGAACATAAAGCCCTGGGAATGAATGGTACCATAGAATACTATTCCGGCATCGATAAAATGGAAGGCTCCATGAAATGGACCTCTTATTATCCTGAATTTTTAAAGAAAATGGCCAATCCATTTAAGGCCGTAAGAATTCAGGTAAGGGGAAGTTTGGAAGAATACCAGGGCGGAGAAAGAATAGCACAGACTCCTGCTGTTGTTTTCCTTACCATTCAACCAAAGAATTTTCCCCTCGGAAATTTCCAGCAGCATGATAATGTCGAACTTTCCACAAACTATGGATGTACCTATGTCAGACTGGAAATTGGAGGAGAAGTCATTACGGAAGTAGATGTAGAAGCCAATATCTTTAAAGTCGATGGAGAAGATCTGTTAGCAGCGTATAGACAAAATCTGGGAATTTAATCCTTTTTTTATCGCGTAATAATAAAATTAAACACACAAAACCCACTAAAATTACGATTCAGTCCGTTAAAAACATTTAGAGCCTGTTTAAATTTTCTACTCAAATTTAAACAGGCTCCTTCAAGTTCATTGTTGTTATGAACCTTGAATTCCATTTTCTGATCTTTGTATTGTTTGGTGTCGTCTTTTAGGCTGACCGTTATCTCACGCTTGGCGTTCTGTCTTTCCGTTGTTTGTACTCGTCATTTGTTTCCTTTTGCTCTGTTGTGTGTCTTGCATAACATTTGGCAATTTTTCGTGTTAGTTGCACCGCCTTTACTCCAAGCTGTTACGTGGTCTGCGTCCATCTCTGCGAGTTTCCAAATTTTAGTTTTATTGCTGTCATGTCCTAATGCACATAATGGGCAATTTGAAACACTCTTTTTCTCTGCTTCTGCTGTCTGAATAGTATAAACAGATTTTTTTGTCGCATCGTTAAAAACCCGAATTGCTAAAAGTTTGGTATCTGTTGAACCGCCAAGAACATACTCAAAAATCCCTTTATGATTTTCCACATAGGGGTCAGCATAAAGTGTTTTAACTTTTTCGGAAACTTCTTGTGGGTTGTATGGTTGCTTTTTGTAGGTTTCAAAAAGTCGTCCCCATTCAAGTCCACGCATTTCACTTTCTACGTCTATAAATACAGTTGAAACCCAGTCAATAACGCTATTAAAATAAGTTTTTAACTCGTTTATGTCAGTGTCATAACGGTGTTTGCTCATATAACCGCCTATATTCCCTTTGCTTACCCAGTCAAGTGCTCTTTCTAAAAACTCTTGTCTGTTTGCACTACCCGAAACGTAAGCACTCCATTTTTGAATATTGGCATTTTGTGTGTTACTAAATTCTTCCTTGCCAAGTGTTACGAAAGGGCCAGAATAAACAGCATTTAGTAATTCTTGATTGTTAAGTGGAACACCAGTAATATTGATTGTCCTAAACCATTCTTTAATTTCACTTTCAGTTCCTTCGCACTCGTAAATTAAAAGTTCTGTATTCAATATTTTTTCTTGCTTGTCCTTTGCAATACCTCCAAAATATTGCTCCATTCCGCTCTCGTCTTTGATTGCAAATTTGTTAGTTACAAATCTGCCAAAACTTGTAATGCGTTGTTGGCCATCTAAAACTTCAAACTTGTCTGCACTTAATGTATTGAAATAGATTAGTCCTAATGGATAACCTTTTAAAATGCTTTCAATTACTGCAACATCTCTTTTGCCGTCTGCATAAATATAATTACGTTGATACTCCGGCTGAATTGTCAGTTTGCCTGACAAACCAAACAGTCCTTTGCCTTCAAGTTCGTTGTAAACAAAGCCATCGCAAATGGCTTTTACTGTTATATCTGTTCTAAGAGTAGTTTTCATTTACTTTTTATGTTTTATTAAAACTCTTGCGTAGGGAACTTCAACTACACCATCCAAAATCATATATAAATCCCCATCAACTGCACCACGCTTCTGAATTTCCTTTCTGTATTTTTTATGTTCAGTTTTATACGGTTGAACTCCGACTTCCAACCCTGAATTTGAAATACCTAAACCAATAATATCAAATTGATCGGGGTTATACTTATTTAAGAAACTGATAGGAACACCCATTGCACCATCGTAATCGCTTGGTATTGCATCAGTAAAGGGAACATCAATAGCATCAAAGTTTTCATATTTCTGATATTCTTTCCCTTTTACTTCTTTGTGTTTGCTGAATTTTATATTGTCTTGTTTAGTCATTAAAGGTAAAGGATCGTGTCGCCTGCCGTGGTCAAGATTTGTGTACCAACCAGTACCAGCAACACTTATCATTTTCTTACCATCACTACTTATTTCAACTTCTGTTCCGCTCAATTCATAGTCATCTGGAACAAAAAAAGTCATATTCTTACCGTTTATTCTTTGATTGAACCTAACTCCAGTCCATAGTTTATTTTGCTTTATAAGTGAAAAAATATCTTTGTAAGTTATAGCATTCATATTACCGATGATAACAAAATTCTTTTCAGCCTCAATAATCCAAGCAACAAATTCACGGAATAATGAGAAAGGAGGATTGGTAATTATTATGTCCGCCTCATTTCTAAGTTTTTTAATTTCTTCACTTCTAAAATCACCATCACCTTTTAAGTAAGACCACTCCAAATCATTAACATCAATTTTCCCATCGCCTGATTTGTCACGTGTTAAAGTGAAAATTTTACCATTTTGCTTTGTTTTATATTCGTCAAACTGTGGGTCGTTTACTTCAAAAAGTGTCGGTTGATAGTTGTTTTTGATCTTTTTACTTTCAGGTGCGTAACTCGTGCTAATTAGTTTTTTAAGTCCGAAGCGTTCAAAATTTTGAGCAAAGAACTTTGTGAAGTTGCTCCATTCAGGATCGTCACAAGGTAACAATATGGTTTTACCCTTAAAAACTTTGGGATTATATTCAAGGTAGGCAGACATTTCTTTTTCAATATCATGGTATTGAGTATAAAACTCATCCATTTTTGCCTTATTCGCATTCCTTAAATTTTTATTCTTTGCTGTATTCGCCATTTCTATTTATCTCGTCTTTATATTTTTAATGTCGGTTCTGTCTTGCGGTGTCGTTTTTACGCTTGCCTGTAATAACGTTTCGAAGCTTTATTAAGCAACTGATTTTAACCCACTTAATTTCATTTAACACTAACTTCATTTGAAAACCAAATGTTCAATTTAGCATTGAACCCGCCATTTTGCCAAACTGCTATTAGCCGATGTTATTCTTTAAAATAATTTCTTTGACGTGTTTTATGTTATAAGTTATTACTATTCCAGAATTTTCAAGGTATTTAATTTCCCCTAATGGTGTGTCAGTAAAATTAGTTTGGGGTAAGTAGCCAGAAACAACACTAGTTAATACCATTTTATTTGTTGAGTTTTCATAGTAACCAACAGGTCCTCCAGAAAATCCTGGATTGTTATGACCATCTAATAACATAATCGAACTACCATTTGGTTCATGAATATATCCAGAAACAATACATTTTTTGACAAGTGGAATAGGAAAGTTTGTTTTATTTGTAAAACTTTGATTTAAATTGTAAGGAAAACCTAGAAAGAAAATGTCACCACCAATAACTATATCCTCATCTAACAAAAAAGGAATGTCTTGAACGACTTTTTGTTGTAATTTAAATACAGCAATATCAACCCCTGATATTTCTGAAATATTTATATTTAAGGAAAATTCAATAAAACCATTATCAGTACGTATTTTGAAGTTTTTAATTTCTCCATTTTTTGCATTTGGAAATAAATGTTTTGCTGTAATTAGAAATTGGTTATTATTCCATGTAATTATGAAACATGTCCCTACTGAAGTTTCAAAAATAATATTAAATGTGTTCGTAAAAAATCCTAAAGGTATTGATTTTTCCATAGTTTTTTTTTATAATGTTGTCTAACTCTTTTATACTCGCTATAAACTAGCGACTATACATCTTAGTTGTGATGAATAGTCGCTACCAAGTAGCTAATTTTTATCAAAAATACTTTTTTTTTATTTTCCTACAAGTCATCAAACGGATTTTTATTTGTTGAATACTTTTAGAGCCTGTTTAAATTTTAGTGGAAAATTTTGTTAAAGCATTTCCGTGAACTTCCTACAAAATCCATTCAGGAGAAACCTGTCAAATATTTGGCAAGTTTTTTTTCTGCTTTCTTTCCTAGTTTTGAGCTTTAAACAAAGTATTATGAATAAAGAAATTTTCCCAACAGAGCCCAGCGAAGATGGCTTTTTCTACCAAAGTGAAGAGGAGAAAAACAGCGGCATATTAACCCGGAAATACGACAACGGAAGTGAAGTAAAACACCTTGAACTCAAGGATGGCCGAAAAGCTTCGGTGAGAAAGCTCAAAGGCCGGGATTTTGTCGAAACCAAGAAAAGAATGCAAAATGATCCTGCCGGTGATTTTGAAACCATCAATATGAGTGTAGCCACCACCATAGAGGGAAAACAGCAGCCCCCGGAATTTTATCTCGATGATCTCTTCCAGGATGATTATGCAAAACTCATGATCGCGTTTTCCTCATTAAATTTTTAATAGGGCTCAGGGAAATAGCCTTTACAGCGCACTTCTATGGCATATCACCATTAGAGGTAGAACAGTGGTACAGCCGTGAGATATACCTTTATTATAGAGAAGCGGTAGCCATTCATAATACCTTAAACTCTATCGAAGAATGAATCATGCAGCTACCGCCGTAACCCTTTTACTCAGAGCCGATATTTCAGGCGCAGAGTCCGCCATCAGACAACTTGACAGATCTTTCTCCGGCACATTAAGCAGAATCAATGCACAGGGACAATCCTTGATCAATAGGGGGAAGAAAATGCAGGAGGCAGGCCTTTCCAACATGGCTGGAGGTGCTGCCATGCTCGCTCCATTAGGTTTAGCCGTAAAACAGGCCATAGAATTAGAATCAAAAATTGCCGATGTGGCCAAGGTAACCAATGATGATTTTGGAAGTAAAGGGTTTACTGAATTAACCAATAATGCCATCGCTGTTTCTAATCTATACGGAGGGGCTGCTACCAGTGTAGCAGAACTCATGGCCGAATTGGCAGCAGGAGGCGTGGCCAAAAAAGAAATTGATGGAGTGGCAAGGTCTGCCAGTAAGATTTCTTTCGCCTTTGACATGGCAGCAGGGGAGGCAGCCAAAGGCTATATGGTCATTAAAAATGCCATGGGCATTACCCTAAAAGAAACCGATGCCGTAATGGATGCCATGAACGCCGCCACCAACAAATTTGGCGGTAAAGCTTCCAATCTGGTGACTTTTATGGCCAAGGGCGGAGCCTCTGTAGCCAGTACATTAAAAGTTTCAGGAACTCATATGCAGGCCTTCGGGAATGCCCTGCAGGTTGTAGGACAAAGCGGCGAAGAGTCCGCAACCATCATGAAAAGATTCCAAAAAGCCATCATGGGAAATAAGGAGCTCAGCGCGATGTTTGTTAAAGCAGGCGGCGGAGCAAAAGGACTCATCGCTATTTTGGAAAAAGCAAAAGCCAGCGGTAATGCCTTTAGCTGGCTCAATAAAAGAGATGTCGGTGAATACAGTAACGCGGTAGCTCAATTAGCTGCCAATATGGATACAGCAACCGGAGTCAGAAACCAGCTTAACTTTCTCTCTAAAAATTCCAATGTGACAGGTAGTGTTCAAAATGAAGCCCAGAACCGCTTAAAAACAACAGGTGCACAATTGGAAATCCTAAAGCAGCAAACCATCAATGCCGGTATTAAAATAGGAGGCGCTTTATTACCCTCCCTAATGAAGCTGGCTCAGGCTGCAAAACCACTCATAGACAACCTTTCTAAATGGATAACAGAAAATCCTAAATTAGTGGAGGGTATTGTAAAAATCATTGCAGCCATTGCCGCTCTAAAGATAGGAGTCGGCGCCTTACAATTTGGACTTGGAAGTACGATCACCACGATAGGAAAATTTATCACTGGCGGAAGTAAGGCACTAAGTGCCATTTCTAAGTTTTCCTCAACAATAGGACCGCACATCGGTAAAACTTTCACAGTAGTGGGCAGAGTTTTTACCAGTATAGGCCCCGCCGCCATAAAAGCCGCTATGGGTCTGGGAAAAGCATTCAGGTTTATTGGGATCGCTTTTTCCACCGTGTCAAAATTACTCATCGCAAATCCCTGGATACTCTCTCTGACCGCCATTGCAGCAGCAGCCTATCTTATTTATAAAAACTGGGATAAGATTTCCACCTGGTTTTCTAAATTATGGACCAAGGTAGCCGCTGTTTTCCGTTCCTATATTAAACTCATATCCGCTCTGCTGATCAAATTCACCCCTGCAGGACTGATCTATAAACATTGGGATAAGATAAAAGGATGGTTCTCCTCACTCTGGGGCACTCTAAAAGAACTCTTTAATAAAGGACTGGAAGGCATTAAATTTTTATTTTTGAATTTCACTCCGCAGGGGCTGATCTACAAACACTGGTCTCCCATTACTGCTTTTTTCCAGAAATTATGGGACAAGGTCAAAGAGATATTCGCTAAAGCGATCAGTTGGATAAAAAATTCTGCGATAGGCCCATTAATCAGTAAGATGTTAAGTGGCCTGCAAGGAGCCGTGAGCAGTACCCGTTCCGCTCTTGATTACGCCTCAAAAAATTCTCTGGACGCAACAATTAATCATGTGGGAGGCACTAAAGCGCTCCCTCAACCCAAATCGTATGCCCGAAATCTAAACAGCAGCATGAGCTTCGCACCGGTGATTAATATAAGCGGCAGTATGGATCAGCCGACCCAACAAAAACTGACCGCCCAGATGCGAAGGGATTTTGAAAAGCAAATGGCAGACTACAGTCACGGACAAAAAAGAAAAGGATTCGAATGATATTTCAATTAGGCAATAAAGAATTTTCAGGCCTCTACGCCCCGGAAGCATGGTCTTATTCCGGAAATGAGGCTGTGCTTTCCCAGTATGATTTGATAGGCTCCAAGCCAAGGCTACAATTGGGGAGTGAAACCCTGGAAGAATTATCCCTACAGCTCACTTTAAGAGCGGATTTCTGCAATATCAATCAGGAATTACAGGATTTTGAAACATGGAAAAGCACAGGAGAAATATTACCCCTGATATTAGGCAATGGGGAGTATATCAACGATTTTGTACTCAAGTCCGCAGTGAAAACCATCTCGCAGACTTTCAGCGATGGATCCCCTATTGAGATTCAGGTTTCTCTGTCTCTTTTGGAAGTAGCTAATGATCCTGATAAGAAAAAAATCAATGCAAGGAAAAATGCACGGGCTGTTGGTGATAAACAGCAGATCAATACACTTCCTCCACAGCCCAAAACCTCAGAAGCACAGGCCCATAAAGCACTCATGGATGCCCAGTTAAAAGCATGGCAGGCCGCTGAAACAGCCAATCAAACCCTCCAAGTGGACAATCCCGCTTCTTTATTTGACAAAGTTAAAAACACTCTCGATCAGGCGCAGAATAACATGACCAAAGCAATCGATGCTATTTCTGAGGCGCAGCAGCAGATCCATAATGCAGCCGGTATTATTTCAGCCCTTAAAGAGTCTATGGCTCAGCTCACAGAGATTAAAACGGTAATGAAAGAACCTTTCAGAACACAAGACGTAAAGGCTGCTGTTTTGAATGCACAAAACGGAATCAGGGCGGTTAATACCGCTTCTACCGTATTCACTAATGATATTATTCTAAGAAAAATATAATAGCCGATACGATTCAATATATCACGCAAGATGGAGAGAGATGGGATTCCATTTCCTGGAAAATGTATGGAACCGTGAGAGAAATTCCACGATTAATTTCTGCTAATCCCCAGGTGCCCATTTCTGAAAGACTAAAAGCAGGGACTGTGCTGGAGGTTCCAGTATTGGAAAGTTACAACCTAAAAACCGAAAAAGACCAATTACCACCATGGAAACGCTAGATCAGATATACATCAAAGTCCTTTATAATGGTAAAAACATTACCGCAGATGTAAGCAAAAGCCTCATGTCTTTGGGGTATACAGATCATATGTCCGAGGCAGATACTCTGGACATTACCCTGGAGGATTCTGAGTGTAAATGGCAGAGTGAGTGGTATCCCGAGAAAGGTGCAAAGATCACTGCTCAAATCGGTATTGCAGGAGGTGAAGTCTTAGATTGCGGAATCTTTGAAATTGATGAGATTGAATTGTACGGCAGCCCCGATGCAGTCAATATACGCTGTATCGCAGCCGGATTTAAACAGGGACAGAAAAGAACCCTAAAAAGCCATGTTCACGAAAAGAAAACCCTTTCTCAGATCGTGCATACCATCGCAGCAGATCTAGGGTTAAAAGTCATTGGCAATGTGAGCCAGGTAAAAGTAGAGAGGCTCGTTCAGCAGAAAAAAGGCAATCTGACCACGCTCAAAAAACTCGCTTCCAGATACGGCTATACCTTCAATGTCAGGGATCAGAATTTAATTTTTATTAAAAACGAAGAATTGGAGGGTAAACAGGCCGTAGCCTATTTCGATAAAACGGATCTAATCAGCTTCTCTTTAACGGATAGAACTTTTGGCACCTATAGCTCCGCATCTATCAGGTTTCACAATCCGGAAGCAGGATCCATTATTGAGTATAAGACCTCAGAGGGAGGACTCCCCAATTCAGATGATGTCCTACATTTAGAACAGAGCGTAGATAGTATCGAGCAGGCACAGCAGATCACAAAATCAGCCCTCCGGGAAGCTAATAAAATGCAGCAATCAGGAAATATTGCCCTTCCCGGATCTGTGGTTCTGATAAGCGGCAATATCATTTCCCTGCATCGCCTGGGAAGACTTTCCGGGGATTATCTGATCAAAAGTGCTTCTCATACCTTGAGCAGTACCAGCGGCTGGCTGGTAGATGCAGAGATCTATAAAGTAGGATATAAGGAGGAGCTAGAAAAACAGACCGAAAGAAATACCCCGAAAAAAAATAAAAAAGACAGCAGCCAGTAAGTTTTAATGATAAAGCCAACTGGAGAATCCTTAAAAAATTGGCCACCACAATGCTAAAATTCGGATTTATAACAGAAATAGACCACGCTAAAGGGTGTGTCAGAGTGAACTTTGCCAGCGATCAGATCGTCAGCAATCCCCTGCCGGTATCTGTACCGGCTTCAAAAAAGGACAAATACACATTCCCATTTTCAATCAATGAGCAGGTATGGTGCCTGATGGATGAAAACTGTGAATTCGGAGTCGTGGGCGGCGCCATCTATTCCCAGAAAGATTTCCCGCCACAAGGAGCCCGTGAAGATAAGCTCATCACAGAAATGAACGATGGTACATTTAGACTGGAAATTGATAAAGCAAGCGGGAAATTCAAGATCAGCAATCCCGAAGTTAGTTTTAAGGAATTGTTTGAGGATTTAAAAATACTCATTGAAAACCTCAAAGTCAAAACATCCTCAGGACCCAGCGCAGGACTCCTGCCCGATACCATAGAGCGATTAAACCAGTTCGAACAGAAATACGAAAAAATACTATCCTGATGCCATTAGATAAAAATACATTAAAAACCGAAATTAAAGCCATTCTATCCGATATGGAAAACAAAGAAACGGACAGCAAAGAAGAATTTGCCCAAAGACTTTCAGAGGCTATTGATGCATTTGTTAAGAGCGCTACGGTTACGGTCGCTGCGGGAATTCCGGTAACAACCTCCGGCGGATCGGGCTCTACTTCAGAGCAAGGAACTGGAACCATCTCCTAAAGGCAAATATTCAGCAAAAATTTTCCCGGCACAAGACATTAAGTTTGCCCTATGCAAGTGAGCGATATCCCAACAAAAAACTGGCAGTTAGACCTTAACAATGCAGGTAAAATTGTAGCCGGATATGATGATATTCAGCAGTGTATTGCTATTATTCTGCGCACCCGAAAAGGAGAAGACCCCCTAAGACCAGACTTTGGAAGTGATATCTGGAAATGGCTCGATAAACCCATATCTGCCTCAATTCCCAACATGAAAAGAGAAATTATTCAGGCCCTGCAATCATATGAACCCCGAATAACCATCCAAAAAATTGTCCATGAAATGGATATAACAGAGGGCAAAAGCAATATTATTTTTGGGATTACCTACAAAACCGGAGAGAATTACACAGGTACCTTTCAGTATCACCTGAAACAGGACACCAGGCCTTTGGCTCTTTCCGCATCCTACCTGCCTGATGCATTCCTCTATTTTATTGAGATGTCTTTACAGGGTGGGGAGGTTACTCCAGCGAGTCCACAAAATGGATTCCTGTCTATTAATGAAATGATGAAATGGGTACATCAATTTTGGGGAAATCTGGGCAATTGGTATCTACTCATCCAGGAAAACAAGGTGATTGTGTATATCAATACCCAATTAGGAGCATCCGGTAAATTGACCGTCACAAGTGTTACAAGTGAATTACACGCACCATTTCCAGAGAGATACGATCTTATCAATTACAATATCATATTTAAGAAAGACGGACGCAGAATAGCTCCCTGGAATTCAGAAGGCTTTCAGACCGAAAATGAAGCGTTGAATTTCGTAAGTCAGCAATACAAAGACTATGGGAAGTGGATCTTAAAAGACAATTATTTAGTGCTCATAGCAAGTGAGCCTTTAGATGGCTGTACGTTAGAAATTAACCTATTAACAAAAGGGGCTTTTAGCTCTGATTTTAATGAAGACTTTGAAATATAATGGAAGCACCTGAATTTATAGATATAGACCCTGAAACCATTATCCGCGAGATAAAATCGGACTACGAGCAGATGACCGGCAGTACCCTTTATCCCGGACAGGTAGAACAATTGCTGATTAATGCTTTGGCCTATCGGGAAGTCTTATTAAGAACACAGATTCAAAATGCCGCAACACAGAATCTGGTAGCCTTCAGCTCTGCCCCCTTTTTAGATTTCCTGGGAGATCTGGTCGGCGTAAAAAGACTTCCACCTTCTAAGGCTTTCGTTCAGGTAAAAATGAAATGTACGCCAGGACACGGAGTTCTCACCATACCAAAGGGCATTAGAATACAGGCTAATAATACCGGGGAGGTCTTTGCTCTCATGGAGGATGTGACCCTTCAGGCTGATGAAGATGAAAAAACAGCATCATTTGTCAGTGTGAATAACGGCGCACAGGCTAATGGATTGAATCCCGGGGAAATATCAATCATATTAGACCCTCAGCCTTATCTCTTCTCGGTAACCAACATCAATACATCCACAGGCGGAAGCAATGAAGAATCGGACGAAGCTTTGCGAGAGCGTATTACCCTGGCTCCACAATCTTTCAGCAATGCCGGAAGCCGCGGAGCGTATGCCTTTTTTGCACGCAGCGCCAATGCAGCAATTATGGATGTAGGAATCACCTCCCCTCTTCCCGGTCAGGTTAATATTTATCCATTAATGAAAGACGGAGAATTACCCAGCCAGGCCGTTTTGGACCAGGTAAAGATCGCATGCAGCGATGAAAAAGTACGACCCCTCACAGACACAGTTATCGTACTGCCCCCTACCGCTAAAAGTTACCAGATTGATGTTGATCTCACATTAATCACAGGGGCTTTAAGTTCGGAAGTTATCGCTATGGTACATGATAAACTCATCAATTATGCCAGCAGCAGGAAGATGAAAACAGGACTTGACGTGGTTATCGAAAAAATTATAGGAGAAGCCATGAAAGTAGATTCTGTGTATGAGGTAAAGGTAAATTCACCTTTATCGACAATCCTTGTCGGTGAAGATCAGGTAGCCCTATGCTCGGGGGTCAATGTTAAAGTAACAGGATATAGCGATGAATAATATACTGCCCGAGAGCTTGCAGCAACCCCATATCATCGCTTTTGACCTTTTGGCAAAAAAGCGCTTTAATGCCATAGAGCTAGATACCCTGCTGGTCTACATGATTGATTCCGTACCGGAATCAGTCCTAAGAACATTAGCGATTCAGTTTGATCTCATGGGCTACAATGGATGGAAACTCGCAGACACCACCGAAAAGAAAAGAGACCTTATCAAAAGAGGAATTGAGCTTCACAGGTATAAAGGGACGCTCTGGGCCATCAAAGAAGCCCTGAGAACAGTAGGATTTCCTGATGCAACCATTACAGAGCATGTAAACCACTGGGCAGGATTTACCATTGAACTGGGTATTGGGCAGAATGCTGTAGATCCACAGCGTATTGAAGATGCCCTGGCCATGGTCAAAGCCTATAAGAATGAACGATCACATCTCATGGGATTTGAATTTAAACTCGATTTCCAGGAAATGCTTTCATTGGTCGATGACAGCTATGAAGCTCCCGGAATAGAAAGTGAAGATGCTCTATTCTTAGGGGGTGACTTTATATATGACGGCACCTACACCTACAATGGTGAAAAAAATTACAACAACGACAACGATGTTTTAGAAATCATAATAAACTGAGATGAAAGAAAATATAATAACAAAAGGATCTCTGGAAATCATTGTAAAAGATTCGGCAACACGACAAACCCTGAAGCGGATGAGCGGTGATAATCTTATTGTTTCCGGAGGAATCATCAACGTAGCCAAACTACTGGGCGGAGATCTTTCCGGGAAAAGTATTTCCAAAGTAGGTTTTGGTGAAGGCCTCGCCGATCCCTCACCACAAGACAATGCCCTGGTCAATGGTTTCTATAAAAATATAGATAGCGTTACCTACCCTTCCATGAGTAAGGTACAATTTACTTTTTCTTTAGCTGCCGGGGAGGCGAACGGACTCAAAATTACAGAGCTGGGACTTTTTAATGCAGATCTGGTCATGTTTTCAAGAAAAACCAGACCGGAAATACTCAAGACATCAGCAATTATTTTAACAGGAATCTGGACCATAACAATTAACTAAAATGGGAGTTTTACAAGAATCAGCAGAGTGGGAAAAAAGCATCTATCAGATAGAACAGTCGGATGTAGTACGGGGAGGTGATCCCCAGTCCGGAGGAATTGCCAACCGACAGGCTCAGCAGCTGGCCAATAGAACGAAGTATCTTTATGATCATTTCAGCAAAAGAAAATCTCTAACCATCAAGCAGGTTTCACAGAGCATTCAATTGACTTTGCCTGATATCGTGGATAAAGACGTCGTTTTGGATATTGCAAGCAGCGGCAAAGTGGTAACAGTAAATACTTCAGGAATTAATGAGGGTCAGGTTATGTCTTTCACCGCACTGGGGACAAACAGAAACGCCGTAAAAATAGAAACCGGAATCCCCATAGAAGCAACTCCCGATGATGAGTTTAAAACAGATTTGTGGTTACATGGCGGAGAAAGCTTTTCAGCAGCATTCTACGGAGGTAAACTCTATCTCATCGGTGGAAATATTCATCTGGAAAACATTGGTGAAGTACGCTATGGATATACCCCGCAATCTTTCTCTCTCCCGGCAAACGGCACTCTTGTTAACCGAGCGGATTTCCCAAGACTTTGGCAAATGGTCAGCAAATATTCCAAGATCGTTACAGACTCCCAGTGGCTCAGTGCCAGTGGTTTAAACAGCGGATATTTTTCCTCAGGCAATGGTACTTCTACTTTCAGGGTGCCGGATTTACGAGGTCTTTTCATTCGTGGATTAGACGCTGGAAGGGGCATAGACCTGGACAGAAATTCAGCAAACATTCAGGACGGATCTTTCCAGGCAGATGCTTTAAAAAAGCACAAACACCTCATTACCGATGTTCATCCCTATGATGGATTTGCACTGCTGGGAGGAGGATTTAATGGAGGAGCAAATAACTTCAAATGGAGAAATACTGAAACCCAGGAAGCAGGAACCTATGAAACAAGACCGCAAAACATAGCCCTAACACCTTATATAAGATTTTAAGATGGATACAACGAATATTAAAAATAAGATCAACCTAAACATCAAAGACAATCAGGCCAGAGAAATTACCGCTGAAAAAGTCAGGGAGGTGCTGTATTATATCGTGGATGAGTTTAATGATAACTTTGTCGATGAAAAAGGCATTGATGGAAAACTCGATAAAACGACCGAGACCGTTTCAGGTCCTGATACCGTTTTTAAGTATGCCTATATTCTTGACCAGGATAATAATGTCAGAAGAATGTTTGCCGGTGATCTGGGGAAAAATGTTGCCAATTCGGCATTGACATCAATTGCCGGAGCCGGATTGACTCTAGGCGCCAACTGGACCATTAATACAGCAGGATTCTATTATTACCTCAAAAATTTGCCCGATAAATCAACAGATTCCACATTTGTAAGAATGAGAGTCCAGGATTCAACAGGCCAGGAAGCATGGAGTAACGGGAAAAATATCGTCTTACGTTTTCCCTCACTGGCAACCGATGCCGAAAAAACGACCTTTAGAAATGGACTGAAATTATCAACTGAAAATTTCTCTACAGGGACCCCAAGAATTGATGTCCTACTCCTTCCTTTTATTGACAATACAAAGAACTTCATTCAATATACAACACTCGTAGGAGTCAATCTATTTGTGGATAATATTACCCCAAACGCCTACATCAAAATTAAAAGAATCAAGGATATTAACGGTACAATTCTTCCAGCACCTGAAACCTATGATGTCGATAATTTCACTGTACTGCAGAATTTCCCCAATAACCTGAATTTTGGAATCAACTGGAAAACAAAGCCAGAAGGATATTACCAGGTTTTTGTAACCCATAACAATATGACAAACGCAAGCTCCCCGGAATTAATCGTAAAAGAAGGATTAACTTACAGCCAGTTTACAGGCATTGCGAACTGGCAGAAAGCTTCAGGAGGGGATTCTTCCGTAAATGACACAGCCATTTCATCTGGATCTCAAAACACCCTCTATTACTCCGATAACTTAATAAATACCGCCGAAGTAAATGCAGGTTTTATGGCCTCATTTTCTTTAAATAATCAATTAACCAACTATGGAGCCAACTTCGTTAACTTTTGGAGATGCGGGTTAATTGGCAACGGGGATAGCGTATTCTATGGAGTTCAGTACTACGATGGCGGCGGAATAGGCATGTTACCTGGCACTACATTGGCCATAAGAAACGATACTTTTCATATTGCCTATTATAATGGAGTCGTATATGTCATCGCCGAAGGAAATGGCAAAACGTATCAACAGTTTAACAGTACTTACAATTTATACCCGAAAAGGTTTGTTTTCCAATTAGGTGGAGGAGGACAAGGCTCTATCAGTATGCAGGTACTAGGAAAAATTCTATTATCTTAAAAATTAAAAGCATGAACGAAAATTTAAACATACCCGAAAATATTCAAAAAATTACCTTTTTTGTAATCAGTTTGTTCTGCACATTAGGTAAATATCTTATAAAGTGGGATTATAAGCTTACTACATTATATGCTATTCTAACAAGTAACAATCTTGTTTTTGACCGTTTTTTCCACATATGCCCGAAAAGCTGAACAAAAACTTCAAAAGAAGCTAATATATTAATCTTTTAATACAATAATCACAATGAAAAATTATACTCAGGCTCCTTTGCCTTTTCAGGGACAGAAAAGAAAATTTTTAAAACACTTTAAAGAAGCTTTAAAAGAATTCTCACCCAATGCTACCTATGTAGATTTATTTGGTGGATCGGGACTGCTCAGCCATACTGTGAAAAATTTCTATCCGGATGCAACGGTTATTTATAATGATTTTGATAATTACACATTACGCATTGAGAATATTGATAACACCAATACTTTACTGGCTGATATTCGGGCAATCTGTTCTAAAAATACCAATAGAAAAGACAAAGAAAGACTAAGTGATAGTCTTTGTCGTGAAATTATTGAAAGAATAAGCCATGAGCAAGGTTTTATCGACTGGGTGACCATATCATCATCTTTACTGTTCTCCATGAATTATGTGACAAACTTTGACCAGCTGAAAAAAGAAACATTCTATAATAAGGTCAGATTAAGTGATTATAACGCAGAGGGCTATCTTGAAGGGGTAAACACAACTAAAAAAGATTATCGTGATTTATTTGCCGATTATAGAAATAATACAGATGTAGTCTTTTTGGTTGATCCTCCCTATCTATCAACAGATACCACAACATACAACCGTAATGATTATTGGAAATTGTCAGACTATCTCAATGTACTCAAGACTATTGAAGATACATCTTACTTCTATTTTACAAGCAATAAAAGCCAAATTACAGAGCTTTGCGAGTGGATGCAGCAGCATGGATACTGCAGAAGTCCTTTTGATGGAGCTAAAACCATAACCGTAGGAACACAGCTGACTTACAATGCTGCTTACAATGATATAATGATCTATAGAAATATTTTTTAAACAGTATTTCAATTCTCTTTTAAAGCATCCCAAATGGATGCTTTTATTATATATAGAAACAACAAACATAACAATAAAGCCGGATCGGTATTTCACGTTTTTGTTTGGCCAATTAGAAGTTCAAAAAATATCTCTATATTAGCACCCATAATTTTTACGAAACAAGCGTAAGCTATCATTTGGGATAAAGAAAACCGCGAATTTTCTAAAACAGTTCTAAAAATGATAGGCTTACGCCCTCGTACCTATATGGGCGTGAGGGCTGTAAGTCATATCTGAACTGTTGGGTTCTTCGCGGTACCTCTTTATCGGATTGGCTTCAGTATCACGCCTTTCTTATTTTAATGTGATTTTTATCATGTGTAAGAAAATACGTCACGGTTTGTCGCCGTGTCGTGATAGCTTTGCATTAGAACGGCTGAAAACACATAAATAATAAGGTTAAGAATGTTCATGCTAAATCTATAAAACAACTCTTTATCTTGTGAACAAAAAAATATACTTTTGCAGGAAAGTTAAAACATAAATATTTAATACATATATAATTATGAAAGTACAATTATTTTCGATTGCACTATTAGTGTCATCATTTTCATTCGCCCAAAGCTGGAATACTACTGGGAATTCAGGGACTAATCCATCCAATAATTTTATTGGAACTACAGACAACCAACCTCTGGTTTTTAAAACGAACAATACAAAAGTGATGAACATTCTTCCAAATGGAGTAATAAATGTAGGAACTAATGATCCGGGAGGTAGTGGTGAGGCTTATTTCAGAATCTATAAGGAAGACAATCTGGCTTTTGAGATCGCTAATTCATTGGGATCATTCCAGATCGGAAAATCGGGCTGTTCAGGCTGTTGGGGTGGACAAATCGGAGATACAGTTCTTAGAAACTTAGGAAAAAGCCACAATATCATTATCGCTCAACCTAATGATGGTAATGATGGCTCTACCTATTTCGGTATTCAGGATGCTTATAATGGAACCTGGGTAAAGTTTTTCAATAATGCTATTGCCAGATTTGACGGTAAAATTAAGGCTAAAGAGGTTGAAGTAAAAGCTAATGTATGGGCTGATTATGTCTTTAAAAAAGAATATCAGCTGAAATCTTTAGAGGAGGTTGAAAAACATATTAATGAAAAAGGGCATTTGCCTAACATTCCCACTGCTCAGCAAGTACTGGAAAACGGAATTAATGTTGCTGAAATGAATTCTAAGCTGCTTGAGAAGATTGAAGAATTAACATTATATTCTATTGAGCAAAATAAGCAATTAAAGTTCCAGGCAGAAGAAATTAAGATGTTAAGAAAACAATCCGAAGAGCTTCAGGAACTCAAAAGTCAAGTTCAGCAATTATTATCAACCAAAAAATAATCACCAATGAAAAGAAAATTACTATCACTTTCATCCCTGATGATAAGCTTCTTCGGGTTTTCCCAAACCGAAGTCTATTTCAAATATGATGAAGCAGGAAATCAAAGATACAGGGGAACTAATATCGCTGGGAAAATAGCCCAAGAGCCTGTACAAACCGTAGCTAAAACAGCTTCCCCTACTCAAATTATAGATGAAACTTCATTTTGGAAGCAAATTAGACTATATCCCGTTCCTGTAAACGACTATCTTACGATAGACTGGAGTGAAGAGGTAGATGGACTCATAGAATCTATTTCACTGTATCAGCATAGTACAGTTCACTGGAAATTCCAGCAGCAGAATGCGCCTGATCTTAACAAGCAAGTAAAGGTTAACATGATAGGCTATGATTGGGGGGTATACGTTGTACAATTTACCCTAAAAGATGGCAGAATTTTTAGTAAAAATATCACCAAACGATAAGAGCCATGAAACGTTACGATAAGAAAATACAACTATTTTCAACAATTATACTGTCACTTTGTTCGGTATTGGGCTTTTCACAGACCATACTGTATCAAACAGAAAGTACCTCAAGGACGGTTCAAGACCCGCAATCAGTGGTGTTAGCACAAGGATTCTATGCTTCTTCCAGCTCATCGAATCCCTTTGTTGCTAAGATCGGTCCAGCTACTGAGAATCCGGGAGGTGGACCTGTGGACTCTGGCGCTGGATCAACCAACCCATCAGGAACGACAGCACCGGATGGAAAGAGTTTTCATGACACTAAAGGAAATATTGAGGTTAATGGAGCTGGGCAATTGCAATTCACATTACCTATTGCCCTCCCTCCAGGAGTAAAAAGTGTAGCACCACAGATTAATCTATTGTATACCAGTGGGGCTTCTAATGGAATAGCTGGTTATGGCTGGAATATTTCAGGAATTACCTCTATTTCAAGAGCCGGAAAAACAATTGATAAAGACGCAGAAGCTAAAGCAGTACAAATTGATTATTCTGATTATTATAGTTTTAATGGTCAGCGATTGATTTTAAAATCTGGAGAATATGGTAAAGATGGTGCAGAATATGTGACAGAGAAATATTCTAATATCAAAATAAAATCTGTCGGAAATAGTTTAAATATTTCAGGACCTAACTATTGGGAAGTGACTTTTGAAAATGGTTCTCAAGCTAAATATGAGAAAACATTTTCAACAGGATTTATGGGCGATACTACCCCAGCATTGGAGTATAACATCACAAAATGGAAAGATCCTCAAGGGAACTTCATCACATACAACTATGAATATACACCACTTGGTTCCGCGGGTATTAATGGTGGCGTGTCCAGAATATCCACTATAACATGGGGAGGAAATGAAACATTAAACAAACCTCATTATAACAGCATTGAATTTACTTATATAGACAGGGACTTGATCGAACAGTCATATGTACAGGGATTAAAATATACTCAAAATAAACTTTTGTCCGAAATTAAGGTAAGTTACAATGGCAGTCAATTTAAAAAATATGGAATTGATTACATTAAAAATGGAACAAATTATCAATCAGTTGATAAGATAACGGAGTACAATGCAGAAAACAAAGCTGCTAATCCGGTAGTTTTTACTTATCCAGCTCCTACCCAGCCTGTTTTAGAGTTTTCAGATAATAATGTAGATAGCTTTGAAAACGTAAAGCTGACAGGTGACTTTAATGGTGATGGATATTTGGATTTTTCAATGAACAATGGTGTAGTGAAGCTTGGAGGATTGAATAATACCTTTACGGATATTTCCACAGGTAAAACCTTTAATACAGAAGCTAAAGTTATCAGTACGTTGTTAGATGAAGAAGGACAAATCCATAATGGAAACGGAATTGTTCAATACGAAGGCGGCAAAGTAGTAGGGTACATTTTCAGAGATAATACCTTTGCTAAAGTATTTGAGAAGGTGGTTTATGTTGATCCAAACTGTACATATCAGGGAGGTGGCGTAGGCTGTAGTATACAAATGGCTTCATTCAATGAAGGAGATATTAATGGTGATGGTATTTCGGATGTATTTGTGAAGATCAATAAAAAAATTTGCCAGTTTGAACCAACACCCGGATGTAATGATTTAACAAAAACAACTATGTCCACTTCTGATGGTACAATTAACAGACCACCGCCATGTCATGAACTCAATTGTAATACTTATTTGGTAGGGAATTATATTGTTGACTTAAAAAATGCTGACAATCCTTTATCAACCTATACAGTTGATTCAGGGATCAATGAAAGTTCTTATTACAAGCAGCAATATCTGGATGTAGATGGCGATGGTAAAATAAATATTATTGATATTTCCAATACAGCCTATACCGTATTTGAGTTTATAAAAACAGCTCCTAATCAGTATCTTAAGAAGATAAAATTCTCCGGTAATTTAGCTGAAACAAAAGCACCTGAATTTCCTGTTTTGTTTGGAGACTTTAACGGTGATGGGAACCTTGACTTTACGATCCCAACAACAGATAACAAGGATAAAGATAACTGGAGGTTTTATATGGGGACAGGAAAAGGATTTTCCAATATCTTAAAAACTGACTTTTTGAAATACAGAAAACCTAATGACTATCAAAACAGTAATTACCCTACTTTTAATATTTACCAGCATGTATATTCGGTATCAGACATCAATAAAGACGGGAAATCGGATATTGTACATATACTGCCCTATAATAAAGCAGGTGTAGTAAATTCAAGTGGACTTATACTGAATAGATATTACGGCTATACTATTGACACTTATACATCTAATGGAGCTACGGCCAATGGAAGTCCTGATTTTTATACAAGCTATACATATAACGGCTCTAATTATGTAACAGGTACCAGTGAATTTGCTTTATTCTCTCCTATCACATCACAGGTAAAAATCAACAACAACTATTATGATGTACTATTATTCTGGAAAGAGAGAATGCACAAGCTTAAATCACCTTCTTCTGCTGGAAAGCTGTCTCAAGTGCAAACTATTACTCAGGGAGGGATTACTACATCAGCAGATTATTTAGAGGTAATCCCGAATAATCCTCTTAACCCTAATTTTTATCAAAAGGTTAAAAAAGAATATTATCCTTATTTTTCTTTAAGCAGGGTTGACCAATCCTATGCTGTATCTCAACTTAGACAAGAAGGCAGAAAGCAGGATTTTCGATACAGAGGGATGACCGGACATATGCATGGAAAAGGGATGATGGGCTATTATCAATCTGCCCGCAGTTCATGGTATGCAGACGGTTTTGAAAATACGAAAATCTGGTCAGCAGTAGAAATAGATCCTCTTTTTGATGGGCTTCCGGTGAAAGAATGGAGTATCTCGACCAACGACGAATCAAAAATATTCCCTGCTGATATTTCTGAGAACAACACCCAGCTATTAAGTTTCAAATCTACTATTTACCAAACAGATAAATTATTAAACGGACAAATCGTAACAGGCATAATTGCTGATGCTGATAAGCCAAAGGTGATAACTGCTACTGTTCCCAAAAGTACTAAAACAAAGGATTTCCTGAATGATACATTAACAAACGCTTCTATTACTTATGGGGATTATTATCTTCCAAAGCAAAGTGTATCGAATGTTAATAATGGATATGCAATAACAACTTCTAATTTTGAATATATTCATAATACATCAGGAATTGCGGCAGATTACTTTGTAGGTCGTCCTCAATCTAAAACTGATCAAATCTCAGCTTACGGAGATACCAAATCCGCAAAAGAAGAATATACTTATGAGAGTAATCTCTTAAAAACACAGAAAACCTGGAACAGAGATAATACCGGATATTTACTGGAAACTTATAGTTACGATGGTTTTGGAAATATTACCGGAAAAATAACTAGCAATAGTATTGATTCCCAAATTCAGACAGAAGCAAGCGTATATGATCCGAAAGGGAGATTTGTTGTAAAGAAAACAGATAACTTAGGATTAGAAACAGGTATTGAGTATAATGACTGGGGGCAGATCAAAAAGCAAACTGATCCGTTAGGAAATATCCTTACCAATACCTACGATGCATGGGGTAAAATCCTTACCTCCAAAACAAATCTTGGAGGAACGACTACCTATCAATATAATAGAGATAACAATTCTAATATCACTGTTACACAGTATAATCCGGATGGAGATATTTCAAAAAAATATACCAATAAGCTAGGACAGGAATATAAAGTCTCTACGAAGGCATTTGGACAGGGACAATTTGTTTCTAAAGAAACCCAGTATGACATACTGGGAAGAAAAATTAGGGAATCCGAGCATTATTTTGAAGGACAAAGTGCTTCTGGATGGAATACCATTACTTATGATGACTCTGTTTTCCCTATCACCAAAGCAACCGCTACATCATTCAATGGTAAGCAGATGGAAACTACTGTCTCAGGCTTGACCACAATTGTCAAAGAACTTAACGGTTATGGAAGAACTACTTCCAAAAACACTGATGCTTTAGGAAATGTAGTTTCTTCAACGGACAAAGGAGGAACGATTACCTTCTTCTATAATGCAGCCGGAGAGCAAATCAAAGCACAGTATGCAGAAAATATTGTCACCACAAAATATGATTCCTGGGGAAGAAAATTAGAATTTAATGATCCTTCCAACGGATTGTACAAATATGAATATGACGGATTCGGACAACCGAAGAAGATCATAAGTCCGAAAGGAACAAAAGAATATATGTATAATAATCTGGGACAGTTGGTTGCTCAGACGGAAATTTCAACTATAGACGGAGGGCAGGCTACCAACAAAACAATTTCTTTTACTTATGATAATAAAGGAAGGTTAGTTTCAAAAGATGGAACATCTAAAGGAAAAGCTTACAGTTCAAATGTGTCTTATGATCAACAAGGAAGAGTATTATCATCCTCAGAAAGCAGTAACGGAAAATACTTTATCCAGAAAGGAATTACCTATGATGATAAAGGAAGGGTAATTTCTTATGAAAAGCAGCTCTATTCTTCCGGTGCTCTTACTAAAGTTCAGATTGAGAATCTGTACAGCGCCTGGAGTGGTGAACTGTATCAGGTAAAAGACAAAAACTCTGGTAAAATCCTATGGGAATTGACAGAAGCCAATGCCAAAGGGCAAGTGCTGAAAGCAAAATTAGGTGCGGCTAACATTAATAATACATACGATGATAATGGTTTCCTTACGAATGTGAATCACTCTTCGGCACTAAAACCAGGTATTCTCCAACTCTCTTATTCATTCAATGCTATAAAAAATGAACTCAAGAGTAGAACAACAGGTGGAGACTTTAATATTGTTGAATCTTTCGATTATGATGATAATAATCGTTTGGTAAACTGGACAAATCCTGTGACAGGGATCAAGCCAACAAGCAACAGAAACGTTTATGATGTTAAAGGTAGAATCATAGAGAACGACCAAGTGGGAATCATGAAGTATGAGAACTCAGCTAAGATCTACCAGCCAACAGGAATGACTTTGAATGCAGCAGGAACACAAAATTATAACAATGATTTAATACAAAGCATTACCTACAATGAGAACAATGACCCTGTATTCATTGATGGAATGAAAGGAGATGTTGCCTTCCAGTATGGACTTACGAATATGAGACAAAGAGTTACCTATGGTGGTAATTTCAGTATTGATGGAGATGGTAAGTTCACCAAATTTTACAGTGAAGACGGAAGCTATGAAATCGTAAAAGATAATACGACCGGAAAAGAAAAGCATATCATTTATATTGGGGGCACACCTTATGAATCCAATATTGTATATTTAAAAAACTTTACAGAGAGCATCGGTTCTTACAAATTTTTACATAAGGATTATATTGGAAGCATCCTAGCCATCAGCGATGAAGCCGGAAATAAATTAGAGCAGAGACATTTTGATGCATGGGGTAATTTCACACACCTCCAGATAGGAAATGGAGTCATTATTACAGATAAAAATATCATTGATAATGCTTCGTTATTAGTAGACAGAGGCTATACAAGCCACGAACATTTTGCAGAAGTAGGAATCATCCACATGAATGGTAGATTATATGATCCGTTATTGAGAAGATTCTTAAATGCAGATGAAAATATCCAGGACCCTACAAATACCCAAAACTATAATAAGTACGGGTATGTGATGAATAATCCCTTGATGTATAATGACCCTAGCGGGGAATTCTGGCAGATTTTTGCAATTCCTATTGTTAAAGCGTTACTTTTTGCTGTAGTCTCTTACACTGCTACTGTTTTGATTACTGGTGCGAAGTTTAATATTCTTAACTTATATTCTAGCATTGTAATGAGTTTGATAAGTGCGGGGATAACAACTGTTATAGGGGATGTCTTTTCTACTGCAACTGCAAGTATAGGAAATGAAGCTTTAAAAAGCCTCGTCCATGCAGGTGTACAGGGAACATTAAGCTTTATGCAGGGTGACAACTTTTTCACTGCAGCAGCAAGTGCATTTTTATCCAGCTTTGCTTCTTTTGGATATGCTAAAGCTATTGGAGAAGCTGCATATAGCGGTGTAGGCCAGGTTGCATTCAGCATGCTTTCAGGTGGTGTGGGATCTGCCCTTACAGGAGGTAATTTCTGGGAAGGTGTGAAGATTGGTGCTATTGTATCTATTTTTAATCATCTAGCTCACAGAGGAGACAATCTTTTCAAGGCTTCTAAATCAGATGAGGATGGTGATTCTTCAATCATGAAGATAATGAAGGCGAATAGTCCTGTAGGAATTGAATCTGAACAGGGATCTTCTTCTTCTTCTTCTTTTGTTTTTAAAAAATTAAGAAGTACTAACTGGCAGGTTGCTGATGTCTCAAATATCCACTATACTAGTGTCACTTCATTATATCCTAATCTTGACATTTTCTTTTTGTCTGTTACTAGAGGGTATTATCAATTTCCTGTTAAATATGCAAATGGCTATGTTTTACCTAGCAATATAGCAGCAAATATAGCAGCAAAGGCTACTGATTTTGGACTAAAAGAGACTAGAAATTATTACACTATTCGACAAGGTAACGCAATGCAAGCTGAAATGCAAAACTTTTTTAAAACTTCTGTGAATTTTTACCTTGGAACATGGGGAGGCAGGTTTTCATTTTCTCCACCGATGGGCTATAAAGGAATTCCAACCCCATATAGAAGAAATTTAAACCCATTCCAATAAATTATAATTATGAAAAAACTACATATTTTAATTCTTATATTTGTTACTATGAATTTTGAAGCACAAAAAATTGAAGATATTTTTGGAAAAAAATTAGGATCTTTAAATACTTATACTAAAGATCAAACATTTGAAAATAAATTACCTTTATCTTTTTTAGGAAAAGAAGTAAAAGCTTCTAATATTGGCATTAACAATGATACAATAAATTCAATAATTTTTTCCATAGATGTAAAGCATTCAGATATCTTAAGTAAATTATTAGAGTTATATGGAAGTCCGAAAGTTGCTTTTGAAGCCAATCTATTTCCAAGTCAAAACAATAATGATAAAGAAGGTACATTTAGCTCTGGTATAGCATCCAGTAAGGACTTTAAGTTTGATAAAGCTAAATTAAATGAATACATTTATATTGTTTGGGATACCGAAAACTATATGCTAAATTATTATAAGCCTAATTCAGCAATGAATGAAAGTTTGGATGTTAGAATAGAAATGATAAATAAAGGTTTTTAGAAATTTCTTATTCACTAACTTTATATTTTTAGCTCCTGCACTTACTGCAGGAGCTTTTTTATGTAAATATCAGAAGTAATTTTATTTGGTAAACATGCTTACATGAAGCTATTTTAGTCCGTTAAGAACGTTCACCAATCCCAAGTCTCACTTGTTTTAAAGCCTCATTTTCCCTCTTTTTCTTTCCTACAGTGTAAACATTTGTAATAGACTCTGTTCGATGACTGGCTGCTGTCTTTGCAAGATTAATATCCGGTATAGCGATATAATCCGGTGCTAATGGGTCAGGTTTAAATCCATCTAAAATATCTAAGAACAAATGCTTCAGAGCATAGAAATCTTCTGTAACCTTTATAATATTTCCGTTTTCATCTTTTATATTATCAGACTGCTTTATCAGTCTATACCAACGTTTAGTAATTTGATATGGCTGTATTGGATCCTTTCCTGGAACCAAACCTTTGGAAAAAAGATAATCATTTTCAGATTTACACATAGATAAGATTTCCCGCCAATAAGGAATCGCATCAGGAAGAATAACTTTTATAGTTTCTGTATATTGTCTTCCCTTCCTAATAATGACTTTATATTCCTGTTGAATTAAATTAACGTCTTTTTTCTGCAATCTCATTAATTCTGATGTTCTAGCTCCCGAAAGAAAAAATATCTTAAAATATCGAAAGAAATCAGGGTAATTCTCTTCTATATAATCGTGGACTATTTGGTATTTTGAATCTGAAAGAGTTTCCCGGATTGTTACAATTGTTTTCTGCTTGGATATTTCTCTGCATGGGTTATGCTCAATACAACCATACTGTATGAGTTCTTTGAATAAACTCATCATAACACTTCTATACTTATTGTAGACAGAAGGTGTCAATTTAGCATGTTCAAAAGCATTTTTAATATGCCAAATTTTTACTTCTGATATTTTCAGCTCATCATATTTTAACCTTTCAAAAAAAGGTTTTAATCGTGCTATACACTGCTTGACTTGTTTTAAATGAATTGATGATGCACTAATTTTATCGTATGCCAATTCCAATGCCTTTATAAACGGAGTGTACGGAGATAGTTCAATATACTGCGAATCCTCTATTACTGCAATAGATTTTTTTTGAATAGGATTATAACCTTCTTTTAAAGTTTTTAATTCATTTTCTAATAGAATTTTAGTGGCGTTTCGCCTATCTTCAATATCCTTATATTCATTCATACCCTTAACAATAGTAAGACGACCATAAGGGTATTTATCTTTGAATAAGGGATCGTGGAAATAATATTGAATTTTCCATGTTAATGTAAGAGATTTTTTTCCGGCAGTTTTCCAGTCTTTCGGAAATACCGAAGGAGTACTACAAGAACATCCATTCGGAAGTAGAATTTTGCTGCGTTTCATTGCTTTGTTTATTAACGATTTTATTAACGTTTGTAAACTGCAATGCTAAAATGTATTTAAATAAAAAGCGGAAAACCCAATGTGGGAAAGGCTTTCCGCCTAGAGCCAACTACGGGACTTGAACCCGTGACCTCTTCCTTACCAAAGATAAGACTTGCGAATTATCAAAATATATGCTCTGATTATCAATTGTTTATATTTTAAATTTTAACTGTTTTTAATGCTATAAACACGGTTACAAACACGATTGTAAGCACATTTTTAACCTTACATTATCATGTAAATCAACACTTCAAATATCCATTTTCTCTTAGTTCTTTATGGATGGATTGAATGTCTTCAGGGATACCTCCCTTAATGAGCCAGTTTACATCCAGTCCATTCTGTATTGCCAAATCCATTAGAACAGGAATACCTCCTACTTTATGACCTAGCTTTTCAAGTTCCGGATTGAACTCAACCCAATAATCTTCGTGAAGCTTATTTACTATAAGAAGAACTTTAAAAATTCGAGCAATAATAGCTACGTAAAACTTTTCTAACTTCCAATTATATTGAAGATCATTAAGCTGATCTGTAATTTGCTCTAACAATTCGTTTAATAAAAATAGGTTAAGCCACGCTTCACCAAATTTATCCTTGGTAACAGAAACATGCTTGTTTATTAAACCACTCATATCGCGGACATCCATACTCAAATAACCAATTGAATAAATATGTTGAGATGATATTTTGCAATACTTTTTCAACCTCTCCTCTACTTCATCCCTTAACTCCTCTACTGATTTTTCGCTTAACAATTCAAACTGCAATCTATTAGCCAGCACCAAATCCTTTTTCAAAAGTCTGAATATTAACTTATCTTTTTCTATCGAAGGAAGATTGGAAACAGCTTCTTTAAACTCTTCAGAGAATTTCATTCTATCTCTTTTTTTAGGCATTAAACAAATCGATTATTATAAAAAAACTAACACTTATTTCTCTTCTAAATAATAGACAGCATCAGGCTTTGTCGCCAAAATTTCTTTAAAGTTATTCATATCAAATGATGGTTGATTAAAAGAAATTACCGCAGTGAAACTCCATATTTCTGAGATGTATCTAATATCAACATATATGTCAGGATAAATATTACTGATGTTGTTATTATCAGACCTAAGAATAATTACATTTTGATCTTTAGGATGCCTGAACACTCTTTTTAATAATAGAGAATCAAGCTCAGGTATTATTAAGGCATGAATCCTACCCTCTCCAAAATTTCTAATATTGTCAATAAATTTTCCCACAAAATAATCTCCATCTTTGATCCCCTCTTCCATAGAGCATCCCTGCACCTCAAAACATCTAAATGTTCCGTTTCTAAGATATGGCAATCTAAAGGTAGGTAATGCTTCTACAAAACTGGCATCCATAAATCCACCTCCCACATAGCCGGCTGCAAGTTTAGCAGGGACCGCCAGAATATTTTCTTCCTCTTCGTTAGATTCAACAGTAACTACAGCAGGCAAGCGATTATAATTGATATAAGGCCTCTTTTCAAATTTAGACCCTGAAACAGCGCTGCTATCGCATTCTGATCTTAACATTTCACCTTTGCCTGTTAGAAGCCACTCAGGATTAAAATCAGGATATTTATCAATGATAATTCTCAATTTATCTACCCCTAAACTATTACCACTATCTAAGAATCCTGTTGAAAACCCAGTTGTTGTATAAAATTTATTTTTACTTATCCCTTTATAATCAAGAAACTGTAAAATTTTCTCCTTATCAGTCATGATTTTTATCTTTAATAATTTTCAAATATAAGATAATTATCATATATTTGTGTTGTAAAACAAACATGAACATTTAAAACTATGGACAAAGATAAGAAAACAAAACAGTACAATGGTTATAATAAGGATATTATAAGAAGACTCAAACAAAAACACGGCTTTACGGCACGTTTCATCTATGCCTCTCTTAGAGGGAATAGAACCAGTGATAGCTCAACCAAAATAGTTGATGATTACAATAAAATGAAAAAGGCAATTCAACAGGTCCTAAACAATATATAGTAATGAAAACAGAAAACTTACTGCGGAGATTTAATGCACTAGAGCAACGCATACGCCGAAGTGAACAATCTTTGGAAGAAGCTAAGCTTGAGGCGTCTACATTAAAACAATTAATCGACAACTCGCAAAGTACTAAAAAAGAAGACATCTCATTTTTAGCTTCTTTGGCAGTAAGTAAGAGAAACGCTCGATTGGGAATAAAGTATGTGGACGGTAAACCTGTGAAAATATAAAAGCCACCCGCACCCAGCAGATGGCTAATGTTTAAGAAAAATTGCTAAAAAAATGATGACAACAAAAGTAAAAAAAATAAATAGCCATGAAACCACACACTAACGACCTCCCTACTACACTTGCAATAGCTCTGATAGTAGTAGGAACAATTTTAACCGGATATGTTCAATCACTAAATTTTTAAATCATGATGAAGCTTGAAAATAAGCTAAGAATAGTACGCATTTCAGCGCTGGTAAGAATGTTTGACACTTTTACTCAACTTAAATTATTTGAAACTGTTATTAAACAAGAAAAAAGGTCTGACTGGGATATATCAGAGCTATTTAAAGAACTGTTCAATATAGATTTATCTGCTTATCATAAAACAGAAGATGAAGAAGCCAATAAATGCATAGAACTTCATTCAGAACTTGAATATCTAATAGAGCGTTATAAGGGATTTGATTTTCTAAAATTTGACAGAGAAAACATAATGGCATTTCTCAACTATACTGAAAATAAAAATCATTCCCTAAAGATTAATCACTTAATGTATAGTAGTGTTATGGAGGTTGTTTGCAGCTACTATAATAATACTACTATCAGCGAAGAAGACTTTTTTAAAAGTATAAATTACTATAAGAGCTTAACATTTCCTGTTTTTCCACTTAATGTAAAAAGTATGGTTAGAAGTCTTCAAGAAACAGAAAAAAGTTTTATAACGATCAGTGAACTAAGAACAACAAGAAAACAATTAAAAGATGGAATTACAAATATTTAACAGTCAAAAATTCGGAAAAATCAGAGCTTTCCAATCTGAAGACAGCAGCCCTTTATTTGTCGCTGTTGATGTCGCAAGGGCTCTGGGATATGAAGATCCGGCTAAAGCAATCGCAACTCATTGTAAATCAGGCGACACGACAAAACGGTTTGTCGCTCACAAAAACGGTATTGGAGGAACATATGTCCAGATCATTAATGAGCCCAACCTTTACAGGCTGATTATGAAATCTAAATTAAAGGAAGCAGAGTCTTTTCAAGATTGGGTTTTTGAAGAGGTTCTTCCTACTATGCGTAAACATGGAGGTTATATAGTAACCCAGGTAACGGACACGAATGAAATGATCATGGCTAAAGGGTTTCAAATAGCAATGCAAACTATCGAAAATGTAAAGCTTAAGAACAAACAATTGGAAATGCAAAATGAGATCCAGCAGCAACAGATCATAAGTGACGCTCCTTGGGTTGACTTATCAAAAAACTGTTATAACAGCACCGGATCCTACACAGCCTCTATCCTATCAGCAAGATTAGGATTTAGAAGTGCAAAAGCATTGAATGCAGAATTGAAAAAGTTAGGCATTCAATACAAAATAAAAGGTGATGATTGTTGGAAGCTTACTGCAAAATATTCTGGCAATGGATATACTAAAACAATACCATATCCATTTTTCAGATCTGACGGAACCTCTGACACCAGAAACAGAATGGAATGGACCGAGAAAGGATTTGTTTTCCTCAGGGAGTTTTTGAGTACAAAACAGATCATACCATAAATTCTTTCAAATGTGCTAAAAAAGCACTTTTAAACCCTATAAAATAATATTATGACATTTTACCAAGACAACAAAAGAAACCCATCACAACCATTCAGTAACGATACTTTTAAACTTAGCTTATCAGAAATTCTACTCGGATGCGTTCCAGACATTGATAAGTTCCTGAAAGAGTTCTTATCAAGTAATGAATACCTGGAATATTCAGACATAAGCCCAGTGTACTCAAATGATCAGACCCGCAAAATACCTATAAAAGAAAGGGAAATAATAGATTATCTGGTAGAGATTCCGGCAGCAGCACACATCCTGTACTGGCTTTTCTTTAAAACAACAGATGAGTATTTTAAAAACAAGATTGACCTTCGTATAACGGAACTCAACCAGGCAATAGGTCCTCGTACAGGAGAACTGGTTATTAAGAATTATTAATTTTTTACCTGAAACATTTCAAATTAGTTAGAATGAATCTTAAAACAGCTATGGACCACTTTTGGAGTATGAACGAAATCCATTCATTCAATTCGACTGAGATCGCTCTTTATATGTATCTGATACGCATAAACGACCTTTGCTCATGGAAAGAATCCTTCAAGCATAACAATAGTAAAATCATAGCAAGCATCAAAGTTACATTCAAAACTTTGGCAAATGCCCGAAATAAATTAAAACAGGCAGGAATGATAGATTTTGTAACCAAAAACGGAGCTTCTGAAACGCTATACTCCCTAACCTTTGGAAATTTTACAGAGGCTCGGGATGAGGTTCCTACCAAGGTTAAGGATGAGGTTTATTCCAAGGTTTCGCCGAGGTTTGGTAAGGGTAAAGTATATACTAACTGTATTAATAATAGTAGTATTAATAATAGTAGTATTAATAAATATATTGTGAAGGGTCAGGAAAAAGAAAAATTTCTTTTTGTTTCGATTAAAAATCTCAACGACTATCTTCAAAATTTTAAGGGCAATAAATCTCACTTTATTCTGGCCTACAGATTTTGGAAATTATGGATCGAAGAAAACCCTAAAGCTTCGCATCTGCTCAAAGCCGATGTTTATCAGTGGGTAAATACCATGAAATTAATTATTGTCAACGACCAAAACGGAGTGGAAAGAATGCTTGCCATCCTGGAACATTTCAAAAGATGCCAGGCGAAGCAATTGGGCTTTAACGATTTTTGGTTTACCACCATTTCAAGCCTGAAAGCTTTTCGCAAAACAGGCAAAGATGACGTAAAGCAGATTGATAAAATCGCAAAAGAAGTCAATCAGACCGCCGAAAAACAGCCCGAATTTCATCTGGCTATTGAAACCGCAATTAAAAAATTTAAACAGTATGAAAGCTCTTGTACACCTTCGAAACAGGTTTGATTATGCCAGTAGAAATTCAGGAACATTGAAGTTAACTCAAACCGACATTGATGCCTTGCAGCAGCTCATTAATGAAGAGAATTCCAAACAGCGAAATACCTCTCTCGAGGATGCTCTTCTCTTATTTTACCTTCTAAAATGCTATAAAGTTCAGAATGAAAATAATAAAGCCGTTTTGCGGGAAAAACCGTTAGAGGAAATCAATTTTCCAATGGGAATGCCTGATGCCATGGATATTATGAGAAGAATAACCATGCTCATAGACCCAAAAGAAGAAGTGATACGAAAAATTACAGATGAACTTTGGATTTATCAGCAGTATGAACGCATACCGAAAGATCGGGATGTATACCTGAAAGAAATGTATAGAGAACAAAACTGGGAACAAAATGATCATCTATCGACTTTAAAAGTAACGCCACAAAAAATGGTCCCAATCAAAAAAGAAGAGAGGATCACCTATCAGCAGGTAGAAGAGTTAATCAATAATCTGCTTAAAAAAGCTAAAGAAGAGTTTCCAAAACTTAAATTATGGAATGAAGGATACAGATTCAAGGAAGTTAAACCTTTGAGTTCTGCCTATCAACAAAGATCGGATAATACGTAATTTTTGAGTAATGATTGAGCCGATTAAACCCATTGCAGCAGGATATGAAGATCCAGTGTTACTCAATATTTCAGATTATTTAATCCGCAGAACGGATCATTATCCCAAACCCATTCCCATACTTTGCATTAAGCAGGATGGATATCATATCCCTTTCATGTCTGAAGATAATATCTCCATTCTTTTCGGACCTGCAAAAGCAAGAAAATCAGGACTTATAAAATCAATGTGTCAGGCTATTTTAAATGGAAGTAATGAAAAAATGTTCTCAACCTATCAAAGCAAAAAAATTGCAGTAATTGACACCGAACAATCACAGCATGACAGCCACGATGCAGTAAAAGGAATTTATTATATGACAGGCGCCGATATAGATTATTACAGTGTTTTAACCCTTACCAAAGACCAAAAAAAACAATTGGTAGAGCAGCATTTGAAACAAAACCCCGATTGCAAAATGCTGATCATTGATAACATTGTACACTTTGTAAAAGACTTTAATAACGTTGCGGAAAGTGGGGAAATCACTCAGTGGCTGCTCAAATTAAAATCAGAGTATAAAACACATATTCTTGTGGTCATTCATGAAAACCCATCCGGAACTTACAATCAGAGCCTCAAACCCCGCGGAAATCTGGGAACCAATCTTATGAACCTCTGTGAAACAGCCATCAGAATTCAGAAAGATCCCGATGATGAAACAAGAAGTATTGTCTCTGCTGCCCTTACCAGAGGAAAAACATTCCGGGACTTTATCCTGATGATGGATGACCAGAAAATCCCCTTCCTCATGGATGATCATTCTTTACATGAAAAAAAGACCGCCAAAAAACCCAATTATTAATGAAACCCATAAAACTGAAAATCGTAGCAATATCAATATGAAAAGTTTACAATCAAAAACCAGAGACGGTACAGAAATAGAGATCATTATATCAGACAATGCCATTAAATCGGGGTTCAGCATTGGGAAGCCGACAGATCTGGAAATGATAGTAACGGATAAAAACAACGAGCAGTATCAGGCTGATGTGTTTTTAAAGTCGGGATGGACCCATAAGGAGCTTCAGGAAATCATAACAGAGACCGTCCTAAGTTGCGATGCAAAAGTTAAACGGATACGGGCTACAATCAAGGGGCTTGTGTCGATAAATTAAGTAAAAAATAACATACACCCCTGGAATCCGAGTAGGTACTTTACGGAAATCCCCTTCTACGGCGCTACGAGCCCCAAAAAAGCGCTAGTCACAGAATTTTTTCCTGGTTGCCGGTTGCCAGTATGACAGCACAAAAATGCAGCATTAATAAGGGGTTTGGAAAGACCAGCCTGGCAACCAGACACCACTTTAGTTGCCACCATGGTTGCCACTTTGGTTGCCACTCACTAAAAAATTATGAAAAAAGAAAAATATTTATCCATAAGAGCATATGCCAAGCGCGTAGGGGTAAGTCATGCTTCGATTCAGAAGGCCATCAAAGCAGGAAAAATTTCTAAAGGCTATGATTCAGAAACCAAAACCATCAACCCCGATATTGCAGATCAGGAATACGGTTTTCAGACCGAGATCAAAAAGATCAATGAAAAATTAAAAGAAAATATATCCCAGCAGCAATTGGATGCTTACAGCGGTCTCGATGTCGTTGAGATACAAATCTCTCATCAGGACACAGCACCCGAAGCCTTGCGAAAGCAAATCATCATTAAAGCGCAGCTCGATCTCTTGAAACTCAAAACAGAAAGCGGGCAGCTCGTAAACAAAGAAGAAGTGTATAAAGAAATTTACGCCTATGGCAAAGAAATTAGAATGAGTCTGCAAGCTATCCCCGACAGGATCATAGATCAGCTCCTGACCATGGACCGAAACGATGCCCATAAATTATTAACAGAAAGCATCAACGAATCTTTAATAAAACTTACAACCTATGCTCATTAAAGGATTTTTAGACGCCTTACAACCAGAACCCATACTATCTGTGAGCCAGTGGGCAGATCAAAACCGACTCTTAGACAGTAAAAGTTCAGCAATGCCAGGAAAATACAGAACTTCCATCACTCCGTTTCTCAAAGAGATTATGGATCATCTCGGGGAATATTCTCCTGTAGAGGAAGTTATTGTCATGAAAGGAGCACAGCTGGGCGTGACCGAGGCTGGAATCAACTGGATAGGCTACACCATTGATGTTTCACCCTGTCCTATGCTTTTTGTAGAACCCACCAAAGAAGTGGTGGAACTGGTAAGCAAGACCAGAATACAGCCCATGCTCGAAAGCTCGCCCAGCTTGGCACACAAAGTAAAGCCACCAAAGTCCAGAGACAGCGGAAATACCCTGACAAAAAAAGAATTCCCAGGTGGGATATTGAGGTTAGCGGGAGCCAACAGCGCCGCAGGGCTCAGAAATATGCCCGTCAAAAGACTCATGCTCGATGAGGTAGATGCTTATCCTGTGGATTTGGATACTGAAGGAAATCCCATTGACCTGGCAAAGAAAAGGACTTCCACATTTGCCAAAAGAAAAATCTTCATTTTATCCACTCCGGTAACAAAAGGGCTTAGTGTTATTGAGCCCCTGTTTGAGAGTACCGACCAGAGATACTTTTTTCTCCCATGCCCTCATTGCGGAGCTTTGCAGCATTTGAAATGGGAAAATTTAAAATATCAATACAACAAAAGCTCAAAAGTGGCAAAAGAGGTTTACTACCAGTGTGAACACTGCCAGGAAGGTATTCAGGAATCCGAAAAAACAAAAATGCTGGAGAGTGGAGTTTGGATACCTACAAAGCCTGAGAATCAAAATAAAAAAAGAGTAGGCTATCATATCAATTCCCTCTATTCCCCTTTAGGATGGAAAAGCTGGGAGGATTTGGCCATAGAATATGAAGAGGCCATTGGAGATGTCCCGAAAATGAAAACGTTTTACAACACCTCCTTAGGACTGACCTATGAAGAAAGCGGAGATAAGCCCCAGTGGGAAGCATTGTATGACCGTAGAGAGGATTACCCAAGAGGAAAAATACCCACTGATGAAATTGCTTTTTTAACAGCCGGGGTAGATATTCAGAAAGACCGTATCGAACTGGAAATAGTAGGCTGGTGTGAGGGGAAGGTTTCCTACTCCATTGATTATAGAGTGCTAATGGGGTTTGTGGCAGGTGATGGCAGCGCCCAGGTTTGGCAAAAACTCGATGCCGTCCTGAATGAAACATGGATAAGACCCGACGGCACACAGATGAGTATCAGAATGATGTGTGTGGACAGTGGAAACTGGTCCAGTGAAGTCTATGCTTTTTGCGGCCGTTATCCCCCTTCAAGAGTCGTCCCCATCAAAGGACGTGACAATCAGATTACCATTATTTCTGCTCCAAAAGCCGTGAATGTTACCAGAAAAAACAAATCCGTGGACGGGGTCAAAGTATGGCATGTCGGAGTTTCATTATTGAAGTCAGAGTTATACGGCTGGTTAAGAGTTAATCCAGGAGATCCAGGGTATTGTCATTTCCCGATGTATGATGAGGCCTACTTCAAAGGACTGACCTCTGAAGAACTTATTACAACCAAAAATAAAAATGGACACACGGTACAGAGGTGGGTGAAAAAGTTCACCCGAAATGAGCCCCTCGATATCAGGAACTACGCCAGGGCTGCGGCCCATATGGTCGGCATGGACTCCTTTTCACCCAAACATTGGGAACTCATGCGAAATAAAAGAACCGGAGCAGTTAAAAATAAAGTAAAGAAGAAATCAGATTTTTGGAATTAATATGGAAAAACACATCACAATACGCATTCAAATGCCGTTAAGCCTTGCAGAAATGGCCATTCATGCTGCATGTATATACTATCAGACCACCCCAGAAGAATTATTTGGAAAAAGTCCTAATCACGAGCATTCAGAAAGAAAATCACTCGTCTATCATTTGTTAAAAACAGAATGCAATATGACAGTCCCGGAAATTGCAAGAATAGCCGGTACCAGCCGACAATATGTGAGCTATATGCTCGATCGTGTGGATATCCGCTCAAGATTGTATTTGTCAAATGCTTGCCACTACAAAAATATACACCATATTTTCACAACTTTACAGAAAGAACAAAAAAAATGGATGGACCAGAATTCACAATAGAACAGTATTACGCCTTGAATAAGAGTATCGCACAGGGAACCTTAACTGTTACCTATGGTGATAAAACCGTTACCTACCGCAGCCTTGATGAGATGCTCAGAATCAAAAATCTCATCGCAGCAGAATTGGGGCTTATCAAAAAAGACAATGGCCGAAAAGTAGGAGTCTTTAGTAAAAACTGGAAAAAATGTCCTTAGAATTAAATTTACTCGATAAAGTAGTTTCTTATTTCAGTCCGCAGTGGGGACTAAAAAGAATACAGCGGCGTAATGCAATGGATATCCTACAAAGAGGGTATGAAGGAGCACGAAAAGACCGCCGTACCAAAGGATGGAATGTGAATGATTTTGAACAGGCCGCAAAACTAGCCGAAATTAAAACCCTGAAAAACAGAAGCAGGGACCTCTACCGAAACAACCCCTATTCTTTCCGGGCTCACAATTCCATTGCCAACAATACCACCGGAAGAGGCATTGTTCCGGCCATTAAAAATGAACTGCTAAAAAAAATCTGGAAGGACTGGGCCCATCAGACCTCAGTGGATTTTGACGCCAATTGTAATTTTTATGGATTACAGAACCTTTGCATGAGAACACTCTCTATGCATGGTTCAGTACTCATCTTAAGAATTAAAACCAATAATAAAGAACATATTCCATTAGAACTCAAGGTGGTTTCCACTAAATTTTTAGACCTCTCAAAAGATACCATAAAAACTTCCACCGGGTCATATATTTCCGGGGGAATTGAGTTTGCTTCCACCGGAAAAAGGAAAGGATACTGGATTTACGATAAGGATCCGGAGCTGGAATATTCTAAAAGCACATTTTGGAAAGATCAGGATGTGATCCATCTCTTTTTCCAGGACGAACCCGGGCAGATCCATGGAGTTCCATTTGGTTCTCCCTCCATGATGAGCTTAAGAGATTTTGACGATTATTCGGATGCGCAGCTGGTAAGACAAAAGATCGCCTCCTGCTTCTCCATATTCATCACCAAGACAGATGCTGAAATGATCGGGGCAGACACCCAGGATTATGAAGAGTTTGACAGGGTGGAACCAGGGCTCATTCAGACCTTAGAGCCAGGCAAATCGGTCACTTTTGCTTCCCCTCCTCCCGCAGACGGGTATGGCGAATATTCCAAAAACGTCCTTACAGGTATTTCAGCAGGCTACGGCATGAGCTATGAAGCCATGACAGGAGATTTAAGCCATGTCAATTACTCCAGCGGACGCATGGGGTGGTTAGAATACCAAAGAATGATTGAGACATGGCAGAATTTTATTCTCATCCCTAAATTATGCGCGAAAGTATGGCTTTGGTTTGTAGAGGCAGGAAATTTATTAGGCATTCTTCCCAAAGACACGCCTAAAACAGTGGAATGGACCGCCCCGGGTAGAATGATGATTGACCCTGTAAAAGAAGTGAACGGACTTTTAGCACAGGTAAGAGCCGGATTTATGAGCTGGCAGGAAGCCGTAAGACTTTTAGGCTATGCCCCGGAAGAAATTCTGGAAGAGATGAAAATTTCTAAAGAATTATTTGACAAGGCAGGCCTTCACCCAAAATCAGATCCCCGATATGATGCGGTAAATCTAAAAAATCAGAGTAATGATACAGGTAACAATAGCACACACCAGTAATGGCCTCAACTTTTTGCAGAGACAATTAGAGGACAGAAATCTTAAGAAAGCCAGCACAAGGGCCCTAAATAAAGCAATTGCAAAAGGTAACACCCATTATAGGCGAATGATTTCTGAATATTATAACATTAAGCCTATTGATATCAGAAATTCTATTGTGCTGAAAAAAGCAACCTATTCACAGAATGAGGCTTCTATCTCAGGAAATTTCAAACCCTTGAGCTTATCCAGGTTTGGTCCACAGTTTGTTAATGGCCGAAGTGTTATTTCTATTCGCTCGGTGAGAAATAAAGAAACAGGAAGAAGAACTTTACAGCAAAGAACCCGAAATGCAAGGAAAAACGAGCAAGCCGGTGGAGGGGTTTCTATTGAGATCAAAAAAGGAAGCAGAAAAGTTATTCCTTATGCTTTCTTAACAAAATCATCGGCAAATACCGGAGTTGAAAAACAAATTTTTGCCAGAGGAAAATACGCCGGAGGAAAATTCGAGAAAGCAAAAGAAAGATTCCCCATTACCGCCATGAAAACCACTTCTGTTTTTGGGATTTTGACTAATGACCCTATTCAAAGAAAAATAGAAACAGAATCTAAAGAAACTCTGCAAAGAGAGTTTGAAAGACAAATTTATTTATTAATAAGAAGATAACGTTTCGCTGTTTTGCAAAGTGGCGGATTGTATGCACAACTGTTGATACGAAGCAGTTCGCATTCATACACCTCACATTGGCGAGGCATTATAGGCAGGCTACCTGTCAGCGTACTATTGACCGACCTTAACCAATAAACAACTGATTTGAGAAAAGAGAGTGAGGTGCGGATACTAAATTAATATCAAACTTTAAAGATGGCTCAATCCGAGAACTTGCATTATGAATACGGAAAGAAATTTGCCAACCTTCACTTAACGTTACTAAAATAGTTGTCTTTGAATTATCTTGGTAAACTACTTCAATCAAACGGTTTGGTAGTTTCAGACGCTGAATTTTTGCTTTTGGTTTTACGCTTTCAAAAGGTAAATTCAATGTTCCGTGTAAATTATAGGCTTGAATTTCGACCTTGTTTTTACCTTTTATGACTTTGTAAAAATCTTGATTACCAATCAAATACTTAATTAAATTTTCGGCTACAATTCCAGGGTTTTCGTTATCCAAACGCAATAATTCTTTCTTAAAAGCATCCAAAACAGGAACATAAACGGATGTATGATAATCGCCTAAGGTATCCCATTTTTGGGTTGCTTTGCTTGCTGTTCTCAGCTTTGCCAAATTATCGAAAACAGGTTTGACTTCTTGGAAATATTCAGCAGAACAAGGAAAGCCTAACCACTTTTGACCAAAATCAATATCGTTTGACAAACGAGAATGTTTTACGGCTCTATGATTGTTTTTTGCCGAAACTCCTATTTCCCATTTTTGCAATGAGCGAATAGCCAAAACATCGCGAACATCACCGGTTTGACCAGCTTTGTCGGCTACAATCTCGAGTTGTAGAATATCTTCATCACTAATTCCGTTTGATAAACGTGGCTCAATATCAAGTAAAAAATTTACCGCAAAACTTGCCACTAATTTGTAATGACTTTGTTCCTTTTCGTCAAAGCTTGTAAAACATTTCAAAGCAGTTTTGTAAGGTTCATTTTCAACAAATGAAACAGAAGTTAGCACTCTTAAACGTTCTAAAAACTCGATTAGCAAAGCATATTCAAATGCTTTTCCGTTTATGGTTTGGGTTGCAATTTTTGACATTATACTGTTACTCGGTTTACAATTTCATTCAGTTTTTCAATTACAACATTTCCATTGTATTCAGTAGAAATAGGTTTTTGAACAACTTTATTAATAACGTTCAAATGATCTAAATCAGCATAAATCTTTTCTGCCAAAATCACACCCATTCTAACAGGAACAGCATTTCCAATCATTTTGTAACCAGCGGATACACTGCTATATTCAAATGAAAAAGTATCCGGAAAAGTTTGAATTCTTGCACATTCCCGAACACTTAATCTTCGATATAAATGTTCTTGACCTTTCACAAATTCACGCAAATTTTGTTCAATAAGTTTCATTTTTGGAGCTTGTGGGTGGATTGGTGCATGACGACCACCAGCTTGGATTGTAAATGACACTTCATCCCAAGAGCGAACCCTATTTCTTGACATAAACATCGACGAAAAACCACCAATCATATATTCATGGTTTGATACTTTGCAGTCTTTTCCATTGGTATAGTTCCCTTCTTTTGCAGGTAAGGCAGTATCTTTTAAATCACTAATTGCTTTTTCAAGAGTAATTTTGTTTTCTAACGTTGTGGGTCTTGGAAAGGTGAATTTAATTCCCAAATCTTTACGATAACCTATAAAAAAAACACGTTTCCTATCTTGTGGAACGCCATAATCTGAGACATTCAATAACTGAAATGACAAGTCGTAGCCTATATCAGTAAACATCTGTTTTATGTTTGCTAACGCTTCTTTATGAGCAGGCAACAACATTCCAGACACATTTTCAGCCAAGAAAAATTTAGGTTTCTTATCTGCTAAAATTCGCATAAATTCATAAAAAAGCTGACCTCTTTTATCTGCAATTCCTCGCTTTGAACCAGCCTCCGACCAGCTTTGACAAGGAGGTCCGCCAATAATTCCATCACAATCAGGAACTTCATTTGATGGAATATCGACAATACTTCTTCTATCTAAAATTGTGTTTTTATGGTTCTTTTCATAGGTTGCCCAAATTTCTTTATCATATTCATTTGCCCAAACGACATCAAAACCAGCTTTCTCAAACCCTAAATCAAGACCACCTGCACCTGCAAAAAACGATACGACTTTCATACCTTGGAAATTTAATTATTCAACAACAAACTTACTAATTTAAAAACATTTCGCCCAAATTATGAGCGGGAAAATTGACCAGTCTATAACAAGAGTTTTGCATAATGGCGGTGTGTCAAATATTTAGCAAATATAATTTGAATACGAATTCTTTGTTTTGTATCATGAAAAAGGCAAAAGTTTCCTTATCCTACGTCAGGGCTTCAATACCCGAGAACAGCTTCAATGAAAAGAACAACACCATTGAGGTGGTTTTCGCTACAGAAACTCCAGTAAAAAGGTATGACTGGAATGAAGGATGCTATTTCAATGAAGTTCTCGAGATTTCCAAAGATGCCATCAATTTTGAAAGACTCAATAGAGGACTTTCTGTTTTGGACTCCCATCAATCCTATGGACTGGAAAATATTCTGGGCGTGGTAGAGTCTGCCTGGATCGATGAAAACACCAAAGAAGCCAAAGCCATTATCAGACTTTCCAGCACGGAAAAAGATGCAGATATCATTTCTAAAATCAAACAGGGCATCATCCGTCATATGAGCGTTGGCTACAAGATAGACCAGTACACCGTTTCAAAAAATGGCAAAGAAATTCCAGAGTATAGAGCCACCCAATGGACACCCAACGAATTATCACTGGTACCCGTTCCGGCAGACTTTAATTCCGGAATACGATCTCAGCAAAAAGAAGAACATTTTAATTTAATTGATATAATGGACCAAGATAATATCACAGCGGATGAAGTCCCAACACCGCCAAAAGTTCAGGCAACACCCACTCCTGAACCCAAAGTAAATGAATCAGAGGTAAGAGCAGAGGCTGTTGCCCAGGAAAGACAAAGAGCAATGGATATTTCAGAGGTCTGCCAGCGGGCAGGCTTAGAAACAGCCTTCACAGATTCACTCATAAAAAACGGCACCTCGCTGCATGATGCCAGGGCATTAATCATCGATGAAGTAGCCAAAAGAGCCAATCCGGCGCCCGTAGCAGCTCCCCCGCCAGCAGAAGTGGCGCAAGATGAAGCCCAGAAAAAAAGAAACTCAATGGTAGAAGGAATTGTGGCAAGAGCTATTCCCGGATCTATAGACCTTAAAGGAAACGAAAAAGCGCTACAGTTCAGAAACATGAGACTTCTCGATGTAGCCAAAGACAGATTAACAGCAGCGGGTGAAAACTTCTCGATGTTAAGTGAACAGGAAATGGTAAAAAGAGCATGGGCTACCACAGACTTCCCCACCCTCTTATCCCTGGCCTTTGACAGATCCCTCAGAAGGTTCTATGAAGGCTACGCCGATGAGTGGAGATTCATCGCAAGGCAGGAAAACGCTACCGATTTCAGAGAAAAAACAGGAATCAAAGTCGATGGTGCTGTGTCTTTTGATGAAATTCCCGAAGGAGGAGAATACAAAGAAAGCAATATCCTTCAGGCGGAAGATGCCAAAATAAAACTTAAAAAATTCGGAAGAAAATACAGCATCAGCGATATTGCCATTATCAATGATGATTTGAGTGTCTTCAGCAGACTGCCACAAATTATGGCACTGGGAGCCCAGCAATTCCAAAGTGATTTAGTTTGGTCCAATATCACCGATAACAAAAATGCGCCGGACGGAAAGGCTTTATTTCATGCTGACCATAAAAATTACGATGCCACAGGAGCCCCTCTCACCACCGATGCATTAAGCATTGCAAGAACCGCTATGAGAAGGCAGAAATCCCCCGCAGGATTAAAATTAGGAATTAAACCCCAGTATCTGTTAGTACCCCCGGAATTACAAACCACCGCAGAAAGACTCGTATCAGCAGTACTGGCTACCGAAACCGGAAATGTTAACGTTTTCGCAGGGCAGCTCAAGGTCATGGTAAGCGATCAGCTCGAAGATCCCAAAGCATGGTACCTCCTGGCAGATCCTTCAGCCATTTCAGCAGACGGCATCGTGTACGCTTACCTCAATGGTCAGGGAGGACTTAAAACAGAATCAAGAGTCAACTGGGATACCGATGCCCTGGAAGTAAAAGGATCCATGGCTTTTGCCACCGCCGTATGGGGATGGGAAGGATGGTATAAAAACAAAGGAAAATAATTTTTTTTCTAAAAATTACAATTAAACATGAAAAATTATATCGAAAAAGGAGAGTTTCTCCACACTGTTTTAGAAGATACTGTAAAAGGAGGAGATCTGGTGATCAAAGAAGACACCATAGGGGTAGCCGTTTCAGATGGGAACGGAATAGATCTATGCGCTATAGCCGTTGAGGGAGTCTTTGAACTTCCTAAAGCTACAGGGGTCGCTTTGAGTCAGGGGAAAAAAGCATACTTCATTTCTGCTGACAAAACCGTTACCGGCGTGGCTTCAGGCAATACACTCATCGGCTACGTTTGGGAAACTGCTGATGCCACTAACCCTGTAGTAAGAGTGAAAATTGGATAATGTATTCGACTCCTTCAAGGCTCAGACATTCGATGTTATCGCAACAACGATGGGATATGATGCCCAGTGCAGAGGAATCACAGCAAGAGTACTTTTCAACCATCCCAGTGAAAATGAAAAGCTCTCCGAACATAATTATGATTATGACCGTCCTACTTTAGAATTTAAAGTAAATGACTGGGAAGGAATCCGGGAAGCTATTGAACGAAAAGAAGATGTTCTGATCACCCTCAGAGAAAAAGAGTATTACGCTATGAAAATCATAGGCGATGATCGTATAGCCCAAGATGGAGACACCTATAAAGTACTACTAGAAGAAGCATCATGAATTACCAGGCAGTAGAATCAGAACTCGCACATCAGCTGGAAGCAAATACAGATTTATCTGCAATAGCAGATATTACAGTACTTCCGGAAGATATTGCACAATACAAAATACCGGTTGTGAATGGTTTAGTGACCGTTGTTTTTATGAGTGAAATCTTTGATAAAAATCAAAGTATCGGCCCAATATCACAACACAGCACCGCGACCTTTACTATCAGCATTCAATCCAGAAGATTAAGAGGTCCAAAAGGAGTTTACAGCATTTCAGAACTCATCAAGCAGTCCTTGATGGGGTTTACCCCTACAGATTGCGGAGCGGTTTCTTTAGGGGATTTTGCTTATGTAAACTACCAGAATGATGTCTGGGAATATTCCCTGTCAGTAGCATGCAGATCACTCAGAACACAAATCCTCCCCCACTCTGTTGATCCTCCGCTAACGGATCAACCGGTATAGGATCAACCCGAATAATGACATATGAAAAAGTACATCTATAAAGGTCTTGTTAAAACGACACTTGGCGGCTATATTGTTGTTCCAGGCTCAGTCATTGAGCTCTCAGAAAAAGACGAAAGAGTAAAAAGTCTCCTGGCACAGGGACTTTTAGAATTAGTAGAAACCAAAAAACAAACAAAATAATATGGCAGCAAATTATCTTCACGGGGTAGAAACACTCGAAATGAAACAGGGCACCAGGACCATACAGGTGGTCAAATCGGCCGTAATAGGTCTGGTGGGTACTGCCCCGTCGGGTGAAAAAAACACCCCTATTCTGGTGAATTCAGAGAAAGATGCAGCGCAATTTGGAAGTACAATATCCGGATTTTCTATTCCCGGAGCTTTAGAGGCTATTTTCAATCAGGGAGCCGGAACAGTCATCGTGGTCAATGTTTTTGATCAGACCAGACATACCACACCGGTAACCGATGAGTCGTTGAAAGTAGAAGACAGAGCCCTTAAATTAACCTACCCTCCCCTGGATACGGTCATCATAAAAGATGCTGACGGAAACCCCGCAGACTATGTGCAGGATATTGATTACAGCATCGATCCTTTTGGAAACTTCAAGGCATTGACTCCCCGTATTGCAGATGGAATATTTATCAAATTTTCCTACAAAAGACTCGATGAAACTAAAATTACGGCCGGCGATATCATCGGGGAGATCAACCCCGCAACCGACCAGAGAACCGGACTCAAATGCCTGGAACTTGCTTACAATCTTTTCGGGTTTTCTCCAAAAATTATCATTACCCCTACCTTTTCCGATGACAAGACCGTGGCAGCAGAGCTTATTTCCACCGCTGAAAAACTACGGGCCATATGCTATTTGGATGCTCCCTATGCCACGACCGTGCAACAAGCCATTGAAGGTAGAGGACCAGAAGGAACCATTAACTTTAACACCTCCAGTAGTAGAGCACAGCTCCTGTATCCCATGCTCAAAACCTATAACACACAAGCCAATTTAGAGGAATTATTTCCTTATTCAGCCTTCCTGGCAGGGGTGAGAGCTAAAGTGGATCATCAAGAAGGCTATTGGGTGTCGGATTCCAACCATGAAATTAAAGGAATTACAGGAATTGAAAGAGAGATCAGTGCCGGTATCTCTAATAGCAGCAGCGATGCTAATCTTTTGAATGAAAAAGGAATTACTACCGTATTTAATTCCTATGGCACCGGGTACAGAACATGGGGAAACAGAAGCGCAGCATTTCCTACAGGTACAAGTCCTGATAACTTTATCGCCGTAAGGAGAACAGCAGATGTGATTAATGAAAGTATTGAACAGGCATGCCTGCAATTTGTAGACCAGCCCATCACTCAGGGATGGATTGACACCGTCAGGGAAACCGTGAACGCCTTCTTAAGAACTCTCCAGGGGCGCGGAGCCATCATAGACGGGGTATGTAAATATTTGCAAGAAGATAATCCCCCAACACAGCTGGCACAGGGACATGTAACATTCTATGTCGACTTTATGCCGCCAACACCCGCAGAGAGGATTTCCTTTACTTCACTGATCAACATTAATTATCTAAGCTCTTTAAAATAATATAAAATGGCTCAAAAAATCAAAATCGGAAGACTCACCAACGCCAATATATATGTGGATGGAGGGAGCCTTTTGGGGCGTGTTGAAGAATTTCAATGCCCCACCCTTACTTTCAAGCAGTCTGAACATAAAGCCTTAGGAATGAATGGTACCATAGAATACTATTCCGGCATCGACAAAATGGAAGGTTCCATGAAATGGACCTCTTATTATCCTGAATTTTTAAAGAAAATGGCCAATCCATTTAAGGCCGTAAGAATTCAGGTAAGGGGAAGTTTGGAAGAATACCAGGGCGGAGAAAGAATAGCACAGACTCCTGCCGTTGTTTTCCTTACCATTCAACCAAAGAATTTTCCCCTCGGAAATTTCCAGCAGCATGATAATGTCGAACTTTCCACAAATTATGGATGTACCTATGTCAGACTGGAAATTGGAGGAGAAGTCATTACGGAAGTAGATGTAGAAGCCAATATCTTTAAAGTCGATGGAGAAGATCTGTTAGCCGCTTACAGACAAAATCTGGGGATTTAATCCCTTTTATTGTCAATATCTGTTTTAGCGTTTTTTATCCTTTTATAACATTGGTTTAAGGAAAAGCTTGTCAAATATTTGGCAAGTTTTTTTTCTGCTTTCTTTCCTAGTTTTGAGCTTTAAACAAAGTATTATGAATAAAGAAATTTTCCCAACAGAGCCCAGCGAGGATGGCTTTTTCTACCAAAGTGAAGAGGAGAAAAACAGCGGCATATTAACCCGGAAATACGACAACGGAAGTGAAGTAAAACACCTTGAACTCAAGGATGGCCGAAAAGCTTCGGTGAGAAAGCTCAAAGGCCGGGATTTTGTCGAAACCAAGAAAAGAATGCAAAACGATCCTGCCGGTGATTTTGAAACCATCAATATGAGTGTTGCTACCACCATAGAGGGGAAACAGCAGCCCCCGGAATTTTATCTCGATGATCTCTTCCAGGATGATTATGCAAAACTCATGATCGCGTTTTCTTCATTAAATTTTTAATAGGGCTCAGGGAAATAGCCTTTACAGCGCACTTCTATGGCATATCACCATTAGAGGTAGAACAGTGGTACAGCCGGGAGATATACCTTTATTATAGAGAAGCGGTAGCCATTCATAATACCTTAAACTCTATCGAAGAATGAATCATGCAGCAACCGCCGTAACCCTTTTACTCAGAGCCGATATTTCAGGCGCAGAGTCCGCCATCAGACAACTTGACAGATCTTTCTCCGGCACATTAAGCAGAATCAATGCACAGGGACAATCCTTGATCAATAAGGGGAAGAAAATGCAGGAGGCAGGCCTTTCCAACATGGCCGGAGGTGCTGCCATGCTCGCTCCATTAGGTTTAGCCGTAAAACAGTCCATAGAATTAGAATCAAAAATTGCCGATGTGGCCAAGGTAACCAATGATGATTTTGGAAGTAAAGGGTTTGCTGAATTAACCCATAATGCCATCGCTGTTTCTAATCTATACGGAGGGGCTGCTACCAGTGTAGCAGAACTCATGGCCGAATTGGCAGCAGGAGGCGTGGCCAAAAAAGAAATTGATGGAGTGGCCAGGTCTGCCAGTAAGATTTCTTTCGCCTTTGACATGGCAGCAGGTGAGGCCGCCAAAGGCTATATGGTCATTAAAAATGCCATGGGCATTACCCTAAAAGAAACCGATGCCGTAATGGATGCCATGAACGCCGCCACCAACAAATTTGGAGGTAAAGCTTCCAATTTAGTGACTTTTATGGCCAAGGGCGGAGCCTCTGTAGCCAGTACATTAAAAGTTTCAGGAACTCATATGCAGGCCTTCGGGAATGCCCTGCAGGTTGTAGGACAAAGCGGTGAAGAGTCCGCAACCATTATGAAAAGATTCCAAAAAGCCATCATGGGAAATAAGGAGCTAAGCGCTATGTTTAATAAAGCAGGCGGCGGAGCTAAAGGACTCATCGCTATTTTGGAAAAAGCCAAAGCCAGCGGAAATGCCTTTAGCTGGCTCAATAAAAGAGATGTCGGTGAATACAGTAACGCTGTAGCTCAATTAGCAGCCAATATGGATACAGCAACCGGAGTCAGAAATCAGCTCAACTTTCTCTCTAAAAATTCCAATGTGACAGGCAGTGTTCAAAAAGAAGCCCAGAACCGCTTAAAAACAACAGGTGCACAACTGGAAATCCTAAAGCAGCAAACCATCAATGCCGGTATTAAAATAGGAGGCGCTTTATTACCCTCCCTAATGAAGCTGGCTCAGGCTGCAAAACCATTCATAGACAACCTTTCTAAATGGATAACAGAAAATCCTAAATTAGTAGAGGGTATTGTAAAAACCATTGCAGCCATTGCCGCTCTAAAGATAGGAGTCGGCGCCTTACAATTTGGACTTGGCAGTACGATCACCACGATAGGAAAATTTATCACTGGCGGAAGTAAGGCCCTAGGTGCCATTTCTAAGTTTTCCTCAACAATAGGACCGCACATCGGTAAAACTTTCACCGTAGTGGGCAGAGTTTTTACCGCCATAGGACCCGCCGCTATCAAAGCAGCTATGGGTCTGGGAAAAGCATTCAGGGTTATTGGGATCGCTTTTTCAGCAGTATCAAAATTACTCATCGCAAATCCCTGGATACTTGCCATTACAGCCATTGCAGCAGGTGCATACCTTATTTATAAAAACTGGGATAAGATCTCCACCTGGTTTTCTAAATTATGGACCAGGGTAACCGCTATTTTCCGATCCTATATTAAACTCATAACAGCCCTGCTCATAAAATTTACGCCTGCCGGACTGATCTATAAACATTGGGATAAGATAAAAGCATGGTTCTCCTCACTCTGGGGCACTCTAAAAGAACTCTTTAATAAAGGACTGGAAGGCATTAAATTTTTATTTTTGAATTTCACCCCGCAGGGGCTGATCTACAAACACTGGTCTCCCATTACTGCTTTTTTCCAGAAGTTATGGGACAAGGTCAAAGAGATATTCGCTAAAGCGATCAGTTGGATAAAAAATTCTGCAATAGGACAATTAATCAGTAAGATGTTAAGTGGCCTGCAAGGAGCCGTGAGCAGTACCCGTTCCGCTCTTGATTACGCCTCAAAAAATTCTCTGGACGCAACAATTAATCATGTGGGAGGCGCCAAAGGGCTCCCTCAACCCAAATCGTATGCCCGAAATCTAAACAGCAGCATGAGCTTCGCACCGGTGATTAATATAAGCGGCAGTATGGATCAGATCACCCAACAAAAACTGACCGCTCAGATGCGTAGAGATTTTGAAAAGCAAATGGCAGACTACAGTCACGGACAAAAAAGAAAAGGATTCGCATGATATTTCAATTAGGCAATAAAGAATTTTCAGGACTTTACGCCCCGGAAGCATGGTCTTATTCCGGAAACGAGGCCGTGCTCTCCCAGTATGATTTGATAGGCTCCAAGCCAAGGCTACAATTGGGGAGTGAAACCCTGGAAGAATTATCCCTACAGCTCACTTTAAGAGCTGATTTCTGTAATATCAATCAGGAATTACAGGATTTTGAAACCTGGAAAAGCACAGGAGAAATATTACCGCTGATATTAGGCAATGGGGAGTATATCAACGATTTTGTACTCAAATCCGCAGCGAAGACCATCTCGCAGACTTTCAGCGATGGCTCCCCTGTTGAGATTCAGGTTTCCCTGTCTCTTTTGGAAGTCGCTAATGATCCTGATAAGAAAAAAATCAATGCAAGGAAAAATGCACGCGCTGTTGGAGATAAACAGCAGATCAATACACTTCCTCCACAACCCAAAACCTCAGAAGCACAGGCCCATAAAGCACTCATGGATGCCCAGTTAAAAGCATGGCAGGCCGCTGAAACAGCCAATCAAACCCTCCAGATGGACAATCCCGCTTCTTTATTTGACAAAGTTAAAAACACTCTCGATCAGGCGCAGAATAACATGACCAAAGCAATCGATGCTATTTCCCAAACCCGGCAGCAGATCCATAATGCCGCCGGTATTATTTCAGCCCTTAAAGAGTCTATGGCTCAGCTCACAGAGGTTAAAAGTTTAATGAAAGAGCCTTTTAAACCAGAAGAGGTAAAAGTTTCTGTTTTGAATGTAAAGAACGGAATCAGAGCAGTGAATATCGCTTCTGCTGTATTCACTAATGATATTATTCTAAGAAAAATATAATGGCTGATACCATTCAATATATTACGCAAGATGGAGAGAGATGGGATTCCATTTCCTGGAAAATGTATGGAACCGTGAGAGAAATTCCACGATTAATTTCTGCTAATCCCCAGGTGCCCATTTCCGAAAGACTAAAAGCAGGTACAGTGCTGGTGGTTCCGGTGCTGGAAAGTTACAACCTCAAAACCGATAAAGACCAATTACCGCCATGGAAACAATAGATCAGATATACATCAAAGTACTCTATAATGGTAAAAACATTACCGCAGATGTAAGCAAAAGCCTCATGTCTTTGGGGTATACCGATCATATGTCCCAAGCCGACACCCTGGATATTTCCCTGGAAGATTCACAGGGTAAATGGCAATCTGAGTGGTATCCGGAGAAAGGAGCCACAATTACCGCTCAAATCGGGATTTTAGGAGCTGAGGTCTTAGATTGCGGAACCTTTGAAATTGATGAGATTGAATTGTACGGCAGCCCCGATGCTGTCAATATACGCTGTATCGCAGCCGGATTTAAACAGGGACAGAAAAGAACCTTAAAAAGTCATGTTCACGAAAAGAAAACCCTTTCTCAGATCGTGCATACCATTGCCGCAGATTTAGGGTTGAAAGTCATTGGCACTATCGGTAATATAACAGTAGACAGGCTCGTTCAGCAGAAAAAAGGAAACCTGACCATGCTCAAAAAACTCGCTTCCAGATACGGCTATACCTTCAATGTCAGGGACCAGAATTTAATTTTTATTAAAAATCAAGAGCTCGAGAGTAAACAGGCCGTAGCCTATTTCGATAAAACCGATCTGATCAGCTTCTCTTTAACCGATAGAACTTTTGGTACCTATAGCTCCGCATCTATCAGATTTCACAATCCGGAAGCAGGAGCCATTATTGAGTACAAGACCTCTGAGGGAGGACTCCCTAATTCAGATGATATCCTGCATTTAGAACAGAGCGTAGATAGTATCGAGCAGGCACAGCAGATCACAAAATCAGCCCTCCGGGAAGCGAATAAAATGCAGCAATCAGGAAATATTTCCCTTCCCGGATCTGTGGTTCTGATAAGCGGCAATATCATTTCCCTGCGTCGCCTGGGAAGACTTTCCGGGGGTTACCTGATCAAAAGTGCTTCTCATACCTTGAGCAGTACCAGCGGCTGGCTGGTAGATGCAGAGGTCTATAAAGTAGGATGTAAGGAGGAGCTAGAAAAACAGACCGAAAAAAATACCCCGAAAAAAAATAAAAAAAACAGCAGCCAGTAAGTTTTAATGATAATAAAGCCAACTGGAGAATCCTTAAAAAATTGACCACCACAATGCTAAAATTCGGATTTATAACAGAAATAGACCACGCTAAAGGGTGTGTCAGAGTGAACTTTGCCAGCGATCAGATCGTCAGCAATCCCCTGCCGGTATCTGTACCGGCTTCAAAAAAAGATAAATACACATTCCCATTTTCAATCAATGAGCAGGTATGGTGCCTGATGGATGAAAACTGTGAATTCGGAGTCGTGGGCGGTGCCATCTATTCCCAGAAAGATTTCCCGCCACAAGGAGCCCGTGAAGATAAGCTCATCACAGAAATGAACGATGGTACATTTAGACTGGAAATCGATAAAGCAAGCGGGAAATTCAAGATCAGCAATCCGGATGTTAGTTTTAAGGAATTGTTTGAGGATTTAAAATTACTCATTCAAAACCTCAAAGTCAAAACATCCTCAGGACCCAGCGTAGGACTCCTGCCCGATACCATAGAGCGGTTAAACCAGTTCGAACAGAAATACGAAAAAATACTATCCTGATGCCATTAGATAAAAATACATTAAAAACCGAAATTAAAGCCATTCTATCCGATATGGAAAACAAAGAAACGGACAGCAAAGAAGAATTCGCCCAAAGACTTTCAGAGGCTATTGATGCATTTGTTAAGAGCGCTACGGTAACCATTGCTGCAGGAATTCCGGTAACAACCTCCGGCGGATCGGGCTCTACTTCAGGGGAAGGAGCTGGAACCATCTCCTAAAGGCAAATATTCAGCAAAAATTTTCCCGGCACAAGACATTAAGTTTGCCCTATGCAAGTGAGCGATATCCCAACAAAAAACTGGCAGTTAGACCTTAACAATGCAGGGAAAATTCTAACCGGATATGATGATATTCAGCAGTGTATTGCTGTTATTCTGCGCACCCGAAAAGGAGAAGATCCCCTGAGACCCGACTTTGGAAGTGATATCTGGAAATGGCTCGATAAACCCATATCCGCCTCAATTCCCAACATGAAAAGAGAAATTATTCAGGCCCTGCAATCATATGAACCCCGAATAACCATCCAAAAAATTGTCCATGAAATGGATATAACAGAGGATAAAAGCAATATTATTTTTGGTATTACCTACAAAACCGCAGAAGATTACACGGGTACCTTTCAGTATTCCCTGAAACAGGACACCAGGCCTTTGGCTCTTTCCGCTTCCTACCTGACTAATGCATTCCTCTATTTCATTGATATGTCTTTACAGGGAATGCCCGTGAGTCCCGCTAGTCCACAAAATGGGTTCCTGTCTATTAATGAAATGATGAAATGGGTTCATCAATTTTGGGGAAATTTGGGCAATTGGTACTTACTCCTCCAGGAAAACAAGGTGATCGTGTATATCAATACCCAATTAGGGGCATCCGGTAAACTTGCCATCACAAGTGTTACTGGTGAATTACACGCACCATTTCCAGAGAGATACGATCTTATGAATTACAATGTTGTATTGAAGAAAGAGGGGAAAAGAATATCGCCATGGCCATCAGAAGGTTTTGAGACAGAAAATGAAGCGTTGAATTTCGTAAGTCAGCAATACAAAGACTATGGGAAGTGGATCTTAAAAGACAATTATTTAGTGCTCATAGCAAGTGAGCCTTTAGATGGCTGTACGTTAGAAATTAACCTATTAACAAAAGGGGCTTTTAGCTCTGATTTTAATGAAGACTTTGAAATATAATGGAAGCACCTGAATTTATAGATATAGACCCTGAAACCATTATCCGCGAGATAAAATCGGACTACGAGCAGATGACCGGCAGTACCCTTTATCCCGGACAGGTAGAACAATTGCTGATTAATGCTTTGGCCTATCGGGAAGTCTTATTAAGAACACAGATTCAAAATGCCGCAACACAGAATCTGGTAGCCTTCAGCTCTGCTCCCTTTTTAGATTTCCTGGGAGATCTGGTCGGCGTAAAAAGACTTCCCCCTTCTAAGTCTTTCGTTCAGGTAAAAATGAAATGTACGCCAGGACACGGAGTTCTCACCATACCAAAGGGCATCAGAATACAGTCTAATAATACCGGGGAGGTCTTTGCTCTCATGGAGGATGTAACCTTTCAGGCTGATGAAGATGAAAAAACAGCATCACTTGTCAGTGTGAATAACGGCGCACAGGCTAATGGATTGAATCCCGGGGAAATATCAATCATATTAGACCCTCAGCCTTATCTCTTCTCGGTAACCAACATCAATACATCCACAGGCGGAAGCAATGAAGAATCGGACGAAGCTTTGCGCCAGCGTATTATGCTGGCCCCACAATCATTCAGCAATGCGGGAAGCCGCGGAGCGTATGCTTTTTTTGCACGCAGCGCCAATGCAGCAATTATGGATGTAGGAATCACCTCCCCTGTTCCGGGACAGGTTAATATTTATCCATTAATGAAAGATGGAGAATTACCTGACCAGGGCATTTTAGATGAAGTAAAGATGGCTCTTGCCGATGAAAAAGTAAGACCCCTCACAGACACCGTTATCGTACTGCCCCCTACCGCTAAAAGTTACCAGATTGATGTTGATCTCACATTAATCACAGGGGCTTTACGTTCGGAAGTTATCGCTATGGTACATGATAAACTCATCAATTATGCCAGCAGCAGGATGATGAAAACAGGGCTTGACGTGGTTGTCGAAAAAATTATAGGGGAAGCCATGAAAGTAGATTCTGTGTATGACGTAAAGGTAAATTCACCTTTATCGACAATCCTTGTCGGTGAAGATCAGGTGGCCCTATGCACGGGGGTCAATGTTAAAGCAACAGGATATAGCGATGAATAATATACTGCCCGAGAGCTTGCAGCAACCCCATATTATCGCTTTTGACCTTTTGGCAAAAAAACGCTTTAATGCCATAGAGCTAGATACTCTGCTGGCCTACATGATTGATTCTGTCCCAGAGTCCGTCTTAAGAACATTAGCGATTCAGTTTGATCTCATGGGATACAATGGATGGAAACTCGCAGACACCACCGAAAAGAAAAGAGATCTTATCAAAACAGGAATTGAGCTTCACAGGTATAAAGGGACGCTCTGGGCCATCAAAGAAGCCCTGAGAACAGTCGGATTTGCTGATGCAACCATTACTGAGCATGTAAACCACTGGGCAGGATTTACCATTGAACTGGGTATTGGACAGAATGCTGTAGATCCACAGCGTATTGAAGATGCTCTGGCCATGGTCAAAGCCTATAAGAATGAACGCTCACATCTGATGGGATTTGAATTTAAACTCGATTTCGATGAGGGCCTTACAATAAAAGATGACAGCTATGAAGCGCCCGGAATAGAAAGTGAAGATGCGGTATTCTTAGGGGGTGACTTTATATATGACGGCACCTACACCTACAATGGTGAAAAAAATTACAACAACGACAACGATGTTTTAGAAATCATAATAAGCTGATATGAAAGAAAATATAATAACAAAAGGATCCCTGGAAATCATTGTAAAAGATTCGGCAACACGACAAACCCTGGAGCGGATGAGCGGTGATAATCTTATTGTTTCGGGAGGAATCATCAACGTAGCGAAACTATTGGGCGGAGAAGCTTCCGGGAAAAGTATTTCCAAAGTAGGTTTTGGTGAAGGTCTCACCGATCCCTCACCACAAGACAATGCCCTGGTCAATGGGTTCTATAAAAATATAGATAGCATTACCTACCCTTCCCTGAGTAAAGTACAATTTACTTTTTCTTTAGCTGCAGGGGAGGCGAACGGACTCAAAATTACAGAGCTGGGACTTTTTAATGCAGATCTGGTCATGTTTTCAAGAAAAACCAGACCGGAAATACTCAAGACATCAGCAATTATTTTAACAGGAATCTGGACCATAACAATTAACTAAAATGGGAGTTTTACAGGAATCAGCAGAGTGGGAAAACAGCATCTATCAGATTGAACAGTCTGATGTGGTACGTGGAGGCGATCCGCAATCGGGAGGTGTTGCTAACAGACAGGCTCAGCAGTTGGCTAATAGAACGAAGTATCTGTATGATAATTTCAGCAAACGAAAAGCCGTAACAATCAAGCAAGTCTCAGCGAGCATTACTTTGGCTTTGTCAGACGTGATGGATAAGGATGTTGTTTTGGATATTCAAAGTAGTGGCAAAATAATAACTGTAAATACTTCGGGCATTATTGATGGTATTGCTATTTCTTTCACTGCACTAGCCACAAATAGAAACGCCGTGAAAATAGAAATGGGGCTACCGATAGAAGGAACTCCAGATGATGAGTTTAAAACGGATTTGTGGTTACATGGAGGAGAAAGTTTTTCAGCCGTTCATTATGGGGGTAAATTGTATATGATAAGTGGAAATATTCACCTGGAAAATATTGGAGAAGTAATCTATGGGTATACTCCACAATCTTTTTGTGTGCCGGCAAACGGTACTGTTATTAACCGTGCAGACTTTCCAAGACTATGGCAAATGATTAACAAATATGCAAAAGTTGTTACAGATTCCGAATGGCTTAGTGGTAATAATTTAAACAGTGGATATTTTTCTTCCGGCAATGGTGTTTCCACTTTTAGAACCCCAGATTTACGAGGCCTGTTTATCCGTGGATTAGACGGAGGAAGAGGTATAGATTTAGATAGAAATTCAAGCACTTTTAAAGATGGTTCTTTTCAGACGGACGCTATAAGAAAGCATAAACATCAACTTGATGATATTCATCCTTATGGTGGATTTGCAGACGTAGGAGGCGGATTTGATGGCGGAGGAAATAACTTTAAATGGAGAAATACCGATACCCAGGAAGTCGGAACCTATGAAACAAGACCACAAAACATAGCCTTAACACCTTATATAAGATTTTAAGATGGATACCACCAATATTAAAAATAAAATCAACCTAAACATCAAAGACAATCAGGCAAGGGAAATTACCGCTGAAAAAGTCAGGGACGTGCTGTATTATATCGTGGATGAGTTTAATGATAACTTTCTCGATGAAAAAGGCATTGATGGAAAACTCGATAAAACTACACAGACTGTTTCAGGTCCTGATACCGTTTTTAAGTATGCCTATATTCTTGACCAGGATAATAATGTCAGAAGAATCCTTGCCGGTGATATGGGGAAAAATGTTGCCAATTCGGCATTGACATCAATTGCCGGAGCCGGATTGACTCTAGGCGCCAACTGGACCATTAATACAGCAGGGTTCTATTATTACCTCAAAAATTTGCCCGATAAATCAACAGATTCCACATTTGTAAGAATGAGAGTCCAGGATTCAACAGGCCAGGAAGCATGGAGTAACGGGAAAAATATCGTTTTACGTTTTCCCTCTCTGGCAACCGATGCCGAAAAAACGACCTTTAGAAATGGACTCAAACTGTCAACTGAAAATTTCTCTACAGGTACCCCAAGGATTGATGTTTTACTCCTTCCTTTTATTGACAATACAAAGAACTTCATTCAATATACAACCCTTGTAGGATTAAATCTATTCGTGGATAATGTTACCCCAAACGCCTATATCAAAATTAAAAGAATCAAGGATATAAACGGCACAAATCTTCCGGCACCCGAAGTATATGATGTCGATAATTTCACTGTGCTACAGAATTTCCCCAATAACCTGAATTTTGGAATCAACTGGAAAACAAAGCCCGAAGGATATTACCAGGTTTTTGTAACCCATAATGGGTTAACAAATTCAAGCTCCCCGGAATTAATCGTAAAAGAAGGATTAACTTACAGTCAGTTTACAGGGATAACGAACTGGAAGAAAGCTTCAGGAGGGGATTCTTCCGTAAATGACACAGCCATTTCATCTGGATCTCAAAACACACTCTATTACTCAGATAACTTAATAAATACCGCCGAAGTAAATGCAGGTTTTATGGCCTCATTTTCTTTAAATAATCAATTAACCAACTATGGAGCGAACTTCGTTAACTTTTGGAGATGCGGGTTAATTGGCAACGGGGATAGCGTATTCTATGGAGTACAGTACTACGATGGCGGGGGAATAGGGATGTTACCCAACACTACATTAGCCGTAAGAAACGATACTTTTCATATTGCCTATTATAACGGAGTCGTATATGTCATCGCCGAAGGAAATGGGAAGACGTACCAACAGTTTAACAGTACTTACAATTTATACCCGAAAAGGTTTGTTTTCCAACTAGGTGGAGGCGGGCAAGGATCTATGAGCATGCAGTTACTAGGAAAAATTCTATTGTCTTAACAGGTACGAACATTTAAACGTACCGAAAAATATTCAAAAAATTACCTTTTTATAGTCAGTTTGTTCTGCACATTAGGTAAACACCTTATAAAGTGGGATTATAAGCTGACTACATTATATGCCATTCTAACAAGTAGTAATCTCGTTTTTGACAGCATTGCCTATGCCCAAAAAGATGAATAAAAAAACTCAGAAGCTATTACAGTGATGCTAATATATTAATCGTTTAATACAATAATCACAATGAAAAATTATACTCAGGCTCCTTTGCCTTTTCAGGGACAGAAAAGAAAATTTTTAAAACACTTTAAAGAAGCTTTAAAAGAATTCTCACCCAATGCTACCTATGTAGATTTATTTGGTGGATCGGGACTGCTCAGCCATACTGTCAAAAATTTCTATCCGAATGCAACGGTTATTTATAATGATTTTGACAATTACACCGTACGCATTGAGAATATTGATAAGACCAATGTTTTACTGGCCGATATTCGGGCAATCTGTTCTAAAAACTCCAATAGAAAAGACAAAGAAAAACTAAGCGAAGGCATTTGCCATGAAATTATTGAAAGAATAAGCCATGAGCAAGGTTTTATCGACTGGGTGACCATATCATCATCGTTACTGTTCTCCATGAATTATGTGACAAACTTTGACCAGCTGAAAAAAGAAACATTCTATAATAGGGTCAGATTAAATGATTATAACGCAGAGGGCTATCTTGAAGGGGTAAACAGGACTAAAAAAGATTATCGTGATTTATTTGCCGATTATAGAAATAATACAGATGTAGTCTTTTTGGTTGATCCTCCCTATCTATCAACAGATACCACAACATACAACCGTAATGATTATTGGAAATTGTCAGACTATCTCAATGTACTCAAGACTATTGAAGATACATCTTACTTCTATTTTACAAGCAATAAAAGCCAAATTACAGAGCTTTGCGAGTGGATGCAGCAGCATGGATACTGCAGAAGTCCTTTTGATGGAGCTAAAACCATAACTGTAGGAACACAGTTAACTTACAATGCCGCTTATAATGATATAATGATCTATAGAAATATTTTTTAAACAGTATTTCAATTCTATTTAAAGCATCCCAAATGGATGCTTTTATTATATATACAAACAACAAACATAACAATAAAGTCAGGTCAGTACTTTTCCCGTTTTGTATCGCCAATTATAAGTTCAAAAAATATCTCTATATTAGCACCCATAATTTTTACGAAACAAGCGTAAGCTCTGTCGAATTGGTATTAGAAAACTAGGAATCTTCTCATACAACCAAATTTGATAGACTTACGCCCATGTCCTATACTGGGCACTGGGCGGAGTCTTTCTGGTTGTAGGGTATCCTAGTACCTCTAATACGGATTGACTTTTGCTCCGTGCCTTTCTTATTTTAATATGATTTTTATCACAGGTAAGAAAATACGTCACGGTTTGTCGCCGTGTCGTGATAGCTTTGCATTAGAACGGCTGAAAACACATAAATAATAAGGTTAAGAATGTTCATGCTAAATCTATAAAACAACTCTTTATCTTGTGAACAAAAAAATATACTTTTGCAGGAAAGTTAAAACATAAATATTTAATACATATATAATTATGAAAGTACAATTATTTTCGATTGCACTATTAGTGTCATCATTTTCATTCGCCCAAAGCTGGAATACTACTGGGAATTCAGGGACTAATCCATCCAATAATTTTATTGGAACTACAGACAACCAACCTCTGGTTTTTAAAACGAACAATACAAAAGTGATGAACATTCTTCCAAATGGAGTAGTACACGTAGGGATTAATGATCCGGGAGGAAGTGGTGAGGCTTATTTCAGAATCTATAAGGAAGACAATCTGGCTTTTGAGATCGCTAATTCATTGGGATCATTCCAGATCGGAAAATCAGGCTGTTCAGGCTGTTGGGGTGGACAAATCGGAGATACAGTTCTTAGAAACTTAGGAAAAAGCCACAATATCATTATCGCTCAACCTAATGATGGTAATGACGGTTCTACCTATTTCGGTATTCAGGATGCTTATAATGGAACCTGGGTCAAGTTCTTCAATAATGCCATTGCCAGATTTGACGGTAAAATTAAGGCTAAAGAAGTTGAAGTAAAAGCTAATGTATGGGCTGATTATGTCTTTAAAAAAGAATACCAGCTGAAATCTTTAGAGGAGGTTGAAAAACATATTATTGAAAAAGGGCATTTGCCTAACATTCCCACTGCTCAGCAAGTACTGGAAAACGGAATTAACGTTGCTGAGATGAATTCTAAGCTGCTTGAGAAGATTGAAGAATTAACATTATACTCTATTGAGCAAAATAAGAAATTACAGCAACAGTCAGAAAAGATTGAAATATTAGAACAGCAATCCAGGGAACTTAGAGAGTTAAAACAACAGGTTCAACAATTATTATCAAACAAAAAATAATCAAATGAAAAGAAAATTACTATCACTTTCATCCCTGATGATAGGCTTCTTTGGATTTTCCCAAACCGAAGTCTATTTCAAATATGATGAAGCAGGAAACCAACGGTACAGGGGAACTAATATCGCTGGGAAAACAGCACAGGAGCCTGTACAAACCGTAGCTAAAACAGTTTCCTCCACCCAAATTATAGATGAAACTTCATTTTGGAAACAGATAAGATTATATCCAGTTCCGGTAAATGACTATCTTACGATTGACTGGACAGAGGAAGTAGATGGACTCATAGAATCTGTTTCACTCTATCAGCATAGCACTGTTCACTGGAAATTCCACGAGCAGAATACACCTGATCTTAACAAGCAAGTCAAAATTAACATGACAGGATATGACTGGGGAGTATATATTGTACAATTTACCCTAAAAGATGGAAGAATTTTTAGTAAAAATATCACCAAACGATAACAATCATGAAACGTTACGATAAGAAAATACAACTATTTTCATCATTCATACTGTCTTTATTTTCGGTAATGGGATTTTCGCAGACCATACTGTATCAGACAGAAGGTGTCTCAAGAACGGTTCAGGATCCACAATCAGTGGTGTTAGCTGAGGGATTCTATGCTTCTTCCAGCTCATCGAATCCCTTTGTTGCTAAGATCGGTCCAGCTACTGAGAATCCGGGAGGTGGACCAATTGATTCTAATGCAGGCACAACTAATCCATCAGGGACAACTGCACCTGTTGGAAAGAGTTTTCATGACACTAAAGGAAATATTGAAGTTAATGGAGCCGGGCAATTGCAATTCACATTACCTATTGCCCTGCCTCCAGGAGTAAAAAGTGTAGCACCACAGATCAATCTATTGTATACCAGTGGGGCTTCTAATGGAATAGCTGGTTATGGATGGAATATTTCAGGAATTACCTCTATTTCAAGAGCCGGAAAAACAATTGATAAAGACGCAGAAGCTAAAGCAGTACAAATGGATTATTCTGATTATTATAGTTTTAATGGTCAGCGATTGATTTTAAAATCTGGAGAATATGGTAAAGATGGTGCAGAATATGTGACAGAGAAATATTCTAATATCAAAATAAAATCTGTCGGAAATAGTTTAAATATTTCAGGACCTAACTATTGGGAAGTAACTTTTGAAAATGGTTCTCAAGCTAAATATGAGAAAACATTTTCAACAGGATTTATGGGAGATACAACCCCTGCATTGGAGTATAACATCACAAAATGGAAAGATCCTCAAGGGAACTTTATCACATACAACTATGAATATACACCACTTGGTTCCGCGGGTATTAATGGTGGCGTGTCCAGAATATCCACTATAACATGGGGAGGAAATGAAACATTAAACAAACCTCATTATAACAGCATTGAATTTACTTATATAGACAGGGACTTGATCGAACAGTCATATGTACAGGGATTAAAATATACTCAAAATAAACTTTTGTCCGAAATTAAGGTAAGTTACAATGGCAGTCAATTTAAAAAATATGGAATTGATTACATTAAAAATGGAACAAATTATCAATCAGTTGATAAGATAACGGAGTACAATGCAGATAACAAAGCTGCTAATCCGGTCGCTTTTACTTATCCAGCTCCTACCCAGCCTGTTTTAGAGTTTTCAGATAATAATGTAGATAGCTTTGAAAACGTAAAGCTGACAGGTGACTTTAATGGTGATGGATATTTGGATTTCTCCCTGAATAATGGTGTAGTAAAACTTGGAGGACTTAATAATACCTTTACTGATGTTTCTACAGGTAAAACTTTTAATACAGAAGCAAAAGTCGTTACTACATTGCTCGACGAAGAAGGGCAAGTTTATAACGGAAATGGGATTGTTCAATATGAAGGCGGCAAAGTAGAAGGTTATATATTCAGAAGCAATATTTTTGTTAAAGTATTTGAAAAAGTAATATCTCCAACAGTATGTACAGTATGTGATGCCACCTTGAATGAAGGTGATATTGACGGAGATGGGGTGTCTGATGTTTTCCTTAATTTAACAAGCTCTGGCGCGGCCAATGGGTTTACTGATAAATTTATCATAGACTTGAAAAACTCAAACAATACTGTTTCTAATTATTCCCTGGAAAGAGGCCAATCTGAAAGTTTTTACACAAATCAGAAATATCTCGATATAAATGGGGACAGGAAAGTAGATATTATTGATATCTCCAATACCGCTTATACTGTATTTGAGTTCATAAAAACAGCTCCCAATCAATATCTTAAAAAGATAAAATTCACAGGTACTTTAGTCGAGACAAAGGCATCGGAATACCCTGTGTTGTTTGGAGACTTTAACGGTGATGGAAACCTTGACTTTACGATCCCAACAACAGATAACAAGGATAAAGATAACTGGAGGTTTTATATGGGGACGGGAAAAGGATTTTCCAATATCTTAAAAACAGATTTTTTGAAATACAGAAAGCCAGATGACTTTCAAAATAGTAATTATCCTACTTTTAATATTTACAGGAATTTTTACACTACCTCAGATATTAATAGGGATGGAAAATCAGATATTGTACACATCAACTCTTTTAATAAAGCGGGTGTAGTAAATTCGAGCGGATTAATACTTAAAAGATATTATGGCTATACTATTGATGCTTATACGGCTAATGGAGCTATAGCAAATGGAAGTCCTGATTTTTATATCAGTTATAATTATGGAGGGTATAATTACGTAACCAGTTCCAGTGAATTTGCTTTATTCTCTCCCGTCACCTCACAGGTAAAGGTCAACAACAACTATTATGATGTACTATTATTCTGGAAAGAGAGAATGCATAAGCTTAAATCTCCTTCTCCTGTTGGAAAACTAGCACAAGTACAATCAATTACGCAAGGAGGTATCGTTACATCAGCAGACTATATGGAAGTGATTCCGAATAATCCGACACTTCCTAATTTCTACCAAAAAGTAAAAAAGAATATTACCCATATTTTTCATTAAGTAGGGCAGACCAGTCCTATGCAGTTTCTCAGCTTAGACAAGAAGGCAGAAAGCAGGATTTCCGATACAGAGGAATGACAGGACATTTACAAGGCAAAGGCATGATGGGATATCATCAGTCTGCCCGATCGTCATGGTATGCTGACGGTTTTGAAAATACCAAAATCTGGTCTGGAGCAGAGATGGATCCTCTTTTTGATGGTGCCCCGGTAAAAGAATGGAGCATCAGGACAAGCAATGAAAATAATATTTTTCCAACAGATATTTCCGAGAACAATTCTCAATTATTGAGTTTCAAATCCACTGTATATGAGTCTTATAAATTGTTAAACGGACAGATAGTAAGTACTCCTGTTTCTGATACAGATAAGCCAAGGATCGTTACAGCGACTGTTCCAAAAAGCACTAAAACAAAGGACTTTCTTAGTGGAACGATAACAAACAGCTCTATTGTTTACGGAGATTATTACCTTCCGAAACAAACTATTACCAATGTAAATAATGGTTATGCCGTAACCACTTCCGATTTTGAATATACTCATAATATAGCAGCGGCAGGTTCTGATTATTTTGTGGGACGTCCACGGTCTAAGACCGAGCAAATTTCTGCCTACGGTGATACGAAATCTTCCAAAGAAGAATATACCTATGAAAATAATCTATTAAAAACCTTAAAAACATGGAATCGGGACAATACAGGGTATTTGCTTGAAACATACAATTATGATGGTTTTGGAAATATTACCGAGAAGACAATCAGCAATAGTGTTGACTCCCAAACCCAAACAAATGGAACCCTGTATGATCCTAAAGGAAGATTTGTTGTAAAGAAAACAGATAATTTAGGATTAGAAACAGGTATTGAGTATAACGATTGGGGACAGGTAAAAAAACAAACTGATGCTTTAGGAAATACGCTTGTTAATACCTATGATGCCTGGGGAAAATTATTGACCTCTAAAACCAATCTTGGAGGCACAACAACCTATCAATATAATAGAGATGATAATGCTAATATCACTGTTACACAGTATAATCCGGATGGAGATATTTCAAAAAAATATACCAATAAGCTGGGACAGGAATATAAAATCTCTACGAAGGCATTTGGACAGGGGCAATTTGTCTCTCAGGAGACCGGGTATGATGTACTGGGCAGAAAGATCAAAGAGTCTGAGCCTTACTTTGACGGGCAGAGTCCAAGTCAATTTAATACCATTGCTTATGACGACACGGTTTTTCCTGCTAAAATAACAGCCACTTCATTTAGTGGTAAGCAAATGGAGACCTCTGTTTCAGGTTTAACATCTACTGTAAAAGAACTAAATGGATATGGGAGAACAACGTCAAAAACTACTGATGTCTTAGGCAATGTAAGTTCTTCCACGGATAAAGGTGGAACAATCCAGTTTACTTACAATGCGGCAGGAGAACAAATAAAGGCACAATATGCTGAAAATATTGTGACCACTAAGTACGACTCCTGGGGTAGAAAATCAGAATTTAACGATCCTTCCAATGGCATTTACAAATATGAATACGATGGACTTGGACAGCCGAAAAAAACAATCAGTCCAAAAGGAACAAAAGAATTTACCTATAATAACTTAGGTCAGCTCATCTCGCAGAAGGAGATTTCAACAATAGACGGAGGACAGGCAACCAATAAACTGATTTCGTATTCATACGATAATAAAGGAAGGATTATTTCCAAATCGGGAACATCTAAAGGAAAAGCCTATAGCTCAAATGTTTCGTATGACCCTCAGGGAAGGCTGTTATCTTCATCTGAAAGCAGTAATGGAAAATATTTTATCCAGAAAGGAATTACTTATGACGATAAAGGAAGGGTAACCTCTTATGAAAAGCAACTCTATTCTTCCGGTGTCCTTACTAAAATTCAGATTGAGAATCTCTACAGCGCATGGAATGGTGAGTTGTATCAAGTAAAGGATAAAGTTACAGGCAAAGCCCTTTGGGAACTAAAAGAAACCAATGCTAAAGGACAAGTGCTGAAATCAAAGCTTGGAGCAGCAGATATTAACAATACCTATGGTACGAATGGTTTCTTGACAAATGTGAATCATTCTTCACAGGTAAAACCAGGTATCCTGCAATTATCTTATTCATTTGATGCGATCAAAAATGAACTCAAGAGTAGAACTACCGGAGGGGATTTTAACATTAATGAATCTTTTGATTATGATGATAATAACCGTTTGGTAAACTGGACCAATCCTGTTACGGGAGTTAAACCTCAATCTAACAGAAATGTTTATGACATTAAAGGAAGAATTACACAAAACGATCAGGTAGGAACAATTAAGTTTGAAAATTCTGCTAAGATTTATCAGGCTACAGGAATGACATTAAATGCGGCTGGAGAACAGAATTATAATAATGATCTGATCCAAAGCATTACCTATAATGAGAACAATGATCCTGTATTCATTGATGGAACGAAAGGAGATGTTGCCTTCCAGTATGGATTAACTTCAATGAGGCAGAGGGTCACGTATGGTGGAAATTTCAGCAATGATACAGAAGGTAAATTCACTAAATTTTATAGTGAGGATGGAAGCTTTGAAGTCGTGAAAGATAATACTACCGGAAAGGAAAAGCATATTCTCTATATTGGTGGAACACCATATGAATCAAATATTGTATATTTAAAAAACTTTACAGAGAGTAGTGGTTCTTATAAATTTTTGCATAAAGATTATATCGGAAGTATTTTAGCCATCAGTGATGAAGCCGGAAATAAACTTGAGCAGAGACACTTTGATGCATGGGGAAATTTCACTCATCTACAAATTGGAAGCGGAGCAATTATTACAGATAAAAATATAATTGACAATACTTCGTTGTTATTGGAAAGAGGCTATACCAGCCATGAGCATTTTGCAGAGGTAGGAATCATCCATATGAACGGAAGGCTGTATGATCCTTTATTGAGAAGATTCTTAAATGCAGATGAAAATATTCAGGATCCTTACAATACCCAAAACTATAACAAGTATGGGTATGTATTGAATAATCCTCTGATGTTTAATGATCCAAGTGGAGAGTTTTGGGTTGCCGGATTCTTTTTAACTTATTTAGCACCAGTAATTTGGGGAGTAGCAGTAGGAACACTGATCAGTGCAGGGATGTATGCGATACAGGCACTGGTCATGAATAGCTGGTCATGGAATGGTTTTGCCAATGCCCTTCTAATGGGTGCAGTCACAGGAGGCGTCTCCGGGGGGCTGGGACAGGTATTCAGTGCCAGTGGTTTCTGGGGATCTGTAGGAAGCAGTGCTTTTGTAGGAGCAGGAACAGGAGGTGTTACGGCTTTGCTTAGCGGACAGAATTTCCTTGAAGGAATAATAAAAGGGGCGGTAATAGGTGGTGCTATTGCAGGAATATCTTATTATGGAGCTAAATTCTTTTCAACACCTAATGATTATCAAGGTCAAACAGTAGACATATTAGATACTGAATCTGAAAGAATTTATGGTACTCCTGTTGAGCATAGTTCGGATCAGGTTTTAAAAGTTATAAATAAAGAATATAAAGGAGCATTACCTACTAATGCGAGTGTCCTCGCATTACATGATGCAAATGATCTCCCTCAATATCTGAAAGATAACGGATATACCTTTGATGGAACAGTTCTGAGAAATGGCGATAAACAAGAAGTTCTAGCAACTACGACCCCATTTTATAAAAATAAATATATGCGATACGTCTTTGCTCCCAATGTGTCAAGATCTTACCAGCAGTTAGTAAAAACTACAGGACATGAGCTATTGCATGGGACTTTTTTTTCAAAAGGTATAAGCTCATTTGATATGGTGCTTCAGACGTGGGGAATTAAAGCATATCCAGATGAATTGACGAACCACCATGGGATAATCTCTGTATGGGAAGATAAGTTTTTGAAATATAAAGGATGGCAAAATCTCCCAATTAATAAATTACCTCCAATTAATTTGGACGGCTTAAGGCCTGCATCTCCAGGACATATATTTCAAAAAGACTTGATGCTTAAAATTATGAATAACTTTTTTAATAAAACCAAATGAAAAAATACATATTGATATTCTCATTAATTTTTTTATTCTCTTGTTCAAAAAAAGAAGAGGTAAGAAAGGATACCGTTACATTGGAATATAAATACAATTTAAATAAGAAAGAATATAATTTAATATTTACAAATAAAACAAATGAAGATTTAACCATTTTAATTCCTAATGAGCTCGCTTTTGTTTTATATTATAAGACAGATGAAGAAGACACAAAAAATATATTAGAAAATGTTGAAAGGGTAATTTATTGTAATATCAAAAATCGCCCTGCTTCAAAATCTGCTATGATTCTAAAAAAAAGTTATTTCAGTTATTTTCATAAGAATGATTCAAAATATGAATTTACTGCTGTTGATTTAAAATGTAACGAGAAAAAAGAAATTTCATATGATATTCTGGTGAATAAAAAGACCAATTTCGGGCATAGAAATTTATATAAACAGTATATTCCCAAAATGAGGGATTTACTAAATCAGGATCCTTACGTCAGTGTTATTAAACAATATTTAGAATTTAATGAACATAGCTATAAATTATATTTGGAGGATTTTGATGTTAAAGATAGCTTAATCATAAAGCCTTAATTTAACATCTTAAATTCCTGTATCAATTGATGCAGAAATTTTTCACTGTTACTTCACCCTTAATAAGAGGCTGTCCAAATTTTTCGGACAGCCTCTTTATTATCATTTATTTATAAAATATCAATTCAGCACTTTTACTGAACTATTCCGCCACTTCATATTGTGAATTTTCCCATTTTATATAATTCATATACAATATCAGCTTCATGAAATGCATCATCGGCACCACGGTGCAGCTCTGTATAATCGGTTTTACCAAAAAGAAGTCATATGCTTCTTGAACATTTGGCCATTTATAACCAGACATTGACGGAATTTTACATACATCTGTAGCAATTTTCATTGGACAAGACAGTTTTTTAGGGAAAATAAAACCTCTATGTTCCATGAATCCAAAGTCAAAAACATTATTGTAGGCCGTTGTACCATATTGATAAGAATAAAGAATTGATTGAATCTCAGGTTTAAGTAAATCTAAAGATTTAGACCTTCTTATATCTTCTATTGTAAGGGTTGAATTTTTAACAATCCATGAGTTTTTGACTTCTTGTTTCGTAATTCCTTTTTCATGAGTAACTTGATCAAATAATATTTTCTTTTTACCATTTGAAAGATCAAGCTCAACAATTCCCACTTCAACGATTTTACCTCCCTCTTGAAGAAATCCTGTTGTTTCAATATCAAGGATCAATATTTTTTCCATTATTTATGTGTTAATCATAACAAAGATATGAAATATGGTAAACATGCCTATAAGCTACTTTAATCAGTTAAGAACGTTCACCAATCCCAAGTCTCACCTGTTTTAAAACCTCATTTTCCCTCTTTTTCTTCCCTACAGTGTAAACTTTGGTGATAGCATCTGTTCGATGGCTGGCTGCTGTCTTTGCAAGATTAATATCCGGTATAGGGATATAATCCGGCGTTAATGGATCAGATTTAAATCCATCTAATATATCTAAGAACAAATGCTTCAGAGCATAGAAATCTTCTGTAACCTTTATAATATTTCCATGTTCATCTTTTATATTGTCCGACTGCTTTATTAGTCTATACCAACGTTTGGTAATTTGATATGGCTGTATTGGATCCTTTCCCGGAACCAAACCTTTGGAAAAAAGATAATCATTTTCAGATTTGCACATGGATAAAATTTCCCGCCAATAAGGAATCGCATCAGGAAGAATAACTTTGATAGTTTCTGTATATTGTCTCCCCTTCCTAATAATGACTTTATATTCCTGTTGAATTAAATTAACGTCTTTTTTCTGCAATCTCATTAATTCTGATGTTCTAGCTCCCGAAAGAAAAAATATCTTAAAATATCGAAAGAAATCAGGGTAATTCTCTTCTATATAATCGTGGACTATTTGGTATTTTGAATCTGAAAGAGTTTCCCGAATTGTTACAGTTGTTTTCTGCTTGGATATTTCTCTACATGGGTTATGCTCAATACAACCATACTGAATGAGTTCTTTGAATAAACTCATCATAACACTTCTATATTTATTGTAAACAGAAGGTGTTAATTTAGCGTGTTCAAAAGCATTTTTGATATGCCAAATTTTCACTTCTGATATTTTCAGCTCATCATATTTTAACCTTTCAAAAAAAGGTTTTAATCGGGCTATACACTGCTTGACTTGTTTTAAATGAATTGATGATGCACTAATTTTATCGTATGCCAATTCCAATGCTTTTATAAACGGAGTATTAGGAGACAGCTCCTCATAATCCAAGTTCGGGAATTTTTTCAGAATAGGATCGTAGCCTGACAAAAGCAGATTTTTTTCATTTTCTACCAGCTGTTTTGTCAAATTTCTCTTTTCTTCCAGAGTTTTAGCTCTATTCATACCTTTTATTCTTATTTGCTTACCTTTTGGGGCAAGGTCTGAATAAAAGTAATAAGAAATAATCCAATCTTTAGTTAATAAATCGGATCTAGTTCCTGTCTTCCAATTTGCAGGAGTTACTGTGATTTCGGAAAATTTTGTTGTCATTTTACAAACACTTTTATAAGCACTTTTTAAAATTGACAACTCGCAAAGTATTTAAATTAAAAGCGGAAAACCTAATGTGGGAAAGGCTTTCCGCCTAGAGCCAACTACGGGACTTGAACCCGTGACCTCTTCCTTACCAAGGAAGCACTCTACCGCTGAGCTAAGTCGGCATTAACTAAAAAAATCACACTAAGTAGCGTGATTTTTGTTGAGCGGAAGACGGGGGTCGAACCCGCGACATTCAGCTTGGAAGGCTGACGCTCTACCAACTGAGCTACTTCCGCAATTTTGTTTCCAAAATTATTGGTAAACGCTGTGCAAACCTAAGAAAACTTATTTAATTTTGCAACTTTTTTTATAATATAAAATGTGGGGAGAGCAGGATTCGAACCTACGAAGCCGAAGCAACTGAGTTACAGTCAGTCCCATTTAGCCACTCTGGAATCTCCCCAGATATTTTATATTAAAATGAGCCTCCAGAGGGATTCGAACCCACGACCCCGAGATTACAAATCACGTGCTCTGGCCAACTGAGCTATGGAGGCATTTTAATAAAAGACTGAAATTGATCGAGAAACTCTACTCTACAGATTTCAGTGTTAAAAAAAATCACATTATAAAGGTGATTTTTTGAGCGGAAGACGGGGGTCGAACCCGCGACATTCAGCTTGGAAGGCTGACGCTCTACCAACTGAGCTACTTCCGCAATTTTGTTTCCAAAACTATTGGTAAACGCTGTGCAAAACTAAGAAAACTTATTTAATCTTGCAAGTTTTTTTATAAAAATATAAAGTGGGGAGAGCAGGATTCGAACCTACGAAGCCGAAGCAACTGAGTTACAGTCAGTCCCATTTAGCCACTCTGGAATCTCCCCAAAAGTTTATATTTTATGAGCCTCCAGAGGGATTCGAACCCACGACCCCGAGATTACAAATCACGTGCTCTGGCCAACTGAGCTATGGAGGCAAATATAAAAAAGAATTCAAAAGATCGCTGTTCCTTTTTTGCGAGTGCAAATATAGAACGGATTTTTTGAATTCTCAAATATTTTAGAAACTTTTTTTAACTTTTTTTTCTATGCCATTTCTTTTTTCTTGATTAGTAGCTTTTTAGCTGTATCAACACAAAGATCCAAACTTTCTTCAAAACTCGCGGATGTCTTCTTTACTACGATATCGTCTCCCGGAACCGCCAAAATAATCTCAGCCGTTTTATTAGCTTTATCAGCGTTATTTTCCACTTTTAAAAATACCTTGCACTCCTGAATTTTGTCATAAAAGGTATCCAATTTGCTTACTTTTTTGTCAATGTGTGACTCTAGTGGTTCGTGTGGTGTTAAACCAATTGATTGAACTGAAATCTTCATAATTCTTCTTTTTTTGATGCTCGAGGGTGAGCCTGATTAAACACTTTTTTCAATTGTTCAATATTAGCATTCGTATAGACTTGAGTACTGGCAAGACTGGAATGCCCTAATATTTTTTTCACTTTGGAGATCTCCGCCCCATTATCCAAAACGTGTGTAGCAAAGCTATGCCGAAGGATGTGAGGACTTTTTTTTTCTTTCGTTGTTACAAGACTAAGGTACTTATTAACTACCACATAAACAAATTTTTCGTTGAGTTTTTTCCCTTTCTTATTGACGAAAAAATATGATTTAAATTCTGTCTGCGGATTTCTTATTTCCAGATAACTTTTAAGGAGTTCAGACAATTCATGGGAAATAGGAATTACCCTTTCTTTATTTCCTTTTCCTATTACTTTTAATTCATTTCCATATAAGTCAACATTCTCAAATATCAGGCCACAAAGTTCGGCTTTACGCATCCCTGTCTGATAAAGCACCTCCATAATACATTTTTCCAGCACATCATGTACATGTTCGAAAATTCTGTCATTAAGATCTGTCATTTCTTCTTTAGACATAGGTATCTGTTTTTCAGCGTAAAACTTCAGGGAAGAAATACCTTCTGTGGGAGAAACTTTAATTTCGCCTATTTTTAAAAGAAAAAGATAAAAACTACGGAGGGAAGATAATTTTCTATTGATACTTCTTTTGGAAATATCATTTTCGCTTAGTTCAACGATAAAATTTCTGATAATTTTCTTGTCTGCTTTGGCCAGATTGTCTGAAGATTCTGTTCGGAGAAAGAAATGGAAAAAGTCTTCAAGGTCTTTTTTGTAGCTTGTGACGGTATGAGGAGAATATCTTTTTTCGAATTGTAAGTATTCTAAAAATTTTTCCAGCATCATAAGTATAAAAATAAAAATTCACTCCTCAAATATAAGAATTTAAGAAGTGAATTAATATATGGTTAAGAAAAAATCTTAAGCCTGCTCTTCTTTGCTAAGTGCTCTTTGTTTGTAAGCCGCTTTTAGTCTAGCTTGTCTCAAAGTTACAGAAGGCTTAATAAACTGTTGTCTAGATCTTAATTGACGAACAGTTCCTGTTTTATCAAATTTTCTCTTGTATTTCTTTAAAGCTCTGTCGATGGATTCACCATCTTTTACTGGAATTATTAACATATTTTACATCTCATTTTGGATTGCAAAACTAAACATTTTTTTTTACAACACAAAATATATTACCATAAAGAAGCACTACACGATGTCAAATATTTCAATAAACCCATTATTAAAAGCAGTTAGCGTATAATAATATTTTCATCCACAATCACTGAAGATATTCCAATTCTGATATTTTCAACTTGCCTATCCCACCTACTATTTTCATTAAAATCATCCATATTAATGAAATGTAAACAAAAAGCATTATCTTTGCGTCCACTTTATTCATGGGGTTGACTGGTTTCGACAGCAAGACCAATGGGTAAGTAAGCATGCAGAGAACCGTAGCGCGATCTCTATAATCCCTTGCTACAAAATTTTAACTGGCAACGAAGAGTTCGCTCTTGCAGCTTAATATCGAAGTATAGTAGATCAAGCGTTTTCCCGAAGATTTCAGTAGGGAAGCAAGATATTCCACAAATGCTCTGTTCTGCGGCGTTTGATCCTGGGATATAGGAATGCGGAAATAAGGCTTTAGAAGCTTTGACTAAAGCTCGAAAACTTCAGAAGATAAGCTGGTAGTTGGGTGTCTATCCTCTGCTTCCAGTCGAAAACCAATGGTAGAATAAGCATGTAGAAAGCTTATGTATTGCTTGTTTGGACGAGGGTTCGAATCCCTCCAACTCCACTTTTTAAACTAAAGAGAATTTGTAAATTATTGAATTTTAAATAATTACATTTTCTCTTTTTTATTTTGTATCCGAAATTGTATCCGAAAATTAATATTGCTAATTATTATATCTAATTAAACCTTATTTAATTCATTTGAATAACACCTCAATTATAATGGTTTTATCAAATGTAAAGATACGAATTACCGAAATAATTTCAAATAGATAAATACCATTTTAGATATATAGAATAATAAAAGTAACTACTAACACCCCGATAGTAAAAACGTCTCGTTTTACCTCATTTCTGATTTGTCGATAGTGATAATTATATTTTCTTGGAGTGGGTTACCCTTCATTTTGGCTATATTTAAAGTGATTGTAATCTTCGTTTTAAATATTTGAAGTAAAAACATTAGTATATTTGAATATTAAACCGCACATGAAGAAATCCATTCAAAAACCAGAAAATTGGCAAGACTTTGAAACCCTATGCAAAAAATTATGGGGTGAAATTTGGAATATACCTACGAAAATTAAAAAAAATGGGAGAAGTGGTCAGTCACAATCAGGAGTTGATGTGTATGGAATACCGAAAGGTGAAAGTTCCTATTGGGGAATACAATGTAAAGGGAAAGACAATTATACAAATGCTCGACTAACAACAAAAGAAATTGAAAATGAAATAACAAAAGCAAAAACATTCAATCCAAAACTTGAAGTTTTTATTTTTGCCACTACAATGAATAAGGATGTTGAAATTGAAGAATTTATACGTTTAAAAGATATTGAAAGTAGAGAAAATGGTGATTTTGAAATTCTTTTATTCTGTTGGGAAGATATTGCTGATTTAATTGAGGAGAATTTGGACACATATAATTTTTGGGTTGCAAATAAACTACATAAAACTAAATTTGATTTTGAAGTTTATTTGAATGAATTTGAAAATGAATTTGTTATCAAACCAAAATGCATTAGAAAAATAAAACGATACAGATTAAAAGAGCCTGAAGTAGAGAGATTAGATACTGGAATTTCACCACTATTTAATAATGCTGAGTTAGTGAGAAAACTTTCAATGATTGGCTACCAGCAACCCATACTTCAAAATAATTTTAGTTCTCGAAAAGTTAACGAAGCAATATGTAGTTTTGAACTAATTATGGCAAATACAGGCTCAGCAGTTATTGAAGATTGGAGATTGACGTTTAGAGTAACGGGGGAACATAAAGAAATTATGGACCAGTTGGGAACTGGACCGATGGGAATGATTGACATAGGATTTTTAAAACACAAGAGAACTCACGTAACTGGTAATAGAATTTCTTATAATCCAAAAGATAACGAACCATTAATCCAAAAAGACAATAGATACTTTGAGGCATTTATTATACCATTATGTAAAGAGTATATTATACCTGTTGAATGGGAATTATTAGCAAGAGATTTTGATAAATCTGGAACTTTATTTTTAAATATAAAGCCTCAGTATGAAGACAAAATCACCTATGAATATGTCGATACTGAGGATGATTTGAAAGAGGATGAAATTATTTCCATTGACGAGAAGAAAAACTATACGGATGACTAATAAATTTTCACAAATTATTTTTAACTTTCTGAACAGTTCCAATGCTAACATTACAAATTTTTGCAGTGTCCCGGATTGAATTTCCTTTCTTTAGGCTTTTAATCACCTCTTTATACTTAGATAGAAAATCTTCCATGCTCTCCGTAGAACCTTTCTCACGCCCTTTGTAAATACCTTTAGCCTTTGCAAGTGCTATTCCCTCACGTTGACGTTCTAAAATGGTTTCTCGTTCCATTTCGGCGATGTTAGCCATAACAGAAATTATGAGTTTAAATGCCTGATTTTCCTTTCCTTTGATTAAACTTTCTATTCCGAGATTATCCACTTTGAGAATAACACCCTTTTCTTTGAAAAATTCCAGAGTAGTAAGAATGTCGTAAAGATTCCTTCCTAGTCTGTCAATAGAACTTACAGAAACGTAATTTATTTCGTTCCCTTCAATTGCCTTTATAAGCTCTTTTCCCTGTGCTCTATCCTTAAAGGGAGTAGAACCGCTAACAATATCAGTAAATATTCTTTCACCCTGCGACTGTTTTTCTTCCTGTCTTGCTGTGTTCTGCGCTCCTGTGGAAACTCTTATATATCTTGCTTTCATGCTATAAATTGTTATAAAGCACCTTGCATTTAAGCAAGGTGCAAAGATTGTTATTGTGATTAGTTTCGGAAGTAATATCCGTTAGAACTCATATAATCATACATCAAATGTCTGGCGGTTGCTTCCCAATCAATGTAAATGTAAGAGGGCAGATTTTCAGGGATTGAGCCGTCCTTTTCTACAGTAGTCTGGGCAAAATCTTCGTCCGAACTGTACTCGCCATAATATGAATCTGAAAGACTATTTAAAAGGTCTTCTACGTCCTCATGATAGTAACTCATGCACTCTGCATAGGCTTCTATAATCTCGAAATCATAATCTGAATTGTTGATTTCTTCGGCAATCTCATAAATGCTTGCTGAAAGATGACATTCGCTGATTAGCTTTTGTTTGATAAAGAACTGACTACATTCATAGTCCTGAAACATATATTCGGGGTCATCTTCGTCTTGGTGAAGTTCTTGCATAGCCTGTAAAAGCTCGTCATAATTTGAATAATCCGAAAGATTTAACCATTCACCATAGATTGACCCTTCGTTGTACTTTTTGTACGTTCCGACATAGATACTGAAAGTATCAAGACAATTTGTTAACTTTGCCATTGTAAGTAAGTTTTAATTAGCGTTAGAATTTTTTACACCTCCCCGTTCAATATTCCTAGTATTGACGGGGCTTTTTGTTGGTTTTTATTGCTCGAAAACTGTGCCAAATGTTATAAAAATAGGGTGATATTCAATGAAATAGCAAAAATATTTTGAATCCGTAGAAAATCTTTTCAAACATGTTCTAACTTTGGACTGTAGTCTAAAATTATTCAAAAAAATGTCTAGGTTTTTATACTCCCCCGAAAACATTTGACCAGTTTTCAAGTGGTGGGGGGTACTACCAAAAACGTGTCCTATGGTGGGGTACTTTTGTATAGATACCTCCTCTATTAACATATATATTCCAGATATGGTTAAAGCATACAAAAATTTTATATTTTTACACAATAGTTAAAGCAATGAAAGTAAAATTAGGTCAAGCAGTCAAAATGTTTTTTGGAAATTCATCTTTAGAGATGATTTACTTTGAGGCAATAAGCAATGCCTTAGATGCTGATGCGACTGAAATTGAAATTGAAATTTCAATAGAAGCAATCAACAGACCTGAAACTTTAGAAATAAAAATTTGTGATAATGGACTAGGCTTTGATGATTTCAGATACAAAAAATTCTCAAACCTTTTTGATGTTGAAGAAAGTTCACATAAGGGACTAGGAAGACTTGTCTATCTTTGCTACTTTGATGAAATTCAAGTAAATAGCATCTATACACCAAATAAAGAAAGAGTTTTCACATTTTCCCAGCAATTTGAAGAAGAGAAATTCTCGATTAATAGTATTGACAAGGATTCAACAGGAACGACTTTATTAATGAAATCCTATACTCTCCAGAAAATTGCAAAATCTGAGTACTTACAACCTAAAGAGATTAAGAATAAAATACTTGAAGAGTTCTATTCTCGCCTTTTCCAATATAAACAACAAAATAAATTAGTCACTGTAAATATTAAATCAAAAATTGGTACTAGAGAATTTAAAGAAACATTATCTAATTCTGAAATTCCTAATTTATTATTCACTGAATTAGATAGTACACTAAATCTTTATGATAGCTTACATTTATATTACTCTATTGAACCTGTAGATGTTAATGATACTTCCTTAATTTCTGCTATTTCAGTGGATAATAGAACTTTTAAAGTGGAATTAATTGCCGATGAAAATATACCAACCGGCTATAAAATGATATTCCTGTTAATCTCTGATTATTTTACAGGAAAAGTTGATGCAGCAAGACAAAATTTGACATTAACAAAAACTGAATTAAGAGAAGTCCAGAAAATCTTCAGAAAAAAAGTCACATCACTAATTGAAGAGAAAATTCCAAAAATAAAAAATAACAATACTAAGATAAAAGAAGGATTAATTAATAGATACCCTCATCTTAATGGTTATTTTGATACAGACCATATTGGCTATCTTAAGAGGAATGATATTTTAAAAAATGCACAAGAAGAATTCTTTAAAGCCCAAAAGGAATTATTAGATGCTAATCATTTAACTAATGAACAGTTTGAAAAATCATTGGAAATATCTGCGAGGGCACTAACTGAATATATTCTATTTCGCCAACTTACTATAAAAACACTAAAAGAGTCAACATCTGAAAATTCGGAAGCAGAATTACATTCACTAATTGCAACAAAAGGAAAAGAAGGAAAATTTGAAAAATCTAACCTCATAAATGATATTTATAAAAATAACTCTTGGTTGCTTGATGATAAATTCATGACCTATGAGGTAACATTAAGTGATAGAGAAATGACTGAATTAGTTGAACACTTAGTTGAAGGAGAAGATATTGAAAAAGATATTGATAGACCTGATTTTGCATTTATTTTCTCTAATAATCCTAATGAAGAAAAACCTTTTGATGTTGTCATAGTAGAATTAAAGAAAAGAGGAGTCAATTTATATGAAAACTTAAAAACCGTAAATCAGCTCGAAACAAGAGCAAGGAATTTAATGAAATATTACAATAATAAGGTACAGAGAATATGGTATTATGGTATTATTGAATTTAATGACGAAGTTGAACTTGCTCTATCAAGTGATTTTACAGAATTATATTCCACAGGTAAGCTTTATTATAATGAAAAAGATGTTGCTATTTCGATAAAGCCCAAAAGAACTGTACCTGTAGGAATGTTTATCTGGGATATAGATGCTATTGTAGAAGATGCTAATGCCAGAAATAGTACATTTTTAAATTTTATCAAAAGTAAATTTTCAAGTCAATAAAAGCATTCAAATTTGAATGCTTTTTTTCATAAAGCTTGTAGCAAAATGTTACGAACTTTTTCATTTCTATCTTCTTTTGAATACCAGATTTTTATTACTCTATAATTACCTAAACTTAGCTTTAAGAAAGCAAATGCTTTTACAGCATCTTCATCTAAATCAGTATAATAATCATTATAATCTAGTATATCACCAATATCTAAATCTATATCATCAGATACTAAATGATTAAAATCAGAATCAACGGATTTACTTGTACATAACCACAATCTTGTTTTCATAGTTTTTATGATTGAATTTATTTTTTGAGATGAATTTATGAAAAGTAGCAATTAGTTATTAAATAATTTTCTCATTTTTGCAAAGTATAACTATTTAAACGGTTTAATTATTGATATAGAAAATTTATCTAAAATGCCATCGTGGTATTTTAGAAGACATCAACGATAAAAGTGAAAACTTTTTTTGCTAACGCTCAAGTAAACGGCTAATTTATTGAAAAGCACAGAAAGCAAAAACAAGTGAGCATCTTGCTATATGGCAGGTTGCTCCCTGTTTTTTGTGCTTAGGTTTTAGCCGACCTTCTTGACGAGAGCAGTGGAGTTTACCTGCTTTTTTTGTTGCCCAAAACCAAATAAAATTTATAAAAATATGAGCAACACAAATGACGGCGGATGCCTACCTGTATTAGCATTTATTCTTTATGCAGTCGTAATTATCGGTTCAGGAGTCCTTTCATGGAATTGGACTAAGCCAGAATCTTTTCTCGGAGCAATCGGATTTATGATTGTATGGGGAATTTTATCCTACATTGGTCACTTCATTCTGCTTGGAATCATAGCAGTAGTATCTGAAAAATAAGTACTATGAAAAAGGTCTACTTATTAATGATTTTTTGCACAATAGTTTGCTGTAAAAAAAGAGATACTTGGGATGATGTCTATACAAATACTGACTCCATTAATTTTGGCAACTCCTATCAAGACGTTATAAGCGATTATAATGATTCTACAAACAACATTCAGAATATTCCAGTAATCGAACCAATAAAGCCAAAATATGCTATTATCTGGGCTATTATAGCTCCTAATAGTGACTCTGTACTCACCAAAGAGAACATGTCTCGCTATCAAAGTATTGGAAGTGATGTTATTGAAATGACAGACATAAGCGAAGATGCTAAGTACAAAAAAATGGATGAGTTTGAGAATACACTTTACAAAGATGGAGCTATTCCTCCAGGAATGAATATCAGAAAAAGGAACATACTTGTTTTTGACAGCTATGTAGAAGCTTCTAAACAAAGGGAAGAATTTATTAAATAAAATATATCAATTATCATGAAACAACTAATTTTTACACTCGCTTTGGCATTGCCAACACTTTATTTTGCACAAGAAACACAGAAAGACAAAAAATGTGATCTTCCAGCAAATTACCAAGAGCCTACACCAGACAAGAAAATTCAATCTTTTTTGAAGAAGGTAGATGCAACTATAAATGATCTTAGAAAGCATATTGCTATTGATAATGATTGTGAAGAAAAAGACATTGTTTTCTTACGTATTTCTGAACAAAAAGGAAATGGGATTTACGACGTATGCGTGAAAGGTAAGTCTATGAAGTACAAACGCATGGGTTCAGTCTTTATGAAAAACTCAGAAAACCCTTTTGATACAGCAAAATGATTCTGCTAACGTCTAATAATTATTTCTGCGGAAATTATTTTTTTCCATTGAAAAAAGCTAACAATTGGGACTATGTTTTCATGGTCTCAATTGCTATTTTATATGTAGTTGGTGTATACTTCTCACTATACATATTGAAAATTATTACTGATAGAGTGAAACAATATTTCAGTAAAAGCAAAAATCTAAAGCGTTATCAATCTAATTGATTATCAGCCTATCGTAGTTCTACTACAATTTTTAAAATTTTATCCAAAATTCTACCTTTGGCATTATTTTTTATCTAACTTTAGTGATTTAATATCAGAAAACACACAAATCATCATGAAAAAAAATACATCAAATTCTGAGAAGATTTCTGAGAACCATATAGCAGGTATTAACCGTGTAGTAAAGCTCGATATTGTGATTGATGGAAAACCTCTCAGCCACTTTAAACACTTTCGCCTACAACAAAGCGCTAAAACACATCATTACTTTGAACTTACCTTAGCTCACGATTCATTAGGTAAAGCACAAAACCATAACTTAGAACAGGCAAAACAGTTTTTTGGGAAAAGATTGACCGTAACTTTCGGGTATAAAGATCCAGAAAACGAAAGTCCAGAACGGACATTTGTAGGAGTTATTATGAAGGTGGCATTTAGTCAGGAAAAGATGAGTCTGGGAAATATTGTTCTGAAAGGAAACAGCCCAACAATACTGATGGATTCAGCCCCGCATACTCAAAGTTTTGGAGGTAGCCAGCCAGCCAACACATCAATTATTGCCGATAGAATAATTAAAGAGTCATTGGGAACTAATGACTTTGATTTTAGAATAGATACCCAAAATAAGGGGTATATTAATTATAGCTCACAATACTGCGAAACCCATTATAATTACCTTACCAGAATTGCAGAAGCTTATGGAGAACAATTTTATTATGATGGTGAAGTGCTTCACTTCGGAAAGTTACCACCTCATGAAAAATCCATAAAGCTTATTGATGGCAGTAATGTCAGTGATGTGCAGATAGAGTTAAATGCCATTCATATCAAGCCTGAATATTTTGGCTACAATAGTAGTAATCATGCAAAGATGATCGGAGTTGATAATAAGATCAAACATCTTGGTGAACTATCATCGGAAACATACGAACTTAACAACAATATATTTAAAACCCGCTCACTGACTCCTGCTCCCGTTAATCCTAATATGTTTCTTGATATAGACGATTCTCAGAAAAGTGCAAGAGGTAGTAAGGCAGTGGATGTTTTTACTGTTTCAGGAAAAACAACTGTACCATTCTTATATACGGGCTGTGTCGCTGACTTAGCCATGAGAAAACCAGATAGTAATCAAACTGTACACTTCACTACATTGATGATGACTGAAGTAAATCATGAGGTTGATGCAAGAGGATATTACAGAGGAAGTTTCCAAGCAATAGCTGAAGGTACAGGCTTCATGCCTAAGCCTGATTTTATAATGCCAAAAGCTGAGCCACAAGTTGCAACTGTCATATCCAATGTTGACCCTTTGAATCAAGGAAGAATACAAGTGCAGTTTGATTGGCAACTGAATGACACAACCCATTTTATCAGAATGATGAGCCCTGATGCAGGTGGAACAGATATAATAAGCCAAAACAGAGGATTTGTTGCAGTTCCTGAAATCGGAGATCAGGTAATGGTAGGTTTTGAATATCACAACCCAGATTTTCCTTTTGCTATGGGGGGTATGTTTCATGGTGGCGTAGGTCTAGGAGGTGGAATGGACAACCGTGTAAAATCTTTACAGACTCGAAGTGGTCATAGATTAGTGTTCACAGAAGATGAGAGCATTTTACTAACAGATAAAAGTGGTAATGAGCTTAGATTTGACACAGAAGGAAGTAACATCAACATTACTGCACCTGAAACAATCACTATAAAATCTAAAAACCTGAAGTTTGATATTGAAGAGAACATCGAGACCAAGGCAGGAAAAAATATGGACACCAATGTTGGACAGAATATCAAAATTATTGCTAGACAGGAGATCAGCCAAGATAGTGGTAAGAAAACCATTATCAATGCTGGGACTAATACTGAAATATCAGCAAAAGCCCACCTAGACCTTTATGGTAAAGAGAAATTCATTGGGTATACAGATGGACAAACAGAATTCGGAGCCAAAGATAGAATGCATGTATATGGAGCAAACTCATTATTGACTGCTAAAGATAAGATTGAGTATAAAGCTCCACAAATGAATAAAGTTCCTCAAAATGGAGAATTTGATTACACCAAAGAAAAGCAAATAGCATCAATGTATTGGGCTTATGAGGAAGAAAACACCTCTTTAATGAATGATTCTAAGTTTTTTGTTGATATGAATCTCATTGTTCAGACAAGAAACTATGAGGAGGGAGAAAATATTGATGTTACTATAAAGTCAGATGATGGTGAACCACTAGCGGATGGGCTTAATGAGTTAACTTTATCAGGAACTGTTGATAAAGATGGAATGGTAATTTTTAAAGAGCCATTGAAAGCTTACACTCTTGAGCTTATGACGGAAGAAACAGAAAACACATAAATACACTATTATGAAAATTAATAATTTTATACCAACATTACTTGAACAACGAAGGGGTATCGTTGCAACAAGTGGAAATCAACAAACAAGACCAGTTCAGGTTTTAAGACCAAGTTGGAGAGATATGATTAAAAACTATCCTAATAGCTCCGTGGACGTAATTACATTGTATAATGAGATTGGGAATGGCTTGATTGGATATTATAATAAATCAGCAACTGATTGGGAGAATACTTGTGCTTTTAGAATGAGTAAAGGATTAAACTACAGTGGTTTCAAATTACCTTACGATAATTCTAAATATAAAGCAAAAGGAGCAAAAGGAGGAGTTCATAAAGGTGATGATAAGTTAAATTACTGGTACAGAGTTAAGGAATTGGGTAAATATTTGGAAGACCACTTAGGCAAACCTGAATTTGACGAGACATTAAAAAAAGCAGGATTAGGACAAGTAAAAGAGGGTTTGTCTAAAGAAAATTGGGATAAACTTCGTAAAATGAAAGGGATTATTATGTTTAAAGTATCTGGTTGGGGGAATGCCTCTGGGCATTTTACACTTTGGGATGGAAGTAATTTAATATATCCTGGAGATCCTCAGCATAACAATCCTAATAGTGAATATTATTACTTTAAAATGAAATATGAGCGATATGACTCTTCTAAAAGGACGAATATTGTTATACAAACAGACGAAATAAAGTTATGGGAATTAAAATAAAGAATTTTAAATACGCATTTGTGTTTTTAACTCTGTCTACTATTGAAGTTTTAGGACAGGATAAACTAACAGAAGTGAAAAAATATGCATTTGATAAATGCCTGAGTTATAATTATCAAAAAATAGATTCAAATTTTTATAATACATATAAAGATGCTTCAGGGGTTCAATTTTCCATAAATGGAAATTTTTTGGAGAATGATGAACTGAAAAACAAAATAATAGATTATACTATTAATGAAACGGGTCAATATTATTTAATAAAAAACAATCTACATTTTGAAACAGGAGATAAGAATATAATATTTTACAATTGTTTTGACTTCTATGAATCTAAGAAATTAGATAGTTATATAAGAAAGCTTATTGGACTGATACCAAAAAAGAAAACCTCAAAAAAAGGATAATATGCCCCAACATATTATAGATACAACCCAGTTAAAATGTGATAAAGGAACTTCACCAGCTCCTCTCACTGTAACAAGTCAATCATTTATGAGCATTGATGGAAAACTACAGGCTACGGAAGACGATAAACAACCTAATATTAATATTAAATCTTTTGGAATATGCAGTGTTTTAAGATCTTTCTGTACACCTTCTCCTGTTAAATGGGATAATACCTCTGATTTTGAAATTGAGGGTAAAAAAGAACTGTTAGATACCTCTACTTGCCAATGTTCTGTTGGCGGGAAAATATCTATTGTACAGTCTGCTCAAAATTTTGTGAAAGAATAAAATACTAATAATCATGGGTTACTATTTAATAAACAGAGATGATCCTGATAAACCATTCTCACAGTATGTAGAAAAAATTGAAGATTTAATCTATCATATCAAAGGTGATATAAATGATGCTATAATTGTATCTGGGAAAAAGAAATCTCAACCTTTTTTTCTGAGAGACTCCGAAGAATATAAAAATCTATGTAGCGAAAAACTACGGAATGGTATTTTAGCCCAAGAGATATTCAAAAAAGAAGCTATAAAAAGAAGCTTTATGATAGAAGATATACCTCAGGATCAAACAAGTTTTATAAACTATAATATCATAGATTCCTTTACAGTAAAAAGAGCTGACTTTGTTATTAAAAATTGTAAAGACATTGAAGTTGACGTTAAATGTCTTTCTACTTATACAACGAATAGTATACAGTATTTTTATATCAGATACCATGAAATAAAAAAGCTTGAACGCATGAATAGTCTGATTGATAAAAAAACTGTTTTAGCTATTTTCAAACAGCATTCAATTCAAGCTGACGAAGATTCTTTAAAAATGATAGAATTATCCACCATTCATAAGGAAAACAACAGATCAGTCATCTACGATAAGAATACTAAATGCTTTAAAATTCCTTTAGACTTAACAACACCTGGCTTTAAGTTATTAGAAGAACACAGGATCAATAGTGACCTATATTTTGGTAAAAATAAACTAAAATAGCTTAGTAAGACATACTCAACACCTTCTTAAAAGTCATAGATAAGGATTATCGAAAACTCATACAATAAAATTTTCAATCACACAACAATAACGCAAAAAAAACTAACATTAATAGGTAATTACTAACATATTGTTGTTTACTACCTTTTTTTTATTCTATCTTTGTGAGAGAAGGTTATGTGAGATGATAAAACGGTTTAATTTATCACACAGGCGGAAACGCTAAGCATGTAAACAAAACAACTCAGGGGGCAACCTGAGCTGTTTGGTCATTCTGTTTAACTTCAAAAATCCTGACTAATGGAAATTTTTGAAAAAGACGGTAAAACTTATAAAAAAGTATTTACCAGATCTATCAGAAAGAATGGTAAAGTGATCTACCATCCAAAAGGAGGCGTATTTGTTTTCATTATTGAAATAAAATAGCCAACTTTTTATCTAAGCTCCTTGTACAAACAAGGAGTTTTTTTATACAATATGTACATTTCTAAAAACCTGCTTGCAAATATGCGTGCTTTTATTTGCGTAAATGTACGAACATTTGTTCAAATTTGAACAAATTTTATGTGTAAAAAGTTTGCTATTCGCAAACTAATTATTTATACAACACGTACACAGAATACTGTTAATCATACATATATGATTAAGGATATGTACATATAAAGATATTTATATATTAATATATTTACTTACGGAAAGCCATAATCTTATTTACTTATTTTAAAGAAAGTACAAATTACTCTATAATCTTATATAGTTCTATTCAATCCTTGAAATTTTCTACGATTGTTTTAAATATCCAATTACATTAGTAAAATTGAAGTAGTACACAAAGAGCATAGTTGAAAAAATAGTATGAAGAAACATTTGGTAATAGTTCTGTAACTGACATAAATAATGCAATAACAGAGTTAAAAAAGATAAAAGCCGACGAAGATAACAATATTCAAAATAATGAAAATCAATAACTTGAATACTTAAATAAGCAAAACCTCAACCACTTAATTCATGTTGTATAATTGTAAATAATTTAAAATCAATTAAAATGAAATTACAAGTTAATTACAATGGAGCGATTTATGAAGCTCAAATAACAAAAGAAAAGTATTCTTACATTTTCAGATTGCAAAGGTGTGATGGGATTATTGATTATTATGAGCCTTATGGTTTTAGTAAATTTTCATGCTCATTGCAATGTAGGTTAAGGCATTACAAAGATTTTAAAGAGCGAATTTTCAACACTAACTTTACTCCAAGAATTTTTAAAGCAATTGTATAGAACAACTATGAAAATAAGACAAGAAACAGGCTCAAAATAAGCCTGTTTTTTATTTGAGATGAATATCCTTGAATATCCTAAAAAGTTACCTTAAAACCCGTTATAAGTGTACCATTCGGGATATAATTCTAATCGTTTTTTATAATCAATCTGAAAATCATGCTTTTTCCATTTTTCCTCTTCTATTTTAGCTATTAAGCCAGTGTATTCATATATGTATTGAGGTATTAAAGCCTTTAAAATCTCTGCGTAATTCTCTGTGGTAGAGATTGAGTCATGAATGGTAAATAATGGCATTTCTGGATACTCTTTTGCAATCTTTCTGGTCACGTAATCAATAATACACTCCGATTCAATATTCTGAAGGATTCTTGAAAAGTCAGCGTTATTTTTCATTTTAAATATATCCATGACCGCTACCAAATTTGGAAAAGCTTTTTTGAAAGTGTGATAATGCTTATCTTTTGTTTTTATCCCACAAAACAAAAGTGTGAAAAACACCCCTTTCATTGTATTTCGTGAACTATCATGTATTTCTCTAACTTTATACTTTAACCTTTCATTATATTTGTAGGTATAAAAGCTCCCTAAATGTTGATCGGGCGTAATTATCCCTGTCATATTCTCATAAATTCTACCATCAAGAACCCAGTTTTTAAAAACTGCATATTCTTCTCTGAAATCCTCTGTACAAAGGCGTTCCCAGAGTTTCTGCAACATAAAGGATTTAATTTCTTTTTTATTATATATTCTATCTAATATATTATTAATTATATCATTATTACTTATAATAGAATCTATTAAAAATATCAAGAAAAACGGTTGTGAATTTTTTAAATCATAACCTATGAGTTTCTGACCATTATAAGTAACAAAAGGTTTAAATATTTTCTTCAAGCTCGTTAAAACGGTATGTAAACGAAAATCACTTTCCTTGTTTCGGGTTGCATGAAAAACTTTATTGTGTAAAGCCGATATTTGATGCTTCCAATGAACTTTTCTATGAGTGAAATCAAAATACCCATTTTCATAAAATACCAAGTCCTGAATATAGTTTTTAGCACCTTCAAAATCTATTACCAATTTATCGTCAAACCATTTTAAAAGATGCTCATTTTCCTTATATACGGGTGATTGCTGAATGGATTTTGAAACGATGACAGTGTCGGATGCTAATGCTTCCATTTCTACTATTTCAGGGCTTGAATCGTCTTTTAGGGATGATAAAATAAAGTCTGAAAAGCAATATTTATTTGAAGAGTGTCCAGGCTCGTAATTTTCAGCCTTGAAAATAACTTCTTGTTCAATAAGCCAATCAATATATTCATTATAGTCTGACTTTATACCTTTTAAAATCGTTGCATTAAGTGCTACGGGAATATTCTCTAACGTTTTATTTTCGTAGGTATTTTGGCGTCTTATTATGGTTGTAATGATATAGTAGAAAAACTCAACTTTTAGTTTGTATTTGAAGGTCGGGCGATAAACTTTAACGAGCGTATCTATATAATTTTTGATTACGGAAGGGATTAACACCAGATTTGCAATTGTAATTCTATGTTTTTCGTTTTTGGTTAGTTTTCTTGCTGTTTTAGTTTTAGATAATATTTTTTGTGCCATGATATTACATTTTTTTAAAACAATGGAAGTTTTACACAAGTAAAAATAAACTTCCATTGCTGGTTAATATTTTATTGATGATCTTTCCATTGTTCAGAGTCATTACTTAGGCATGACTCACTGATTTCAAGCTTATCAAATTGTTCTCTAGTCCACTCATTGAATAAGAAATCACGGAGCTTCTTTTCAACTTTCTTAAATGTAACATTAGAATAAGGATTAATATTTATTGTAACATTAATTCTGTTTTCCCATTCTCCTTCATTATAAACATCGGCTACAATTTTAGAATCCTTATAAACCCATATTTGTTCTTCGCTGTCAGTTTCAAAATATAAGCCTTTAGCTTCGCTCCTTAGTCTTTTTTCTAATTCAAGCTGATAAGTGATTTCAGCAAGTATTAGCTCTCGCTTGAATTCCGCTTTACTAATTATTTTCATGTTTTCCTTGTTAATTTTTTTGTTTTTAATTTGGATGCTTTTGCTAAAATTCTTCATGATATATGTATTTTGTTTGTTAAAGTTTGGACATGACAATTCCTTCCGTAATATTTATTACAGATATGGTTGCATATTGAATTTTGTTATTTTTAAATTATACTAAGTTGAAATTTTATAAGTTTCCCGAGATTTTATTTATAAAACTTTATCTGATAAATATTATCATTTTTTTACACCTTGCTTACATGCTAAAACTTCTTCTTTGGCATAATAAACCCTGTGTCCGAATTTTCTAGGAACTAAAATCTTTTTCTTATTCCAGTTAAAAAGTGTGGAGTAGGTAACATCTAGCAGTTCCATCACTTCTTTTCTGGTGTAAAGTTCCTTTTCTTTTTCAGGTTGCCCACCGACTTTAAGGGCTTCCAATACTTTAATAACTACTTTTTCAATTTCTGTAATTAGTTCGTCTTTAGGTACATGTACCAGTTGCAATGTGCTCATATTTTTATTTTTTAATTAATATTATTTTATGTATAATAAATTTCTGGGTATAAAAAAAAGACCCCTTTCTTTAAAAGGTCTTTGATCTATCTTCAAATTTATATGTCTATTCTTTTTTCTGTTATTTAGTTTATTTTTAATTACAGGACATAATCCTCCTGTTAGACAGCAAAATTTCTTTTACTGCCTTTAAAGCAAAAAACCTATCAATGCTGATGTAACATTAATAGGTTTCTAAAATCTTGACTTGATAGCCAAAATTATTATCGAAAGCTTTTATATAAAATATTTTAACCTTCGTTAGTTAGTATATAACAAAAATCATGCCAAAATGGCATAAATAATTAATACCCCAAATTTTTAAAAAATTTTGCTGTAGATTTTGCCCTTTCAACATCTGTTTTATTAATATACCCTAGCAACTGCTTTTCCGTGGTGTGACCCGTAAAGTTCAATAAAAGTGCTGTAGGAATTATTTCATAAAAATTAGAAGCAAAACTCTTTCGTCCAATGTGAGATGTAACCAACTTATGTTTAGGAAATTTTGCAAAGACTTTTCTTGTAATATTCTTTTTACCTTCTCTTTTTATTACTTCAGTCCTTCCATTATATACAATCTCATTAATCCCAGCAATCTCACAAACTTGCTTTATATAGAGGTTAAGATTTACCTCTGATATTTTACGAGGAAACTCTCCCCCTCTCTTATTTAGAATCTCCAAAACCTTTTTCAATAAAGGAATTTTCATTTTAGCATTAGTTTTTCTCTGTGTAAATTCAATATACTTCTGACCTTCTGTATCTTCTACAATCATTGACGAGGCGAACCTCAAATAATCGCTAACACGTTGTGCCGTATAACAAGCTATCAAAAGCCAATCTCTTGCATTATCCAGATAGTCATGTGGCATTTTTGCACACTCAATCTTTTCAAGCTCTTCAAACGTCAAATAAATGGATTTAGGAATATGTTTTGTAGCCTTCTCTACTTCAAACCTCCAATTCATGACATGTTTATGAACAGCAATATCAAATGATTCTGCTACTTTGCAGACAGTCTTTAAAAATTTCAAATCCCTATAAGTAGTAGAAATACTGTATAATTCTTTTTTACAATAACTTTCAAAATCAGTTCTGAAATGATTATCTAAGTCTTTAAACTTTAAATTTGCAAACGTCTTTTTCTTCGCCTGTTTATACTCAATATACCTACTGAGCAAATTTTTCACAACATTAGTCTTCTTAATTGTGGAAAGAGAGGCGTTTTCATTTTTCTTTAAATCTATATACACCTCAAAGAAAGAAAGCACTTCATCAGAATATTTAGTTTCTTCATCAATTTTCATCTTTTGTGGCTCAATAACCGATTCCAACCATTCTTTAATATCAACCTCTGGATTATCTACCTTATACTTTGAAATAATATCTGCCTCCAATTTTGATAAACGTACATTAATTGTATCAACATCATTTTCAGTAACTTTTTTAGAAGCCATCTTACACTTTCCATCTTTCCAATCTTTAGGCTTACATGACAAATAAGGTATGGGAGCTTTTAAATCAATATCCTTATCTCTAAATCGTAGCCAAATTGTACATTCTTTGTCTAAAACTTTACTTCTCAAATAGTAACTAACTGATGCCATAATATATTGTTTATTTTAAAACTGTATCCGAAATTGTATCCGAAATTTTTAAATATCATTTAATCAAATTAAATCAAATTTTGATTAAATCACCTATAATAAAGGTTTTACAAAGAATACAAAAGTAAAGCCAAAACAAATTACATTCAAAAAAGTAGTCCCTCCAACTCCACTAAATGACTAGTCGTAAATAATCGTTACAGATTAATAAGATAAAAATACTAATATTTATGATATAGTTGTAGGGCTATCCTTACAACTATATTTGTTTTTATAGGTTCTTATTTTTACACTATTCTGTTTGTGCATTTGTTCAGGTGTTTTCATATAACACGACCAATGTGGTCTTTTAGTATTATAAATTGTGATGGCATCTTCTACTAATAGCTTCATTGTTTGTATATTAACATGATAGTCTTCCAATAGAAACTCTTGTTTAAGTATCCCATTTACCCTTTCTGCAATTGCATTTGCATAAGGATCGTAACTCTCGGTCATTGAAGGACTAATGTTTTTCTTTTTCAGTATTTTCTGATAATCCATACTACAATACTGAAAACCCCTGTCAGAATGATGAATTAAGCTTTCCTTATACATTCTCTGCTTTATAGCCATATTCAATGCACTAAGAGCCCCCTGAGCTGCCAGACTATTAGAAACATCATATCCCATTATCTTTTTAGAATAAGCATCAGTGACCAAAGACAGATAACAATTACGGTCTCTACCCCCAATATAAGTGATATCCGAAACCCATACCTGTTCAGGGTGTTCCAGCAGCATGTCTTCTATCAGATTTTTATGTTTTCTGAATCGATGATGGGAATCAGTGGTTATCCGGTAGTTTCTTTTAGGCTTTATAAGCATATCATTAGCTTTCAATATACGGAAAAGCTTATCTCTGCCTACATGTAAGGACTGTAACGAGGGTTCCAGCATATGATAGAGCTTTCTTGTGCCCAGACGAGGCATCATCACCCGTAAGCTATTGACAAGCTGAATCACCTGATCAGCTTTGGCTCTTTTGCTTTCTGTAATCCAGAAGCTTCGATAATAGCGCTGTCGGCTAATCCCGACCAATCCGCAAAGATAGCTTATCGCTTTTTTGTTTTCTTTGCTGATATATTGGATTGATCGGGAGAGAAGTTTTTTCTTACCTGAATCAGGTATTCTTCTTCGGCTAAATCAATCAGCTTATCCAGAATAGAAGCTTTATCTTCAGATTTTACTAAGCGGTTCTCTAAGAATCGATTCTGGTGCTCCAAACGTTTTAGCTTCTCTTCAAGTTCTCTGATTTTTTGTTCCGGGGTTTGCATAGCTTTACTTTGTGAACGGTTATCCAGATCAAAGTTACCATATTTTCTACGCCATTCGGTAATAGTACCATGTCCCTGGATACCATATTTGCGCATTGCTGCCCGATTTCCAATCGAACCACTTTCTACTTCACCCACTACGGCTAGTTTAAAGGATAAACTGTAATCTTTTTGACTACGCTTTACATACTGATTATTAAATTGTTCCATAACATTACTTTTTTAGTTGTAACGATATGTTAGGACGAGTCATTATGATAAAATATAAATATTAAAACTGAATTTTTAAAATTTCATCATCCAGTTATTGAGATCTTCATGTGAGGGAATATCCAATTGTTTCCTCAACCTGTTTTTCTTGGTTTCAATTCCCCGAATAGTCAGGTGATTATAATGAGCAATTTCTTTAGTAGAAAAATTAAGCCGGAGCAATGCACAAAATTTAAGCTGTCCTGAAGTGAGAAAAGGATACGTTTCTGAGAGTTTTTTATAAAATTCCGGATAAATCTCTTTAAATCTTAAAAGAAAAGCAGGATTATCTGATTTTGCTAATTGAACCATCTCTTCGAAAGCATCATTCATTTTATTTTCTAAATCAGAAATTACCACTTCCTTTTGTTTCTTCTCATTTCTTTCTTTTCGGTATCTTTTAAAATATCTTACTGCATAATATATCATGATCAATAAGACGCTTAAAGTAAAGCCTAAAATAAGATAAAATCTACCAGATTGCTTTTTGCTTTTTTCATTATCCCGTATTGACTCTTTATTTACAGCTATTTTTTCAACATTACGTAAACTGTCATCAAGTTTTTTATATTTATTTCTGTAAAACAAGGAATTTTTATAATCTTTTTGTTTTTCATAAACAAGAGCAAGGTTATCATAAACATCCTTCAATTGATAAGGTCTTGCACTGCGTTTTGTAATAGATAAAGCTTGTTTTAAATAATAAAAAGCACTATCCTGATCATTACTCTTATAATAAAAAGAACCTATATAACTGGAAATAATACCTAAATTCATTGTATCTCTTCTCAAAACAGAAAGCCTTAATGCCTTTCGGCTGTAATAAAATGCAGAATCAAGTTGATTTATTTCAGAAAAATACAGACCTATATTAGAATACATTGGAATTAAGGATATTTCTTTTTTATCTTTATTTTGCATTTTGTTGTACCATTTCAAACTCTCCTTAAGATAAACCAATGTACTATCATCACAAGACAGTCCCATTTCACTTCTGAGAATCACTAAATCACTAAACAATGACCCTTTTCCCGCATACATTTTATCCCCCTTTAGATTTGATGCTTTTTCAAGTGCTCCCTTAAACAAGCTTTCCGATTTATTATAGACTCCTAACTTCATATATGCCATTGCTCTCATACGAATGGCAACCATTTCGTAAAACGGATCGCCAACCTTATGAGCATAATCTTCAACCCTTACAGAATATTCTATCAGTTTTTCATATTCTCCCAGATCAAAATAAACAATTGTAGCATGATACATTGCAGAAATTTCTTCTTTCTCATATCCATTTTTAGCAGCAATGTCAACATATTTAAGAAGCAGTTTTAAAGCTTCCTTTTTATTTGCCATACTAAAAGTCGCTATTTTATCAAGACTATCTATTTCTTTTGAGGTATACTTTTGTCCTAAAAAATCTACAAAAATAAAAACTGTCAAAAGCATAAAAAGTATTTTTTTTAGCATAGTATTAACTCATTTTTTTTTATGATTTAGGTAAATTTAAAAAAAGTAAGTGAATAAAAAGGATAACCTATAAATATAACTACATTTGCCAATATATCTGCTGATTCTGAAATAACCGTTAGTTCCTTATCATTTATTCATTTTTTTAGTTAACCAGAAGATTATCCAGAAACAACAATATTGAATCATTGTTAGAGCTTTTCAGAGATTTATTTATTATGCTACCATTTTGCTAGCTTTACTATTAATTAAAATCAAAAGCCTTTTAGCCAAGTTCATTTTTTTGCAGTATGAATTTATGAAGAGATTTCTATCTGCATCTCAAACATTAACAGAAATCCTATATTCAAACTGAATCCACATTTGATATGGAGTTTATGCAAAATAAATATAATGAATGTTACTTATATAAAGAAGTAATAAAATATTGATAAAATAAAAATTCCTACAATGATCATCTTTTATTAGTTATTCTGAATCATATTCTTGTTTAGAATTTAAAATAGTGGCTGCAATAACAGCCACTACCCAAATACACATATGTAAAAAATGAAAAAAATTCAGAATTAGTGTACAACTTTTATGAAATCACCTGTTCTGTACAAAGCTCCCACTGGTAGGCCATATGCAACTGCTGCATTATTATCTGCCAAATCAGGACACCCTACGATAATTGCTGGTGTAAGATCAGCTGCTTGCTTTACAACATGTAACTGAGCAGCAGGAACATTCGTTCCGGCACCGATTCTTCCTTGAAAATAATTCTTTGTATCAGCACCTTGAGAATATAGATTATAAGCATTACTGGCAACATCACCTGTAAAACGATAACGACTTATAAAAAGACCGTATGAATTACTAATAGTTCTGCTTCCACTTCCAGACTCCGCTGCATCAACAAATACACCATATAGTTTGTTCACTGTATAAGTTCCTGTTGAGCCAAACCCTGTATAAGATCTTAATGCAGCAAAAGCATTAGAAATATTTAGGCTACCTCCTGCCATTGTAGTATTAAGTGATGCATTAACTCCATAAGCAGACGTAAGGTTTGATGAGCCACTTCCCTGCAGGCTTACTTCCATTTGTCCTCCGATTACCATGGGTGATGTAAATGCATGCCCACTTACCGTGTATGGTCTTGCAGATCCTTCGTATGCGCGTAGATTATTTACGCTAATATCTCCATTATTATAAACACTGGAAGCAGTATCTCCACCAGCATAAGATAAGTTACCAAAAACATTTCCGGATGTAAGAGTACCTGTTGAATATAGAAAAGCAGTATTGCTTGCACCTGTAATTGTTGTTGATGGATTGCTCTTTGAACCAATTAAATAATAAGCAAAAGACCCACTACTTCCACCTGACATAGTCATTGATTTGTCATTTACAGTACTTAATACACCGAGATTTACACTGGTACCGGATGTAGCAGTATCTTCAAGAAGGCCAAATATTGCACTTTTTGCCCCGGCCCATTACTATATTCTATACTTCCAAGGCCTGAAGAGTTTCCTGTAGTTCCATCTGTAATCCTATTCGTAATAGCAAATTTAACAGCAGAATTACCAATATCTTCTCCTATGGCCGCACTTCCAGCTCTCCAAATATTATCGGTGGTTGTTTTTGCAATAGTATTGGTAGTTCCTTTTTTATTCCAGACACCATTAGATGTAGTATTTAAAATCTGCCATATCGTACCATCAAAATAGTAATAACCAACAGAAGTGACATTGGCTGTCTTTGTTGTTGTATCAACAGGAAGTAATGCTTGGGTAACATAAATAATAGTTCCGATTTGTGGAACATCATACTTGCTATCTTTTGCTTTCAGTTCAGCTCCTGTTAATCTTGGAGCGATAAAACCATCAGTTTTTGTAGGATCTAAAGGTGAGGATACAACATCTAATGTTGCTTTAGGGATTGCAGTATTGATTCCGACCTGTCCATACGCAATAGATGAAACAGCAATAGTTGCTGCTAATAATAATTTCTTCGTCATAGTGTTTTAAATTAAAAGTTATTAACTAATTTTTTTGTTGAATAATTTTTCGCAAAGTAAATTTCAAATCCGGACAACATGCAAAAAAAGCACTACTTCAAATCTACGCCATATTTATAAACAACTGAAATTCAAATACATTAAACATCACACACTACACAACAACATTATTCAAAATGACAAAATTTTCTTTTTATTTTTAAAATTCAACTTTAAAAATCTAGAATATAAGTTTATTTTAGAAGCATATATTTTCATTAAAATGAATTGATCAAATTAAAAAACAAATTTAAAATACAGAGTAAGAAACAATAGGCCATTTTGAACAGTATATAGATTTTATGACAAACAATACAGTTTTTGTAATTGCAGAAATAATTTCAATTCGATAAAATGATAATAAACAAGGAAAATAAAAGCCTTGGAAATAGATGGCAATGTTTCAATCAATGACTTTTCAATTTCTTGCCAACAGACATTCTAGCATAACCTCCTGAAAACTAAAAGACTAAAATTAAGGGATCTAAAATAAAAGCTTCTGGTCGACAAAAAAGACTAAAAAAATGTTTTATCGTAAAGAATTTTATATATTTGCACCATCTAACAATTAAAAAAATAATTTACTATGTCAGACATTGCATCAAGAGTAAAAGCTATCATCGCTGATAAGCTTGACGTTGAAGAAACAGAAGTAACTCCTGAAGCTAGCTTCACTAACGATTTAGGAGCTGATTCACTAGATACAGTTGAGTTAATCATGGAATTTGAAAAAGAATTTAACATTCAGATCCCGGATGACCAAGCTGAAAAAATTACTACTGTAGGACACGCTATCGCTTACATCGAAGAAGTAGTAAATAAATAATATTCTTCAACAAAAAAGAAATTAAACAAAGTTTATGGAATTAAAAAGAGTAGTTGTAACCGGGTTTGGAGCAATAACACCAATAGGAAATAATGCAAAAGAATACTGGGAAAATCTTATTAAAGGTGAGAGCGGTGCCGCTCCGATTACTCTTTTTGATGCCACAAACTTTAAAACGAAGTTCGCTTGCGAAGTGAAAAATTTCGATCCTTTACAGCATTTCGATAAGAAAGAAGCTAAAAAAATGGACCGAAATACTCAATTGGGGCTTGTTGCTGCTAGAGAAGCAGTAGCACATTCTGGAATTATTGAAGACAATGTAGATAAAAACAGAGTTGGAGTAATCTGGGGTTCCGGAATCGGAGGATTAGAGACTTTTGAAACTGAAGTGTTAGGATGGGCCAATACGGAAATTCCGAGATTCAACCCGTTCTTTATTCCGAAAATGATTGCGGATATCACTCCAGGACATATCTCTATTGAGTATGGTTTCCACGGGCCTAATTACACTACCGTATCTGCATGTGCATCTTCAGCAAATGCTATAATTGATTCCAAAATGCTGATCCAGTTGGGAAAAGCAGACGTTATTGTGTGCGGAGGCTCTGAAGCAGCCGTTACAGCAAGTGGTGTCGGTGGATTTAATGCAATGATGGCACTTTCTACAAGAAATGATGACCCTAAAACAGCCTCAAGACCTTTTGACAAAGACAGAGATGGATTTGTATTAGGTGAAGGTGCGGGAACTATTATTCTTGAAGAATATGAGCACGCTGTAAAACGTGGCGCCACAATTTATGCAGAATTATTAGGAGGAGGTTTAAGTGCTGATGCACATCACATGACCGCTCCACACCCTGAAGGCCTTGGTGCTTATCTGGTAATGAAGAGTTGTCTGGAAGACGCTGGTTTAACTGCTGATGAAGTAGATCATATCAATATGCATGGTACTTCTACTCCATTAGGAGACATCGCAGAATCCAATGCCATCTCAAGATTATTAGGCGAGCACGCTTATGACATTCAGATTAATTCTACAAAATCAATGACTGGTCACCTTTTAGGAGCTGCTGGTGTCATTGAAGCTATTGCTGCATTAGGAACTATTATTCATGGTACTGTTCCTCCTACCATCAACCATTTTACTGATGATGAAAATATTGACAGCAGACTAAACTTTACGTTTAATACAGCTGTGAAGAAAGATGTAAAAGTAGCCATGAGCAATACTTTTGGATTTGGCGGGCATAACGCTTGCGTTCTATTTAAGAAAATCTAAATTCAATGAATGGAGTTACAGAAATACTTTTCTAAATTCCTTCTCAAAAAAAGAAAAAGACAACTAACGGAAAGAGAGTATTTCCTCAGTACCGAGCTTAAAAAAGTTTTGGGTACAGAGGTACAGAATATCGCTCTTTACCGCGAAGCTTTTTCTTTAAAAAACTCTTCTAAAAATCAAGACAGCAACTACGAAAGACTTGAATTTTTGGGAGATTCTGTTTTGGGTACAATTATTTCTTGTCATTTGTTCCAGACCTACCCTCAGGCCAATGAGGGATATCTGACACAAATGAAATCTAAGATTGTTAATAGGAAAAATCTCAATAAATTAGGAGAAGACCTCAAGCTTACAAGCCTTTTGCAAAAGCAAAACAGTTCTTCAGCTTTGGGTGAGAATATCTCCGGAAATTTATTCGAAGCCTTAATTGGTGCCGTTTATTTGGACTTCCATTATGATGCTTGCAAAAGGATTATTTTGGAAAAATTGCTGACCCCTTCCGAAATTAATAAGCTTGAAAATAAAATTGTAAGCTATAAAGGTCTCCTTCTCGAATGGAGCCAAAAGAAGAAAGTCAATATAAAATACGAAACCTGCGAGGAAATACAAGCCAATAAATCTGTAGTATTCAGGTGCCATGTATGGCTGGGAGATGAAAAAATTGCCAATGCAACAGAAACTTCCAAGAAGAAAGCAGAGGAAAAAGCAGCACAGAGGGCGTTTTATATTTTAAACAAAAAAGAAAATATACTTGGAAATCCAAAAACTTTATGATCTTGATGATATAGAATTTGAAGATATTGCCATAGGATTGGTAAGATTAGCCAAAGATATACCCGCTCATGAGTTTTTCTACAAAATAAATCAAACCAACAACCTAAGTTTTTCAAGAAAAAAAGATCTTGTCTTCCATGGGGGTATTATGATTATTTTTTCCCAAGATATGAGGCCTACCACAAGTTTACAAAGACTTGTTTTACCTTTATTTCCAATAAATCTTCTGAAAGTAAGCAAAAAAAAATTCAGACAGAACTCTTTACAGAAGAAGAAAACATTAAATTTTTATTAAATAATCAGGTAGATGTGGAATATATTCTGCATAGTTCGGAACAGTTTCCTGATTTTTCCGTAATTTTGCTCCCTGAAAATCTTGTGTTTCCAATTCAAGATTATACACTGAGTTCTGAAGAGGAACTTTATCAAATTATCCAGTATTATGAATAAGTATTTAAAGAAGACAAAAATTATCGCAACACTAGGGCCTGCTTCATCGTCGAAGGAGGTAATGTTAGATTTAATGAAAGCGGGTGTTGATATTTTCAGAATAAATTTTTCCCACGCAGATTACGACTTGGTTCGAAAAAATATTGAAATAATTAGAGAGCTCAACAGCGAGTATGGTTATTCAGTAGGAATCCTGGGTGATCTTCAAGGGCCTAAGCTGAGAGTGGGAGTTGTAAAGGAGGGGTCTTACCTGAACCCAGGTGATATTCTTACTTTCACCAATGAAAAGATGGAGGGAGATTCCACTAAGGTGTACATGACTTACCAACAGTTTCCACAAGACGTAAAAGTAGGAGAAAGAATCCTTATTGACGATGGGAAGCTCATGTTGGAGGTTATCGAAACTAATGAAAAAGATACTGTAAAAGCGAAAACCATTCAAGGAGGTCCGTTAAGTTCTAAAAAAGGAGTTAACCTGCCTAATACGAACGTTTCTCTTCCTGCATTGACGGAAAAAGATGTTCAGGATGCTAATTTCATGCTTGATATGGAAGTTGACTGGATTGCTCTTTCTTTCGTACGTCACGCACAGGACATCATTGACCTGAAAGAATTAATTGCAAACCATCCGAACGGTAAATTCAAGACTCCGATTATTGCGAAGATTGAAAAGCCTGAGGGCGTTAAAAATATCGAAGAAATTCTTCTTGAATGTGATGGATTAATGGTAGCCCGTGGAGACCTTGGAGTAGAAGTTCCAATGGAAGAAGTTCCTGCTATCCAGAAAAACCTGGTAGAGAAAGCAAGATTCTATTCCAAGCCGGTAATCATTGCTACTCAGATGATGGAAACGATGATCAACAGCTTAACACCAACAAGAGCGGAAGTAAATGACGTTGCTAACTCTGTATTGGACGGAGCTGATGCCGTAATGCTTTCCGGAGAAACTTCTGTAGGTAGATATCCGGTACAGGTTGTGGAAAACATGGCTAAAATTGTAAAGAATATTGAAACAACTCATTTTTACCAACACAAAAATGAGCCTATCGAGAAAGATTACAATTGTATTGACGAGAGATTCATTACGAACAGGGTGTGTCTTGCCGCAGTAAGGATTGCTAAAACAACCAACGTTTCTGCTATTGTAACTCTTACTCATTCTGGTTATACAGCTTTCCAGCTTGCAGCACACAGACCAAACTCTCACATCATTGTATACAGTGGTAACAGAAGAGTAATCGCTATGCTAAACCTTCTTTGGGGTGTTCACGCATATTATTATGATATGAAGAAATCTACTGATGAAACGATCATCCAGGTAAACATGTTAACGCATAACTACGGTTATATCGAATCAGGAGATTTTGTAATCAATATCAATGCTACTCCATCTTATGAAGGTGGAAAAACGAATACACTAAGATTGACTACAGTATAGCAATAAGCAATAAGCAATAAGCAATAAGCAATAAGCAATAAGCAAAATTACTTTTTGTCAAATCATAAAAAAACTCCCGGAAATGAATTTTCCGGGAGTTTTTATTTATAGCGTAAAGTTTACTGTTAACTTATAAACGTAATTTGTCATTCTGAACGAAACGGAGTGAAGTGAAGAATCCCTGAGATTCCTCGGTTCCTCGGAATGACATCCATACACCTATTTAATTACCAACAATGGTTTTAGCCGTCACAAATTCTTTTAAAGCTAATAAAGACAACTCTGTTCCATATCCAGAAGCCTTTGAGCCTCCGAATGGAAAACGTGGATCCGAGCTCGTCATACGGTTGATATTAACTGTCCCCGACTCAAGATTTTCGATGAAGAATAACTGGCGTTCTTTATTTTTAGTCCATACAGAATTAGAAAGTCCAAAAGGAATATCATTAGCCATCTGTAGAGCTTCTTCGTCATTTTTAGCAATCATAATCATACCAAGAGGACCGAAAAGCTCTTCTTTTAAAATCGGATTTCCTTCCTGAACCCTGATTAAACCTGGTTTAAATTCATTTTCAGAAACTCTTTCCAAAGGAATAATGATTTCCGCGCCACTTTCCAATGCTCTATTGAATTGTGCTTCCAGTTCATCAGCAAGATCCGGTCTTGCCATCCCTGCCAGTTTGGTTTCTTTATCTAAAGGATCTCCTATCTCATATTTTTTATATTCTTCAATAAATATAGGTAAAAACTGATCTTCAATTTTTTCATCAATGATAAATCTTTTTGCCGCTGTACAGGTTTGTCCGCAGTTTTGAAGTCTGGATTTCGCTCCGGCTTTTGCTGCCTCCTCAAGGTTTGCATCTTCGAAAATGATAAAAGCATCGCTTCCACCTAATTCAAGCAAAGATTTTTTGATATTTAAACCAGCAATTGAAGCTACTTCACCTCCAGCTTTTCCACTTCCTGTAAGGCTTACTCCTTTCACAGCATCATGCTCAAGGATTTCTTTTACAGCCTTATGCCCTACTTCAAGATTCTGAAAAACACCTTCCGGGAAACCTGCTTCCAAAAGAACCTGTTCAATGGCATTTCCACTTCCGAAACAAATTGAAGCATGTTTTAAAACGATTGTATTTCCAGCTAAAATTGCAGGAGTTGCAAATCTCAGCACCTGCCAAAAAGGAAAGTTCCAGGGCATTACACCTAAGATTACTCCTTTCGGAGCATAATGAACTTCAGAATAAGCAAATTCCGATTCTACTTTTTCGGGTTTTAAAATATTTTCAGCAGCGGCATAATAATTCATCATTAAAGCACACTTTTCCACTTCAGCAATAGATTCCGAAATGGGTTTATTCATCTCTGTTGTAATTATTTTTCCAAATTTCTCTGAATTATTCTTTAAAATTTCCGCTGCCTTTGCAATTAACTTCTGCCTTTCCTCAAACGGCACTTTTCTCCACACTGAAAACGCTTTATCTGCTTTAATAAGCTTGCTTTCAATTAATTGTTCCATAATATAAATTTCTGTTTTAAATTCAGCTAATGAATTTATGAGCGCTTTTATTTTAAAAGCACGGTGAAATCAGCAAATTCCATTCCTTAAGGGTTAATAAAATAATGATTTTCTCTATCGGAAGAATATAAATTTCTCTTACATCATTAGCCATTCATTTACAAGACATGCTGCCAGTCTTGCGGTTCTGTCCTGAATATCGAAAGAAGGGTTAACTTCCGCTACATCCAGCGCCACCAATTTTTTATTTTTTAAGATATGCCTGTAAAAATGCATAAACGCAGCATCTGCAAAGATACCATTATAAGCAGCAGCCGAAACTCCGGGAGCTATTGATGCATTAAAGACGTCCATACAAATGGTTAGATAGGCATAATCTACATTGTCAAGCAATTCATCAATACGCTGATAGATAGAGGTGAGATTTTCAAAAAATAATTCGTCTGCCAGGATATATTTCATCCCATACTGATGAGCTGTATCAAAAAGCTTCAACGTATTGGAGTTTCTCTGAATTCCGATATGCAAAGAATTAATGGGACCCTCCTGGGCAATCTGCCAGAATCCGGTTCCTGAGCTTGGCCCTACTCCTTTTTCCGGCTGTCGGTTATCAAAATGGGCATCAATATTAATAATTCCTATTTTTTGCTCCGGAAACGCTGTTTTAACGCCTAAATAATGAGCATAGGTAACTTCATGTCCTCCGCCCAAAACAAGAGATTTCCCTCCTTTTAAAAGGACTTTTGAGACATTTTTGGCAAGATTATTCTGAGTGTTTTCCAGGTTGCCGTCTTCACAGGTAACATTCCCAAAATCCAGCATTGAAAAATCCGGAAGAATCACCGGGAAATTAGACATGTTTTTCCTGATCACATCCGGGGCATCTTTTGCTCCCTGACGACCTTTATTTCTTCTTACGCCCTCATCCACAGCAAAACCATGCAACGCAAAATCTCCTGTAGAAATAGTGTCGTAATTATGTTCTTCTTTTACTCTTTGAAATAATCTGTGATAGAGAAGTTCTTCTCCGTCTAATCTGCCTTGCCAAATCATAATCTAAATTATTCTCTAAACCTTCCTCTGATGGTAGGTATAAATGTTCTGAAAAATAAAACAATAAACAGTAATAAAGCACCACCGAATTTAAATTGCATGCTTCTATTTTCTTTGCTAAAATAAAAAGTCACAACGCCTAAACCAACAATAGCGATTAAATAAAAGGTAGAATAAAGATATCCTCCTCTATTTTCATACTTAAATTCTCCTCCATTTGCAGCAAACATTTCATCCAGCATATTATTGGCTGTAGCTTTATCCACTTTTCTAATATCTGAAGTCAAATTCTTCATGATAAAGTCTTTTTTCGTGCCTGCTTTTACAGCATTTAATGCATAATCAACATTTTTTTCTGCAATACCAAGAGAGACATATTTATCTTTAATCTCTTCTAATTTAATTTTCATAGTTATGTTTTGTATTACTTTTTATTTCCGTCAATATAAATAGATTCCGCACTTAGGCTTCCCTGATTATACAGTACATTCTGGAAATTATTAGTTTTGAAAGTGACAAAATCTGCTTTTTTTCCGGCTTCCAATTGCCCTCTATCTTCAAAATTCAATGCATAAGCTGCACGGAAGGTCATTCCTGCCAATACCTCGGCTGTAGTAAGCTTCTGGAAAGTGGCTAAAATAGATGCCTGGGTAATTAAATTTCCCATGGGTGCAGAACCGGGATTCCAGTCACTTGCAATGGCTACAATAGCGCCTGCATCTAATAATTTTCTTGCCGGAGTAAATTTCTCACCCAATCCTAAACTTGCTCCCGGAAGTGCTGTTGCCACCGTATCGGATTCTGCCAGAAACTGAATATCCTCATCTATTGTCGCTTCCAAATGATCTGCAGACTTCGCTCCCACTTCCACTGCAATTCTTGAGCTTCCAGGCGTAAACTGATCTGCATGAACTGTGATCTCAAAACCTAAATCTTTCGCTTTAAGCAAAAATTCCTTACTTTCTTCAGGCTGAAATGCGGATTTTTCAATAAAAATATCTACTCTATTGGCCAATTCTTCTTCTTTTACTTTCGGTAAAATTTCTGTGATAATATATTCCAGATATTCGGGATTGCTTCCTTCAAAATCTCTTGGTTTTAAATGGGCTGAAAGACAGGTAGGAACTAAAGTTGCCTTAGTTTCGTTCTGTGCCTTTTTTATAATTCTAAGCATTTTCAGTTCATTTTCTACATCCAGACCGTAACCGCTTTTTACTTCAATGGTGGTAATTCCCAAATCAACCAAAAAGTTGATTCTTTCAACAAGAGTTTTCAATAACTCTTCTTCAGAAGCATTTCTTGTATGTTGTACGGAACTCCAGATTCCACCGCCGCTTTCTGCAATTTCCAGATAGGTTTTCCCCGCATTACGCATGGCAAAATCATTGGCACGGTTTCCTCCGAAGCAGATATGGGTATGTGAATCTATAAAAGCAGGAAGAACAATCTGTTCTCCTTCAATCTGTTCAATTTCTATGCTGGGATTTTCTGTTCTTAATGTTTCAAAATGTCCAACTTTCTGAATGGTATTCTGATCTACTACAATTCCTCCGTCTACAATAATTTCCAGTTGTTCATCGGAAAGTTTTCCTCTTAATGGTAAGTTAGCAAGCGTTACCACTTGCTTAAATGGTCCTATTAATTTCATTTATTTAAAGTTAGTCGTAATATTTAGATTCATGCTGATTGATTCTTCTTTCAACACTTGTTTTCTAAACATTCAAAATTTTATTAATTTTTATTAATAATTTCTCCTCTCAAAAATACTTAAAATATCCCAATTATTTAAATCTTAGCTGTTCTCATTTTCAACCTTGCCTTAAACCTCTGTATCAATCTTAACGTTTTCTCAATCTGCCCTTCAACCTTACTCGAAATTTGCTATCTTTGAAGTAAATGAAATGAATTAATGCCAGATTTTTTACATCCAGATAAGGAAAACTACTCACGAGAGGAGCTGATGCAGGAAGAACAGATCCGTCCCCAGAGCTTTAAAGATTTTGCGGGACAGAGAAAGACGCTGGAGAACCTTGAGGTTTTTGTTACCGCTGCTAAAAGACGTGGCGGAGCGCTAGATCATGTTTTATTACATGGTCCTCCGGGATTGGGTAAAACAACGTTAGCCAATATTATCGCGAATGAGCTTGGAGTAAACTGTAAGATTACTTCAGGTCCTGTACTGGACAAACCTGGAAGTTTAGCTGGTTTATTGACTAATCTGGAAGAAAATGACGTTCTTTTCATTGATGAAATTCACCGTCTTTCTCCTGTAGTAGAGGAATATCTGTATTCAGCGATGGAAGATTATAAGATTGATATTATGCTGGAGACAGGTCCCAATGCCAGAAGTGTACAAATTGGACTGAATCCTTTTACATTGGTAGGTGCTACTACAAGAAGTGGTATGCTTACAAAGCCAATGCTTGCACGATTTGGGATTCAAAGCAGGCTGGAATACTACTCTATTGAGCTTTTGTCAACAATTATTCAGAGAAGTGCAAGGGTTTTAGGAGTGGTTATTTATGAAGATGCTGCCATTGAAATTGCAAGAAGAAGCCGTGGAACGCCTAGGATTGCGAATGCATTATTAAGAAGAGTACGTGATTTCGCGGAGATCAAAGGGAATGGTGAAATTGAGATCAATATTACCAAATACGCATTAAATTCTCTGAATGTAGATGAATTCGGGCTGGATGAAATGGACAATAAGATCATGCGTGTCATGATTGAAAATTTTAAAGGAAAGCCGGTAGGTATTTCTGCTTTGGCAACTTCCATTGCCGAAAATCCGGAAACTCTGGAAGAAGTTTATGAACCCTTTTTGATCCAGGAAGGATTTATTATCAGAACTCCGAGAGGAAGAGAAGTTACCGACAAGGCTTACAAACATTTAAATATTACAAGACCTAAAAATCCGGGAGAGCTATTTTAATTCAAAGTTTTGAATTCTAGGTTTAAGGTTAATAAGAATTTATTTTAGTTTATATGTTTATACCGAAATTATACAGAAGTGAAGATTTTGATGTGATGAGAAATATCATCAAGGAAAATTCTTTTGCATTACTGATCTCTTCTGTTGATAAGATAAGAGCCACTCATTCTATGATGATGCTCAATGAAGATGATCCTGAAAATATTTATGTTGAAACTCATATTTCAAGGGCCAATCCGCAGGCTAAAACCTTAAAAAACGGTGATGAAGTTCTTTGTGATTTTTTAGGTGCTCATACTTATATATCCAGCAGCTGGTATGATCATATTAATGTTTCCACCTGGAATTATGAAGCGGTACAAATCCATGGAAAAGTTGAATTAATGAACCACGATGAACTGTATGCCCATTTGGATAAATTAACATCCAAATACGAAAGTTTTCAGCAATGCCCGATGATGGTAAAAGATATGGGAAAGGAATTTGTAGAAAAGGAAATGAAGGGAGCTTTTGGGATTAAAATCATTCCAACTGAAATATTCATCAAACAAAAACTTTCTCAGAACAGAAAAGAGCATGATTTCAACAATATCATTACTCAGCTTGAACAAGCTGATGATAACGCAAGAAAAATTGCAGAGAAAATGAAAGCAATAAAAAAATAATCAAAATAGACATATGAAGTTATATCCAATACAATGTGGAAAATTTAAACTGGACGGCGGTGCTATGTTCGGAGTCGTCCCAAAGAGTCTGTGGGAAAAAACGAACCCTGCAGACGAAAAAAACCTGATCGAGCTGGGAACCCGTTCCCTGCTTATTGAAGACGGAAAAAAACTGATCCTGGTAGACTGCGGTCTTGGTAACAAACAGGATGATAAATTTTTCGGACACTATTCTCTTTGGGGAGATGATACTCTTGATAAAAATCTTAAAAAATACGGTTTTATAAAGGAAGATATTACGGATGTATTCCTTACTCATCTTCACTTTGATCACTGTGGGGGTGCTATTGAATGGAATGACGACAGAACGGGGTACAGACCTGCCTTCAAAAATGCCAGCTTCTGGACTAATGAAAACCACTGGCAATGGGCAACAGAACCTAATGCAAGAGAAAAAGCAAGCTTCCTGAAGGAAAATATTATGCCGATGCAGGAAAGTGGCCAGCTTAACTTTTTACCTCTTCCGACAACCGGAAACTACGGTTTTGCTCCGGATCTGAAAATGGATGTGATCTTTGTAGACGGCCACACAGAAAAGCAGATGCTTCCGGTAATCCAATACCAGGAAAAAACTATTGTTTTTGCTGCGGATCTTATTCCTACGGCAGGACACATCAACCCGGTATATGTAATGGGATATGATACCAGACCTCTTTTAACAATGGAAGAGAAAGGAAAGTTCCTGAAGCAGTGTGTAGACAATGAATATTTACTGTTCTTTGAACATGATGCTCACAATGAACTGGCAAGTCTTAAAATGACCGAAAAAGGAGTAAGACTTGATGAGACGTTTAGCTTTAATGATGTTTTTGGATATTAATTTTAAATCATGGAAGAATTATATTCAGAAACACAACAGGCGGAACCGGAACCAGCACCCAAGATTATAGGCTTAACAGGCGGAATAGGCTCAGGAAAAACTACAGTAGCCCGTTTTATAGAGGAATTCGGTTTTCCGGTTTATTATTCCGATGACAGAGCTAAAGCAATCGTTAATGAAAGCGAAGAGCTGAAAATAAAAATCAAAGAACTTCTGGGTGAAGATTCTTATGATGAAAACGGATTGTATGACAGAAAATTTGTTGCCGATAAAGTTTTTAATAACAGAGATTTGCTTCAGCATTTAAATGAAATCATACATCCTGCGGTAAAGATTGATTTTGAAAATTGGGTAAAGAAACAAAGCAAATATTTAGTTTTTAAAGAAACAGCTTTATTGTTTGAACTCAAACTCAACAGACAATGTTATAAATCTCTTTTGGTGACAGCTGAGGACAATATCAGAATTAAAAGAGTAATGGACAGAGATAACAAAACCTACCGCGAGGTAGAGACTGTCATGGAAAAGCAAATGCCTGAAAGGGACAAAATTAAAATGGCAGACTGCATCATCTATAACAATACCAATCTGGAAGAATTAAAAGAACAGACTGAAAAAGTAATTTTCAGTATTGAATAAATAAAAACTCGTTAGAAACTTTTCTAACGAGTTTTTTTCGGCTAAAAAATAATTTCTGAGGATTATCTTTCCAAGGTATTATAAAAAAATAAGCCTCCAATGATGGAGGCTTATTCTATTTTGAAATTTAAACGTATCTATTCTTTGATAAATTTCTTCTGAACAGTGTTACCGTTATCTTCAATATCGATCACATAAATACCGTTGATCAATTTGCTTACATTGATCTGGTTGTTCAGTAAGATACCATTGGCGATTACCTGTCCTGCTGCATTGTAGATCGTATATTTAGCTCTCTTGCTGATATTCTTCACAAACAATACTGAACTTACAGGGTTAGGATAAATCATGATACTTGTCTGGTCAATCGGGTTAGCAGTGATTGGTTTAGAGATTCTTACCGTGTAATCCTCTACTTCTCCATTCTTGAAGTCAGCACAGTTTACAGGGATACCATCTCTTGACATTGCTACTCTCATTACTACATACTTATAGTCTGTCATACTTACAAAGGCATCTGCCGGTACATTGAACTTTCCTGATACAGGACTGTTTGAATTTGGTGAAGAAGTAAATACTCTTTCGTTGATATCAAATTCCCCGTTTCTGTTGAAGTCAATCCAAACAGCAATTCCTTCGTTGTAAGTAGTTCCTGTCCATTTCTTCTCAATGATAATCTCATTGTCTGTTGAACCCTGGATCATTTCGATGAATGTTTTAGGGACTCCTGTATAATCTGTATACGTAGAAGCGCCCGATTCATTCTCCATTGTTTTCTTACCAGTTGGCTTCACCGTAACTTTAGAAATATGCTCGCCTGTAGAATTTTCACCTTTCATCTTACAGTAGATTACTGTCGGTGTTGTGAAGTAATATGGAGGCGTATAATTTCCTGGGGTACCGTTACAGATATTTACTACCTGCATTTCATATTTTGTTAATTCAGTAAGACCTGTCAATACTAAGTTATTTACGATTGATGGTACTTCTGTCCAGCTTGGAATACCTACTTTTCTATATCTGAGAACGTAAGTTGCTCCCGGGAACGGATCCCACTGGATAGCCGCTGATGTAGGAAGCAATTGAGTAATTGTTAATCCCGGAGGCGGAATTTCGCATATTCTTTCTGTGGTAAATACTTTAGGGTTAGAATATGGATTCAATGTTGTTTCACCATTACACTGGTTAGCAATCTGAACTTCATACGTTGTATATGGCTCTAAAGCTGTTACACTTCCTAATACATAAGTGTTGGCAGGCGCTGCCGGTAAACTTATGATATTCCATGTGGTAGTTCCTACTTTTCTCCATCTCATTGTGTACGTAGAGCTTGCTGCAAGCGGTGCCCATGTAATCAGTGCGGTTGTTGGAGTAATATTACTTACCATCACATTTGGAGGGGTAGGATCACATCTTGTTGTGAATGTTTTAATTGGTGTTGCCGTTCCTACAATGTCACCACAAATAGCTGCTACTTCTACTTCATAAGTGGTAGCCGGGGTCAATCCATTAATTACCAATGGAAGGTTTCCTAGTAACGTAGAAGCATATACTTCCGTCCAAGCTGTTGTACCCTGAACTCTGTATCTCACCACATAGCTTACGCCTGCCCCTGTAATGGTTACAGTAGCTGATGTATGGGTAGTAGTAAATGTAGGGGCATTTGGTGTTGCATTACTACAAGGTCTTATTTTTACTCTGTAGTCTTCCACTTCTCCATCTACCGCATTCTGACACATAATCGGAGCACTTGTACGCTTCACTACAACTCTCATGGTAGTGGTTAATGGTCCTGTGTAAGCAGTTGAAGGAACAGCAAAAGTAGCAGTAACAGGAGTTGTGGTGTTCGCAGGAGAAATTAAAATTCTCTCAGCATCCGTAAACTGTCCGTTTCTGTCAAAGTCAATCCAGGCTGTTACAGCATCATTTCCTGTGGCTCCAGTCCAGCCTTTTGATACGGAGATTTTATTATTTTGAGAATTGACATCTAAAGTAATAAGTGTCTCAGGCGTAGTATAACTGATATAGTTAGTCTGTACTGAAGTATTATTCATTACCGGAACTCCAAGGTTCGAAGAGGTAACTGTCACATTCGAAATATGGTCATTGGTTCCGGAACCAGTCATTTGGCAGTAAGCCAATGGCGGTGTAGTAAATGCTACTGATGCTGAGTAAGCTCCCGTAGAACCTCCACATGTTGTAGAAACCTGAACTTCATAATTCGTCTGCTCTGTAAGACCTGTAATTCCATAGAAGTTCTGGCCTGCAGGAATTGTAGCAGTCTGCCAAGCTCCACTTGGTGCCACTCTCCATCTTACAGTATAAGTGGCTCCAACAGTAGAAATCCATGATACAGTTGCATTAGTTGCAGAGATATTATTTACGGTAATACCTGTTGGAGGAGCTGTAGAACAAGGCTGAGAATCTACAAATCTTACCGGATAATCTTCCACTTCACCTTGTGTAAATGTTCCACAAGGAGTATTTGTACTACTTGTACTCATTACCACACGCATACGTGTTGGCTGAGTTCCTGTATATACATTTCCACTTGCAATGGTAGGAACAGGGAAAGTAGCTGTTACAGGAGTAGTTGTACTCGCGGTAGTATTCAGAACTCTCTCACTGGTTTCAAATGTTCCGTTTCTGTTAAAGTCAATCCAAGCTGAGATTCCGTAAGAGCTGCTGGAACCTGGCCAGTATTTGTTTACAGAAATTTTATTGGTATTTCCTGAACCTCTTTCCAGGATAATCATTTTCGTAGGATCTGTTGTATAATCCTTGTAACCATCCGATCCCGAATTGTTAAACATGATAGGCGCATTCGTAGGAGTAACAGTTACATTATTAATATATCCGCTTGTTCCAGTATTCCCTGTAGGGTTAGCTGTACAGTAAGTTAATGGCGGAGTTGTAAATGTTACACTTGGTGAAAACGCTCCTGTAGTGCCTCCACAAATAGTAGCCATCTGAACTTCATAAGCTGTCTGATCTACTAAATTACTTAATAACTGGCTGCTTGTAAGCGGAGTTGTAATATTAATGGTAGTCCATGTAGCATCAGTTACTTTTTTGTATCTCAAAATATATGTTGCTCCTATTGCAGGAATCCATGATACAAGCGCTGTACTTGCTGTAAGGTTTGAAACCGCAATATTACTTGGCGGTGCAGCAGAACATGGCTGTAAAGCAATAACACTTAATGTAAAGTCCACATAGTTACCATAAGCAGCAGGCCCACATGGAGTAATGCTTCCTAACCAGGATGTTCCCATTCTTACTCTGTAATTACCAGGAGCCTGTCCTGCCGCGATTGGGATTGTTCCGGTAGCTGTTGCCGCATAAGTGGTGGTAGCAAGGATAGTTTCTCCAGGCCCGGTGAAACTCATATCATTATTCCAGTCAACCCAAATATAATGATAGTAAGTACTAGTTCCTGACGTAGCCAGATTAACAGTAACAGAAGTACTAGGAATTGCAGAAAACACAGTAGCTGAGTTATTTACATATGCCGCATAGCTGTTTGCTGTATAATTCAAGTTGGAAATACCTCCTGTTGTTGTAATATTATTCAGGTAATATGAAGTACTTGAAGTACCTCCTGTAGGTATACAATATCCTGTATAGAAAGAAAGAGGTCCTTTCCATGCACTTTGATCTGTTGCGCTACATCTTGCTCTTACCCATGCATAATATGTTGTGTTAGGAGTAAGTGGAGAAAGTGTTGCAGTAGTTCCGGATGGAACGTTTTGTGACGGTACAGTCGCTCCTGTTGGAGCTGTGTTACTTGTACTGTAATAAATATCATACCCTCCTGCAGGTACGTATCCAAAAGCCGTCCAGTTTAAGACTGCACTGGTAGGTGTTATTGTTCCTGTGGATAAAGTTCCCGTTGTAGGCATTGGCGGACAGGTTGGAGGTGTAGTAATAGTTACGGGTCCAGACCATGTACTTTGGTCTGTAGCACTACATTTTGCTCTCACCCACGCATAGTACGTAGTGTTAGGCACTAACGGTGAAAGAGTTGCTGTAGTTCCGGAAGGAACGTTTTGTGACGGTACCGTTGCTGCTGTTGGAGCAGTGTTTGTGGTACTGTAATAAATATCATATCCACCCGCAGGCACAGATGAATACGCTGTCCAGTTCAATACTGCACTCGTAGGTGTTATTGTTCCTGTGGATAAAGTTCCGCCTGGAGGCATTGGTAAACATGTAGGTGCTGTACCAAAAGTTAATCGAACATTAGGTCTGTTCGCACTTATTGTTCCATTCCCTGTAGGAGCAGTTGTGTCTGCTTCAAAATACATGTGACCTGCTGTTGCAGTACTATATTTAAAGCCTGCGCCAGCAGTTCCGGAACCTCCTCCGGATCCTCCATAATTGGTTTCAACTAAAACCATTAGGTTATCCGTTCCATTGTAGGTGTATGGAAGCTGTAATTGAAGTGTATTCCACCCTACTGCAAGGCTGGTTACATTCGCGCTATATACTAAAGTGGCTCCAGTAGTTACCGTATTCCAGCTTTGAGCCGTAATGGCTGTAGTAGTGGATGGCACGGATTTTAAATAAACTTTTACCGGGAAGGTAATATTCATGGTTGCGGTAGCCTCCCATCCTACGGATAAGATACTGCCTCCACCAGGAGTGTTTATTTCTGCAGCAGTATATAGCGATGCAGATCTCTGAAACCCATAATAGGGTGTCAAAGGATATCGCTGCGTACTGGTTCCTGTTCCAATGGTTACGACCTGGGCATGTAATGAGAGCCCAAAGATCAAACCGAGAAACAGAATTAAAGAAGTAAAGAGTTTCTTCATAATGTTTTGGTTAGATATATATGTTAATCTTTACAAAATTAATCATATTTTTATCAATAACCAATTAGATTAAGTAAATCATTATCATAAATGAATAAAAGAATAACTCAAATAAATTATCTCCATTTTAAAACCCCAATTTTATGGAATTTCTCAAAAAAAATCGGGTATTTTTACAAAAAATAAGCCTCCATTTCTGGAGGCTTATTCTATTTTGAAATTTAAACGTATCTATTCTTTGATAAATTTCTTCTGAACAGTGTTACCGTTATCTTCAATATCGATCACATAAATACCGTTGATCAATTTGCTTACATTGATCTGGTTGTTCAGTAAGATACCATTGGCGATTACCTGTCCTGCTGCATTGTAGATCGTATATTTAGCTCTCTTGCTGATATTCTTCACAAACAATACTGAACTTACAGGGTTAGGATAAATCATGATACTTGTCTGGTCAATCGGGTTAGCAGTGATTGGTTTAGAGATTCTTACCGTGTAATCCTCTACTTCTCCGTTCTTGAAGTCGGCACAGTTTACTGGAATTCCGTCTCTTGACATTGCTACTCTCATTACTACATACTTATAGTCTGTCATACTTACAAAGGCATCTGCCGGTACATTGAACTTTCCTGATACAGGACTGTTTGAATTTGGTGAAGAAGTAAATACTCTTTCGTTGATATCAAATTCCCCGTTTCTGTTGAAGTCAATCCAAACAGCAATTCCTTCGTTGTAAGTAGTTCCTGTCCATTTCTTCTCAATGATAATCTCATTGTCTGTTGAACCCTGGATCATTTCGATGAATGTTTTAGGGACTCCTGTATAATCTGTATACGTAGAAGCGCCCGATTCATTCTCCATTGTTTTCTTACCAGTTGGCTTCACCGTAACTTTAGAAATATGCTCGCCTGTAGAATTTTCACCTTTCATCTTACAGTAGATTACTGTCGGTGTTGTGAAGTAATATGGAGGCGTATAATTTCCTGGGGTACCGTTACAGATATTTACTACCTGCATTTCATATTTTGTTAATTCAGTAAGACCTGTCAATACTAAGTTATTTACGATTGATGGTACTTCTGTCCAGCTTGGAATACCTACTTTTCTATATCTGAGAACGTAAGTTGCTCCCGGGAACGGATCCCACTGGATAGCCGCTGATGTAGGAAGCAATTGAGTAATTGTTAATCCCGGAGGCGGAATTTCGCATATTCTTTCTGTGGTAAATACTTTAGGGTTAGAATATGGATTCAATGTTGTTTCACCATTACACTGGTTAGCAATCTGAACTTCATACGTTGTATATGGCTCTAAAGCTGTTACACTTCCTAATACATAAGTGTTGGCAGGCGCTGCCGGTAAACTTATGATATTCCATGTGGTAGTTCCTACTTTTCTCCATCTCATTGTGTACGTAGAGCTTGCTGCAAGCGGTGCCCATGTAATCAGTGCGGTTGTTGGAGTAATATTACTTACCATCACATTTGGAGGGGTAGGATCACATCTTGTTGTGAATGTTTTAATTGGTGTTGCCGTTCCTACAATGTCACCACAAATAGCTGCTACTTCTACTTCATAAGTGGTAGCCGGGGTCAATCCATTAATTACCAATGGAAGGTTTCCTAGTAACGTAGAAGCATATACTTCCGTCCAAGCTGTTGTACCCTGAACTCTGTATCTCACCACATAGCTTACGCCTGCCCCTGTAATGGTTACAGTAGCTGATGTATGGGTAGTAGTAAATGTAGGGGCATTTGGTGTTGCATTACTACAAGGTCTTATTTTTACTCTGTAGTCTTCTACCTCTCCGTCAATTGCATTCTGACAAATAACAGGAGCACTTGTACGCTTCACTACAACTCTCATGGTAGTGGTTAATGGTCCTGTGTAAGCAGTTGAAGGAACTGCAAAAGTAGCAGTAACTGGAGTTGTGGTGTTGGCAGGAGAAATTAAAATTCTCTCAGCATCCGTAAACTGTCCGTTTCTGTCAAAGTCAATCCAGGCTGTTACAGCATCATTTCCTGTGGCTCCAGTCCAGCCTTTTGATACGGAGATTTTATTATTTTGAGAATTGACATCTAAAGTAATAAGTGTCTCAGGCGTAGTATAACTGATATAGTTAGTCTGTACTGAAGTATTATTCATTACCGGAACTCCAAGGTTCGAAGAGGTAACTGTCACATTTGAAATATGGTCATTGGTTCCGGTACCTGTCATTGGACAATAAGACAATGGCGGTGTAGTAAATGCTACTGATGCTGAGTAAGCTCCCGTAGAACCTCCACATGTTGTAGAAACCTGAACTTCATAATTCGTCTGTTCTGTAAGACCTGTAATTCCATAGAAGTTCTGGCCTGCAGGAACTGTAGCAGTCTGCCAGGCTCCACTTGGTGCCACTCTCCATCTTACGGTATAAGTAGCTCCAACAGTAGAAACCCATGATACAGTAGCTGTAGTTGCAGCAACGTTGTTCACCACAATATTTGTTGGAGGAGCTGTAGAACAAGGCTGAGAATCTACAAATTTAACTGCATAATCCTCTACTTCTCCCTGTGTAAATGTTCCACACGCATTAGCATTGTCGTAATATCTCATTACTACACGCATACGTGTTGGAAGAGTTCCTGTATAAACATTTCCACTTGCCACTGTAGGTACAGCAAAAGTAGCTGTTACAGGAGTGGTTGTGCTATATGTGCTATTAAGAATTTTCTCGCTGGTTTCAAATGTTCCGTTTCTGTTAAAATCTACCCATGCCGAAACTCCATAAGATACAGGAGTACCTGACCAGTATTTGTTCACAGAAATTTTATTATTTGCAGAACCTCTTTCAAAGATAACTACTCTTGTAGGGTCTGGTGTATAATCTTTATAATTGTCTGACCCGGAATTACTCAACATAATAGGAGTATTTGTAGGCGTAACAGTTACATTATTAATATATCCGCTGGTAGCCGTATTGCTTGATGGACCTGCCGTACAATACGTAAGAGGCGGAGTTGAAAAGTTCACACTTGGTGAGAACGCTCCTGTAGTACCTCCGCAGACAGTAGCTACCTGAACCTCATAAGCAGTCTGTTCTAATAACCCTGTAAGTAATTGATTACTTACCAAAGGTGTATTTACAGTAATCTGCTGCCAGGTACCAGAAGGTGAAACTCTATATCTTACAATATAAGTAGCTCCTGTAGTTGACGTCCAAGTAACGTTAGCTGAAGAAGGAGTTACATTATTTACAGTAATGTTAGAAGGTGGAGCTGTAGTACATGCTGATAAATCTATAAGTTTTACCGCATAATCTTCAGTCTCTCCGTAAGAATAAGTACCACAAGCATTAATTGGGCTATACTCATTCATTACCACACGCATTTTGGTAGTCAGGTTTCCTGTATATACGTTTCCACTTGCTGTAGTAGGTACAGTAAATGTTGCTGTAACCGGAGTTGTTGTATTACTTGGTGACGTTAATACTCTTTCGGAAGCCTCGAAAACACCATTACGGTTATAATCAATCCAAACTCCTGTTAAGAAGCTATACTGATAATCCGGCCATACTTTTGATACAGAAACAGTAGCTGAACCACCTCTTACCAAAGTAACCAATCTTGTAGGATCTGTACTATAGTCTGTATAACCACTTTGACCAGAGTTACTCATCATGGAAGGCGCTCCCTGTGCATTCACTGCAACCTGGCCAATATATCCATCAATATAAGTACTTGTAGCGGCAGAAGCACAATAGCTTAATGCCGGAGTTGTAAAGTTCACACTCGGAGAGAAGGTTCCTGTAGAGCCTCCACAAACAGTAGCTACCTGAACTTCGTATGCCGTCTGCTCCGTTAATCCGTTAATAATCTGGTTTCCGACTAAAGGAGTTGTGACATTAATTGTTGTCCACGGTCCTCCGGATAAAAGTCTGTATCTTACAACATACGTAGCACCTGCAGACAGATACCAGCCTACATTAGCTGAAGTTGTTGTAAGGTTTGAAACTGTAATGTTAGTAGGAGGTGCTGCTGAACAAGCCGGCAGTGCATGACTTTCAAACTGTACACGAGGGATATCTGCAAGTCTGTCCTTTGCTGTTGGTGGTGCAGCCGGATCCGGATTTGTAGTATCTTCGTAATAAATCATACCTCTATTTGCTCCTGCATTATAAGATCCCCAAGCCGTACCTGGTGAAGATGCGTAGCCTGGAGTTTTTTCATTTACAGCAACCACAAGATTGTCTGTTCCATTCCATAAAAATGGCGTAGCCAATTGAAGAGTAACCCAGTTTCCATTGGTTAAAGTAGGCAAAGTCCCGGCATACACCTGAGTTAATGCACTTAATGGAATCCAGTTTGTAAGGGAGGCAAAGTTATTCTGGGTGGTGTTTCCCATGTATACTACCCAATCCTTATACACATCCTGAGAGGTTGCAACGGTGGTAGAATAAAACCTTATTGCCGTGATATAGGTCGACGTACCAATAGCCGTCGAAACTTCCGATGCAGTATAAATCTGCTGGGAATAACTATACCCATAATAGGAACGTATAGGGAGATACACTGAGGTACCCGTTCCGGTCCCGATCTGACCTGCCTGAGCCGAGACTTTGGATACAAAGCCTGTACAAATCAAACAGAGAAACAGAATTAAAGAGGTAAAGAGTTTCTTCATAATGTTTTTCATTATAATATTAATCAGACAAATCTAATCATTTTTTATTATTAATTTATAGGTACATTTAGGTTTTTTTTGAAAAAAAATGATATTTTATTCACTTATGCTTTAAATAAATAAATCCCCGGGGGCTTCCCGGGGATCTAATTATATTCAAAGGTTATCTTTATTTCTTGATGAATTTAGATTTGAATTGCTCAATTCCTTTATCATCTATTGTAATAACATAAGCTCCTTTAACTAATGATGAAACATTTATTTTTCCATCATTAATATTTCCTCTATCTACTAATTGTCCAGCAGCACTATAGATTTTATAAGTTGCTTTATTTGAAACTTTAGTAATATTCAGAACTTCAGTTGCAGGATTTGGGTAAATCTGAATTCCGTCATTTTTAACAGAAGTTTCAGAAGTAGCAAGGTTACTTGTAATAACTACGTTATAATCTTCAACCTCTCCATAGTAGAAATTGGTTCCACAAGCAAATGAAGCCGGGATCGGGAATCCTTCATTGTCTTCTCCTGCATAGAATACAAGAACTCTCATTCTTAATGGCTGATTTTCTACTGCACTTGTAGGAACTGTAAATGATCCATTATGAACAGCTGTTGATACAGATGTAGTTGGAACATTCAATACCACTTCACTGCTTTCAAAAACTCCATTTTTGTTAAAGTCGATATATACAGCAGCTACATCATAAGCATCTGGTTTTCCTACTGTAACAGATATAGGGTATGTAGAACCTTTAACAAGGTTAACCTGAAGAGCTGAGTTTGTAGTATAGTTTGTATACGTTGATGCTGCAGAAGTGTTGTTAATATTATTAAGAGTAACATTTGAGATATACTCTTCAGTCGTCAACAATGTTGATGCTGCACAATAAGTAATAGCAAGCGTAGTAAAGTTAACAGATGCAGAATAAGTACCTACTGTTGTACCACACACCAAAGCAACCTGTACTTCGAAGTTTGTACCTTCAGCTAAACCAGTTAAATTAACAGAAGGAACTGCAGAATCAACTTCACTCCATGTAGTTGTACCTACTTTTCTGTAACGTACTTTATATGTTGCTCCTGTATAAGCCATCCATGAAACGTTAGCCGAAGTATTACCGATATTGCTTACTACCACATTGGTAGGTGCAGCAGAGCTACAAGCAGAAAGTGGTCCTATTGTAACAGGTCCTACTGCATAGAAAACGTTTCCTATTGCAGAGACTCTTACTTTAATCATCTGTCCGTTTAAAGAAGAAGGGAATGTAAAGTTTTCAGTTCCATCATTTGGAGTTGAAGCTGCCAATACAGTCCAAGTTGTTCCATTATCTGTAGTATAATCAATCTTAACGTTTGTTACATTATATGGAGCAGCATTTGTACCAGCAACAAGCCATTGAATAGGTGTAGGCGTATTCACATCAGCATATTGGTTTGCTAATTTGAATGGCCCTGTATCTCCTACTACAATTGTTTGAGTTGCAAAATTAGTCTGCTGCTGTGCAACGTTTGGGTTGTTATCTCTTACGGTAACTGCAAAATTTGTAGTTCTTGCGAATGCAGAAACTGATTCCCAGGTATTACTTGCATTATTTAATACACCATTCATTACAGATGTAAAGCTTGGGAAATATCTTGTTGGGCTTGTTCCTGTAGACTTCGATCTGAATGTTGCACCAGTAGTTGTATTACCTATATTATTCTTATTAATAACAACAGAAGCATTATCAATTTCTTCCCATACATAAGTAAGCGGATCATTTTCCGCATCTGTAGCAGAAGCTGTAAGTACAAAGGCTGTACCTTTAGGAATATTATATGTTGGTAACGCTGTAATAACTGGTGGGTTATTAGCAATCGGAGTTTCGATATCACAAGTTTTCTCAATCAGGTTATCCTGAACCTGATCAATACTTGCAATATGGAAGTAAGGATCTGAATGCGGCTGTACATCATAATTAGCTCCTGTAATACCAGCATATCCCATAATTGTAGATCCTGAACCCGGTTCCATGTTTACTCCGGATCCTTCAAGGCTATGAGAGAATGTATGGTTTGCTCCCAGCTGGTGTCCCATTTCATGAGCCACATAGTCGATATCAAAATTATCTCCGGATGGTGGATATGTTGCAGATGGATTCACACTTCCTGTAGCAGGAGAGGTAATTCCCGATCCTTTTCCTTCTGGCTCATCAGTAGTAGGGCTTATACAAACGCAACCAATACAACCTGCATTTCCACCACCACCTGAAGCACCAAATAAGTGACCAATATCATAATTTGTCTCACCAACAACTGTTGTCAATTGGTTTTGTAATTCAGTATTCCATGTACCTGGAGGCGCTGTTGCGCTGGTAACAGTAGCATATGGGTCTGTAGCAGGATTATCAAAGATAAGAGCTGGATAATTTAGTACATTTAAGTGTAATGCAAAATCTTTTTCAAATACTCCGTTTACTCTTGACATGGTGTTGTTTACCTGTGCCCATGCACCAGCAACACCTCCAAAAAACTGAGTATATTCACCTGTAACAGACATTGCCAATCTCATTGTTCTGTATTTCTTATCAGAATTCTTAGCAAAGCTTGTTGGTTGGTTAGCAATAGATTTTCCTTTTTTTAATAAAGCATCTATTTGTTTTTTTGAAGTTGGGCTTTCTTCAGTAGAGCATATAAATCCGTTTGGATTTTTCATCGTTTTAGGATGTACCGCATATACGCTCTTATCTGTAGCTAAAGGTTCAATGAACTCATATTTGTCTCCATCTATAATCATAGACTGAAGTTCGTTTGGAGAAACACTGAATCTTAAATATTTACTTGGGTCTTCAACACTTGTCCCCACATAAGAACCTAGCTCATACTTATCAGCAATTTCTTTTGCCAGAACAGGAAAGCTAAATACTTTGAATCTTTCTATCCTCCCATCTACAGTGGGAAGAGAAATAATAACCGGAGCTGCGTTTGGCCCCATCTCCTGAGCATTCTTCAATTGAGATCTCAGCGAAGCCAAGTCTAATTTATAATACCCATTCTCTCTTACGTTAGATTTCTCTACTGTAAAAGCTCCTCTTTTTTTGGTGTCTACTTTATTAAATGAAGTGGGAGTCCATTGTCCGAACACCGTTCCACCTATTAAAGTACATACCAAGGCAGTAAATACTCTTTTCATAAATTAAATAACAATTATAATTTCCGCCAAATATAACTATTTTACAACTCACACAAGTAAAATAAATTAATATTTTTTAATATTATACACCAAATACAACTATTCATTAAAAAAAACACAAACTTTATAGAAATATAAAGTTTGTGTTTTGTATATTGTAAAAGTAAATAATCCTTATTTCTAAAACTTATAGGCAATATTCCATGCAAATCCCATATTGAATTTTGAAGAACTTCTTCCAAATCCAGGAACGATCATTGGAGAGATATCATCCTGTTTAGAAGTGTATACCATATATCTTGGCTGAAGATTCACATCAATATAAAAGTTGGAGCTGAATAACTGTACTCTGCCACCAATGGTTCCTTCCAGCCAAAAAGAAGACTGTGAGGATGAAGGAAAAGCCTCAGAAGAGTTACTCCCACCAAATCCACGTACCGGGACAGCCATATACTCCTGGTTATAGAATGATCCGGCAACTTTTCCTCCGGCATAAAATCCGTTAAATTCATTTTCGGAATCCTTTGCCAGCATATAGAATGCTCCTAACTTAACGAAAGGACCACTTGCCTTGGCATCATAACCATTTTTCTGATATACGTTCTTCTCAAAACCGGCTTCCGCAATAGCATGAACGTTTCCTCTTAGCTTAGAAGAAATAAATCCCTGATAGAGTTTTCTGTCTGAAAAGAAACCTGCTCCGGTATTCAATACATCAAGGCCAACCATAAAATTGGATACATATTTTTCATGAACCTTCTTTTCTGCTTCCTTTTTCTTGTCCTGTGCCCAGCTTATTACTCCGAATAAACTAAAAAGAAAGGTAAAGATTAGTCTTGTCTTCATTCTCTATTTGATTTTGTCCGGCATCCACTTTCTGAACAGGATTCGGAGTTACTAATTCTGAATTTAAATTCTCATAATATTTTTTGATTCCACATCCGGGAGATACATAGGTTGACTTGGTACTATAATTGACCCTTACCTTAGATTCTGCTCCTTTATCAGATAATCTGAAATAAATATCTGTGTAAGGTGATGTATCTACTCGTAAAGGAATTAATCTTGAATCAATGTTCGTAAGTTTTCCCAGCTGCACTTTTCCCGCACCATAATCTACTGCTACATACAGTGAATCCAATGTAATTTCTTTTCCGTTTGACAAGGATCTGAAAGCTACCTTCATTCTGGGAGTTCCTTCTCCACTTTCGCAAATATCATCATCCCCGCCGCAGGAAAAAAGCATTCCTAAAAAGCAGATTGCTATGAGAAATTTAAAATACTTCATCTGTACATTTTATTTTATTGAGTCAGATGGAACTGACACTTCCTATTACAATTTGAAATTCAAATTTAAATAAATTTATTTTTTAATCAACAACGCAATGTTCTCAACATGATGGGTCTGCGGGAACATATCTACCGGTAAGATCTTCACTAAAGTATAATGTTCTTTCATCAAAGCAAGGTCTCTAGCCTGAGTAGCAGAATTACAGCTTACATAAACTACTTTCTCCGGTGAAAGCTTTAAGATCTGTTCTACCACCTTTTGGTGCATTCCGTCTCTTGGCGGATCTGTGATTAAAACATCAGCTTTAGGATGATTTGCCATGAACTCATCATTGAAAATATCTTTCATATCTCCACAGTAGAATGTTGTGTTTGTAAGCCCATTCAATGCTGCATGTTCTATAGCCGCATCAATTGCTTCCTGCACAGATTCTATCCCGATAACTTGTTTTGCATTTCTTGCTACGTACTGAGCGATAGTTCCTGTTCCTGTATAAAGGTCATACACCACTTCATCTCCTTTAAGATCTGCAAACTCAAGGGTTTTTCTGTATAACTCCAATGCCTGTTTGTAGTTGGTCTGAAAGAAAGATTTTGGTCCGATCTTAAATTTCAGTCCGTCCATTTCTTCCATCAGATAACCTTCTCCGAAATATATATTAATATTCAAATCATAGATAGAGTCATTCTGCTTGGGATTAATAGCATATACTAATGTTTTAATCTGCGGGAATTTTTCTAACAGGAATTCAAAAAGCTTTTCTCTGTTTTCTTTTTCTTCTCTATAAAGCTGGAAAAGAACCATCCATTCTCCTTTTGAGTTTTGTCTCATCATTAAGGTTCTTAAAAAACCTTCCTGGTTTCTTACATCAAAGAAGTCCAGACCCGTATTGACACCATACTCTTTTACAGCAAGTCTGATTGCATTAGAAGGATCTTCCTGAAGGAAGCACTCTTTCAAATCAAGGATTTTGCTCCACATTCCAGGAATATGAAAACCTAGAGCATCTTTACTTCCGAAATTTTCTTCAGAACTGATTTCATATTGGGTAAGCCATCTCGCATTAGAGAAAGAAAACTCCATTTTATTTCTGTAAAAATACTGTTCTTCAGCTCCCAGAATGGAAACGGTCTCGAAGTTATCAATTCCTCCGATTCTTTTGATGTTATTATATACTTCTTCCTGTTTAAAATCAAGCTGTTTTTCATAGCTCATATTCTGCCATTTGCAGCCGCCGCAGGTTCCGAAGTGGATACATTTAGGTTCTACTCTGTAAGGTGATTTTTCAAGCACTTCTACGGCTTCGCCTTCATAATATTTAGACTTGGCTTTTTTTACTCTTACATTTACTATATCACCAGGAATAGCGCCTGTTACCATTACCGCTTTTCCTTCTTCTGTCTTTCCTATTGCTACGCCTTTTGCTCCAGCGGTCAACAGCTTTATATTTTCAAGAACTAAATCTCTTTTTTTCTTCCTACTCATTCTAAAATTTTCTATTTTCCTAATTGAAACTTTTACGCTTCAGTTTGCAAAAATACAATAAAAAAAACCTTATCCGAAGATAAGGTTTCTATACTGTGTTAAAGTTTATTATTTTGTAGGAGCCGGCTGAGGATTTGCCGGTTGTGGAGCTTGCTGCATTGCAGATGGATCAAGCTGTAACTGTGGCTGCATTTGAGCATTCGGCTCTACTTTTGGAGCTGAAAGACCTGTCTGCTTGTCAAGAATTGTTACTAATTCCTGTTCACCAAGGTTTACGAATGATCTGCTGGCAATTTTACCATCTTTATCAATGATTACAAAGCAAGGTAACTTGAATCCGTATACACCATATTTCTTAGCGATATCAGAGTTAAGACCTCCCTCACCGTAAACATTCACTCCCTGAATTCCTTTTAGAAGAGAATTACTTGTTTTAATGAACTGATCTTTTGTATCATCTACGTTCACAAATACAAAATTCATTTTAGATTTATAGAAGTTTACCACTTCTTTCAATACAGGTACTGTAGCTTCGCTGATGTAAGGATTCCATGAAGCGTAAAAGAATAACATATAAGGTTTTCCTTTGTTTTCAGAAAGGTTATAAGATTTTCCGTCCTGTTTTGCTAAAGCTGCTTCAGGAGCGGTATCTCCGATTTTAAGTCCTGTAATTGCTACCTGCATTTTTAAAAGATCACTTTTAATAGTAGCATCCTTAATATCTGAATCAATAATTTTTTTGATTTTATCAATATTTGCAGGTGTTGTTGTAGGATGAATATCAGCCTGGGCCATTACGAAAGCTAAAAGATAATCTTTTGCTGTCTGAGATAAATCTTTCTTTGTTTTCAGGTACTGAGCAAACATCTCAGAAGTTGTAATTCCTGTTTTTCCTTTGCTGTTTGCTTCTGCATACTTCTGGAAATCCGGAGTCATTTTTACCAAAAGATATTGTCTGTAAAGAGGGATTGTTTTCACCATCGCATCTTTATCTGTCTCTAATTGGGTTTCATAATCTTTGAAAGCTTTAGATGCTTTGTAAGATGGGTTCCCAGACATTGGTCCGTGAGACATTTCATAGTTTGCAAGCAAGTTAAGAATGGTCACTTTGATGTCGTTTTTCTTCCATTCAAGAAGTCCTTTGCTTGGGTTGTTTTTCTTTGCTAAGTCGTCTACATTTTTATTAATATCAGCTTCTACTTTATGCATTCCTTTCAAAAATGCAGCTTCGTCTCCGCCCATTAATCCTGCCAAGTTAACTTTGCTGCCGTAGTCTGCCAGGAACTTCATACTTGCCGTAAGGAAGTCGTTATTCTTTTTAGCATCTCCGGTAATTATATATTCATTAGGGAAAGTAGTTCCGTTTCCTGAAATATTTACTTTTTGTCCTCCTTCAAGATAAATCAGGTTTTGTCTTCCTGCGTAGTTGATCACGTACATTCCGTCTTTAGGTGCGTCAAAGCTACCTGAAAAATTTCCGTCTTTATCTAAACCAATATTAATCAAAGGCAGGGTTCCTACTCCTGAAGCTTCTACAAATTCAATTCTTTCTAATGATGAGCTTCCAGTAATTTTTCCTTTTACTTCTACTTTTTTTGAACAAGACATCACAAAGAATGTGATGATAAACAATAAAAGATATTTTTTCATTTCAATTTTTAATATTACACAAAAATACGCTTTTTAGGGCTTGCTAATTCACACTAATTATTTTTTTTGAAAATTTTATTATTGCCTTTCAAGAGGGACATTTGAATTATTTTAATAGTCTCTTTTCGAAGGGCATGCTGTATTTGAGAGTTTTGAAAAAACAATTCAACTACCCTTCAAATATATACTTATTAAATAAAGAATACCTAAAACCCATTAATAAGTTAACAAACTTTAACAGGGCTTTACATTTCATAAAAAAATCGCCTCCAGAAATGAAGGCGATTTTTTATGTATTTGAATCAATTCTATCCTTGATCTACTAGAGCAGCCATGTATTCTCTGTTCATTCTTGCAATGTTTTCAAGAGAAATACCTTTTGGACATTCTACTTCACATGCTCCGGTGTTTGAACAGTTTCCAAATCCTTCTTCATCCATAGCTTTCACCATGTTCAGAACTCTTCTCTTAGCTTCTACTCTACCTTGTGGAAGTAATGCATACTGAGAAACTTTCGCTCCAACGAACAGCATTGCAGATCCGTTTTTACAGGTAGCCACACAAGCTCCACATCCGATACAAGCTGCTGCATCCATTGCTTTGTCTGCATCTTCTTTCGGAACCGGAATTGCGTTAGCATCCAATGTATTACCTGATGTATTCACAGAAATGAAACCTCCTGCTGCCATTACTCTGTCGAAAGCACTTCTGTCTACCATCAAATCTTTGATAACAGGGAAAGCGGCACTTCTCCAAGGTTCAATAACGATAGTCTCTCCATCTTTGAACATTCTCATGTGAAGCTGGCAGGTAGTAATTCCTGTATCCGGCCCATGAGCTCTACCATTGATGTAAAGTGAACACATCCCGCAGATTCCTTCACGACAGTCGTGGTCGAAAGCGATAGGTTCTTTACCTTCGTTAATTAAGTTTTCGTTCAGAATATCCAGCATCTCCAGGAATGAAGAGTCTGTAGATACATCTGATATTTTATAGGTCTCAAACTGACCTTTAGTTTTACTATTTTTTTGTCTCCAAATTTTCAGCGTAAGATGTAAGCCTTTTTTTGCACTCATAATGTTATATTTTAGGTTGGAGATTATTTATAACTTCTAGTTTTAACCTCGATGTTGTCATATATCAGTTCTTCTTTATGCAACACTTCCGCGTTGATATTATCACCCTGATATTCCCAAGCTCCGACGTATTTGTAGTTTACGTCATCTCTTTCCGCTTCACCATCCGGAGTGGAGTGGTCTTCACGGAAATGTCCACCACAAGATTCGTTTCTGTGTAGTGCATCGATAGCCATTAATTGTCCAAGCTCAAGGAAGTCTGCTACTCTGAATGCTTTTTCAAGCTCAGTGTTCATTCCTTCACCTTCTCCCGGTACTTTTACGTTTTTCCAGAAATCGTTTCTTACTTCTTCAATTTCTTTAATTGCTTCTCTTAATCCTTCAGGAGTTCTTCCCATTCCTACTTTATTCCACATAATGTTTCCTAATTGCTTGTGGAAGTAGTCTACAGAATGAGTTCCTTTATTATTTAAGAAGAAATCAATTTTCTCTTTAATTCCTTTTTCAGCTTCGTCAAACGCTGCTGAATTCGTAGGAATTGTTCCTGTTCTGATATCTGCAGAAAGATAATCTGCAATGGTGTAAGGAAGTACGAAATATCCGTCAGCAAGACCCTGCATTAATGCTGAAGCACCAAGTCTGTTAGCTCCGTGGTCAGAGAAGTTAGCTTCACCAATTACGAAACATCCAGGGATTGTAGACTGAAGGTTATAATCTACCCATACACCACCCATTGTATAGTGAACGGCAGGATAGATCTTCATTGGAGTTTTGTAAGGATCATCTGCTGTAATTTTTTCGTACATTACGAATAAGTTACCGTATTTCTCCTCTACCCAGCTCTTACCTAAATCATAGATCTGCTGATCTGTTGGATTATGAATATGTTTTTCGATAGCGGATTCTTTACCTTTTTTCATGATCTCTGTAGAGAAATCAAGGTAAACTCCTTCCTGAGTATCATTATTTTCGATTCCGAATCCAGCGTCACATCTTTCCTTAGCTGCTCTTGAAGCAACGTCTCTAGGTACAAGGTTACCAAATGCAGGATATCTTCTTTCTAAATAGTAATCTCTATCTTCTTCTTTAATATTTTCCGGTCTTAATTTACCTTCTCTGATAGCTACTGAATCTTCAATCTTTTTAGGAACCCAGATTCTTCCTGAGTTTCTTAATGATTCAGACATCAAAGTCAGTTTAGACTGCTGTGTTCCGTGAACAGGAATACAAGTCGGGTGAATCTGCACATAGCAAGGGTTTGCAAAGTAGGCTCCTTTCTTGTGAATTTTCCATGCTGCAGAAACATTTGATCCCATAGCGTTGGTAGAAAGGAAATATACGTTTCCGTATCCTCCTGAAGCAATGACTACAGCGTGAGCAGAATGTCTTTCGATCTCACCTGTAACAAGGTTTCTAGCAATGATTCCTCTTGCTTTTCCGTCTACAATTACAAGGTCAAGCATTTCATGACGGTTGTACATCTTGATTCTTCCTTTACCAATCTGACGGCTCATTGAAGAATATGCTCCCAATAATAACTGCTGTCCTGTTTGCCCTTTTGCGTAGAAAGTTCTTTTTACCTGAACCCCACCAAATGAACGGTTATCCAGCTGACCGCCGTAATCTCTACCGAAAGGAACCCCTTGGGAAACACACTGGTCAATAATATTCGCAGAAACTTCAGCTAATCTGTAAACGTTGGCCTCTCTCGCTCTATAGTCACCACCTTTAATGGTATCATAGAATAATCTGTAAGTAGAGTCACCGTCTCCCTGATAGTTTTTAGCTGCGTTGATCCCCCCTTGAGCTGCAATAGAGTGCGCTCTTCTTGGTGAATCCTGGTAACAGAATGCTTTTACATTATATCCCTGCTCAGCTAATGTAGCTGCTGCAGAACCTCCTGCCAAACCTGTACCTACAACAATAATATCAATCTTATCTCTGTTGTTTGGTGCAACAAGGTTCATATGGTCTTTATGATTTTTCCACTTGTCTTTAAGAGGACCCGCTGGAATTCTTGAATCTAATTTACTCATACTAGTATATTGATATTATTGAGTTATAAAATGGAAAACTGCTACGATGATGAATCCTGCAGGAATAAGGATTGAATACCATGTTCCGAAAGCTTTGATCACCGGCGTATATTTTGGATGTCTTGCTCCGATAGACTGGAATGAAGACTGGAATCCGTGTGCTAAGTGTAATCCTAGTAGAACGAAAGAGATTACATACAAAGCCACTCTCCAAAGATCAGCAAACTTCTCATGAAGTTCCGGCCAGAAACGTTCTGCATCAGGAGTTAACCTTTCCACATACTTGTAATTAATTTCATGCAACCAGAAATCATATAAGTGAAGTGCCAAGAAAGCTAAAATAACAGCTCCGGAAATAATCATATTTCTGGACATCCATGAAGAATTCACAGACGCGTTGTTAGCTGCATACTTTACCGGACGCGCTTTATTATTCTTGATCTCAAGCACAAATCCCATAATGAAATGGAAAATTACTGCAAAACCAAGAATAGGCTGCATTAAGAACTGCACAAAAGGATTATAGCCCATGAAGTCTGATGCGGTGTTGAATGCATCCTTGTTCAGAACTGATAACAAATTGGTCGTCAAATGCAGTATAAGAAAAATCAGCAAAAATAGAGCTGATAATGCCATAGCATATTTTCTACCTATCGTAGAACTCGTTAAACCTGCCATATAAGTTTAAATTTGAATTTCTACAAAATTAAGAAAGTTTAACAATATCGAAAAGTGAGAAATCTCACAATTAGGCAGTTTGTAATGTTTCTAAATAAGAATTTTATACATTATAAATACAGGAAAACACATAAATTATAAATCCCTATTTGAGATTATAAATCTGGTCTCTGAAAACCACTTTTTGGATAGATGAAGGAAAGGTTTTTATTTCAAAATGATCTACTCTTCTTGCAGCGCAATAGGGATTCACAACATACTTTAAAATTTTAGTTTTACTTTCCCTGTCCGAAACCCAAAAACGGACATTCCCACCACTTTTTACAGAAAAAACGCGGCCTTTACCAAAGTCATGAACCAGAATCTCTTCTTTCTGATTTTCAAAGACATTGCTTCCGGTTCTTATCATCAAAAATACAACGAAAGCCATCGTTAACCTCATCGAATTTTTAAAATCAAATTTTAAAATAACAGGTCTTAATAAATAGACAGCCGCAGAAATAGAAAGCACTTCCAATCCGTTCATGGGAATATTTTCAAAGAATAAAAAATCTACCTCCGCAAACCAATGAATTATTTTTAATAGAATCTGAATGACAAAATCATACACTTTATTCATCAGATCAAAATCAATTTCAAATGCAATAAAGCCTGTCATGATAAATGAGAATACGATAATTATTTCGGAAAAAGGGACAATAACAAAATTGGCAATGATAGAAATGAATGAAAACTGATGAAAATAATACAACACCAAAGGAAGTGTAGCCAGCTGTGCTGATAAAGAAATCGTGATGGTATTAAACAATAATTTTTTAAAATAATGATCCTGTTTTGGGAAATATTTCAACAACGGCTGATTCAGCCAATAGATTCCTAAAACGGCTAAAAAACTAAGCTGGAATCCTACATCAAAAATCTGCTGGGTATCTCCAATCAAAATAATAAAAGCGGACAAAGCCAATGAATGAAGCAAATCCGGTTTTCGCTGAAGCAGCACAAAAATAAAATAGACACTCAGCATGATACATGACCGCAGAACAGAGTTTCCAAACCCAATAAAAGCAGCAAACAACCAGATAAAAAACAAACTTAGTACAATTGCATATTTTCTAAATTGTAAGGGAATAAACCGAATCAGAAAAAAGTAAAACATACCAAAAATAACCACAATATGAGTTCCGGAAATCGCTAAAAAATGAACCAGCCCTGACTTATTGAAATCCTGAACCGTTCCTGCATCAATCTCTGTTCGGTCGGCCAGAATAATTCCTTTTAGAAATTCTTTTGTTTTTCCTGAAATTTTTATCTGATCAATTTTCTGAAGAACCGAATATCTGTACTGCCGTAACTGATCTGCCAGCTTCACGTCGTTCCGTTCTGCAGATGTTATTTCTTTTGAAATATAAATCTGGTAATTAATGTATTTTCTCTGCAAATATTGAACATAGTTAAACTGAAAATCATATTGAGGAAGTTTAGGTTTTATCACATACGCCTCAGCTTTGTAATAATGAATAAAATCCAACTCCTTATTGTCTCTTGGAACATACAAAATAGAATTGAAATTTGCCTTTCCTATCTGTACTTCTCCTTCATATTTTTTATATTTTTCGGTAGAGTTTAATTTCTGAGAGATTTTAAATGTAACAGTTTCTTTTTTATTGGGAAATGAATAAATATTGTCTACAGAAGTATTATAATGATGGAGAATAATCCCGGCTCCAAAGAATAAAAGCGCCAGCAGAATAACTTTTATTTTATGCAAAAAATATGAATGAAAACAAATTGCAGTAAGTAAGGCCAAACACAATACAATTACTGAATAAAATACAGTTCCAGCCAAATCCATCTTATCCTGAAAAAGAATTCCAAGAATAAAAAATATTACCAGAATAAGAAGTGGCTGCTTTTGCAATTTCAATTAATTATCAAAGAAAAATAAGTAATTAATCAATAAAGTACACCCTCTCAAATAACTAAAAAAATACCCCGGTATGCATCAAAGACATCAACGGGGCACTTAATTTTTTTATGGTAAATTGAGGATTGAAAGTATACTATTTCTTTTTCAGAAATTTATCCGTCAAACGCTTCGTTTCCTTGATATAAAATAAAGGATCTTTCCCATAATCTTCATATTTGAAATCATCTGCTTTTTTAGGGATGGCGGGTTCTATCTGTGTTCCTTCATGCCATTCATTGAATGATGTGATTCCGATAAAATCCGGATTTACTTTAATAGCGGCGTCAAACATCTTTTCGTAATACTTTCCATTTTCTCTGCTTTTGAAATTAGCTTCGTTCCATGGGCGTATTCTTGTATCAGAATAGCCTGGTCCTACGCAAGGAATAAAAATCAGATTGTGATCTTTAGCATAGTTGGCCATAAAATCCCAATTAGCAGTTGTACTTCCGTATACAAAACCTTCGCTTGCAAAATAGGTATAAAAACCATCAAAACCTGCTGTATCAAAAAACTTAGCATCATCTTTTTCAACCCAAAGGCCAATATAAAGAGCATCTAAATCTGTATTTCTTACTGTTTTTTCTCCACTTTTGGACAACATTTTTGTCCATTCTTCTTTAGGAATTTTATAGCTGTCATACACATAAAATAACGGTTTTCCGTCTTTTTTGTAGAATGCATGATGATGGGAATACGTTTTTATTAGATAAGAGAGCTGCTCCTTTAATTCTGTGGTATTTTTATAGAACGGTTCAATGTGGAATGCAATTTTTAAATCAAAACGCTCTGCAATATCCAGATATCTGGTGAGACTTTTATCCGTGAATGAATCCTTTCCGAGCCAGCTTACCACCACTACTCCTACTCCGGAGTCTTTGATCATTTTCATATGCTGTTCAATGATCTTTAGGTCATTGGAGCTGTAGTTTCCAAGTGCAGGATAAAAATTAGCCCCAATATCGTCTCCTCCTTGGTGATGCCCCAGATTATTCCATTTCGGATTACTCCAATGCGGAAGGATTTCATGGTTCCAATGCTGATAACTTCCGTCTGTTGCTGGATTTGCGTACCAACCGTAATAAAATATCTGAACTTTATCTCTTGAATTGCCCTGTTGAGCAGAACAGTTTGAAAAAAACAACGTAAATGTCAGTAATAACAAAAAACGGATATAGTAATTCATAGTTAAAAAATAGATTAAATTCTTAAAAGCACCGGTAAAAATTATACTTTCAATATTACCTCAGCAGCATGGTCACTGGCTCCTTTTCCGCCAAGCTTTTCTCTCAGAAGTTCGTAATCATTCAGAACCTGTACTCTTTTTTCACCTGATAAAATTTTATTGAGCTCTTCCACCAGATTTTTAGTGTTCAGATCATTCTGAATAAGCTCTTTTACCACTTCCCTGTCCATGATCAGGTTAACCAGAGAAATATAATTGATATTTTTCACTAATCTTTTAGCAATAGCATAAGAAATTTTGCTTCCTCGGTAACAAACCACTTCAGGGACATTCAGCAAAGCGGTTTCCAGTGTAGCTGTTCCGGAGGTTACTAAAGCTGCTTTGGAACATCTTAATAAATCATACGTTCTGTTGGATACAAAATGAACATTATCATCCACATATTTCTGATAAAATTCTTTAGGAAGGCTTGGTGCTCCGGCAATCACAAACTGATAATTTTTAAAATGCGGTCTTACGGAAAGCATTATTTCAAGCATCTTTTCAACTTCCTGCTCTCTGGAACCCGGCAGCAATGCAATAATCTCTTTTTCGTTCAAACCATTTTCAGATTTGAAATTTTCAATGCTGATTTCCTGAAGATCCGAAATAGCATCCAGCAAAGGATGTCCTACAAAATGAGAATGAACCCCGTGTTTTCTATAAAAATCTTCTTCGAAAGGAAGGATGACCATCATTTCATCCACATATTTTTTAATGATCTCTACACGTCCCTCTTTCCAGGCCCAAAGCTGCGGAGAAATATAATAAACAACTTTTATCCCCAGTTCTTTCGCGAATCTGGCAATTCTCAGGTTAAAGCCCGGATAATCTACTAAAATCAATACATCTGGTCTGTTCTTCTGAATATCTTCTTTGCAGAATTTAATATTATTCAGAATGGTTCTGAGATTCATTACCACCTCCAGAAAACCCATAAAAGCCAGATCACGATAATGTTTTACCAATGTTCCGCCCTGAGCTTTCATCAGATCACCGCCCCAAAATCTGAACTCTGCATTAGGATCTTTTTGCTTCAAGGCTTTCATCAGGTTACTTCCGTGCAAATCACCTGAAGCTTCTCCTGCAATAATGTAATACTTCATTTCTATAGTAAGGATAGAGAACAAATTAAAATAGATATGATCTTAATTCGTAAATTTGTTCAAAGATAATGATAAAAAATGTCAGAAGAATTTGAAATCCGGAATAAAGTTGCCGAAAGCGGCCTTATCAATTTTGACCTTGCCACTTTACTGCCAAAAGGAGAAAGAAAAGGGATTGACCTGAAAGATTTTCTTTTCCAGGAAATGATCCTGAAAGAGAAAGATTTTCGTGAAAAGGTAGAAGCCATTGATGCGGAAGAATATAGAGACTCATATATATATATCTATAATTCTGTAGATACAATTATTCCTCTTTGGGCCTATTTCGTATTGACGGCGAAACTTACAGATGCTGCCAAAAAAATTGTCTTCGGGAACCGTGAGGATCTTGAGGTTATTTTGATGCACAATGCTATCCAAACGCATGATTTTGAGGAAATGAGAGGAAAGAGAGTTCTTGTAAAAGGCTGTTCCGACAAAGAAATTCCGGAGAACGCCTATATAGAACTTGTAGAACAGTTAAAACCCATTGTAAAATCTCTGATGTTTGGAGAGGCATGCTCTAATGTGCCTATCATAAAGAACTAATATGAACAGATATTTATCAGCCTTATTTTTGTTCATTATTTTTCTTGCGGTTTACTATTTCGGAAGTTTTTCAAAAATTCCATTTGCTGATTGTGTAGGATTTGTGCTGAGTGCAGAAACAGGAGTATGGGAAACCACTGCTACAGCAACCAGTCATTTTTTATATATCAACACGGTTATTTCTATTAAAAACCTTTTGGATATTAATGCCATTGAAGCCAGCAGGTTTTTGGTTGTCTTTTCCGGCGCAGCAACGGTTTCCGCTGTTTATCTTACGGTAAAAAGTATTTCAAAAACGGAATGGGCTTCTCTTACAGCGGCTTTTGTTTTCGGCTTCAGTTTTTCATTTTGGAGAAATGCTGAAATAGTGGAAGTATATACTTATAATTCCCTATGGATAAGCCTTTTCTTCTTTTCGGTTATCAAAAGTTTTACTGAAAAGAAAAGAATGTATATCCTGTTGAGCAGTCTGTTTTTGGGAATCAGTTTATGGGTTCACATTCAAAACATTTTGCTTATACCCGCTTTATTGGTTTTCTTATTTTATTTCAGAAACGAAAAAAAATATGCAGCGGCTTCACTATTGATTTTTGCTGTATTATTCTGTTCTTTATTTATTCTGAATATTTCTCAGGGGCTTCCTTTTAAATCTCCTTATAGTTCTGATCAGGGAACATGGGTAGAGGATTCTTTGAAAAAAAGTGCTATTCAGTATGTGAAAGATTTTTTCCAGTCTTTTGCCTATCTGATCTATAACTTCAACATCTTTACCTATTTCGGAATCGCTGGAATTCTCTTGTTGTATAAAGCCAATAGAAAAATGTTTTTTGTTTTTGCAACAGGTGCGGTATGTGTATACGGATTTGCGACCTTTTATGCAGTATCAGACAATTATGTTTTCTTTTTACCTTTCAATATCATTTTTGCGTTGTCTATCGGATATGGACTTTCTGCAGCAAAGTATGCACGCCTGAGAAAATTTTCATGGGTCTGCTTATTGATTCCTGTGGGATACTTTGTCCTTTATAAAGCTATATTCCTAACAGAAAAAGGAAAAGAATTTCATGCATTTAAAGAGTACAAAGGCGGTCTAGATTATTATGTACTGCCATGGATGAATAACAATGCAGGAATTCTGGAATTCACTATTGATAAAAAACAAGCTCCTGAACCTATTGAATGGATGACCATCAGTGCAATAGAATATATAAAACTTTTAAAGAGCAAAGGGTATACTGAAGAACAGATCAGAAAACTTTAACAATAATTATGAAAGCCTGTCATTTTGTGAGGCATATTTTTTATAACTTTGGCTTACTTAATACTTAACAAACACAAAAAATGAGTTTAATTGACCTACTTACAGGGAACACCGGCAACCAGGTTGCTGAACAGGCTGAAAACAAATTCGGGATCAGCAAAAACCAGGTAATCGCTTTATTAGCTGTTGCTACACCTCTTATTATTTCTTATCTTAGAAATAAATCTCAGGACTCCAAAGAAGCAGAAGCTTTAAACAATGCTTTAGATAAAGACCACAACGGAAGTATTTTAAATGATGCTTCTCAGATTGAATCAAGACAAGCTGAAGGCGGATCTATTCTTGGTCATATTTTCGGTGATCAGAAAAGCAATGTTGAAAACCAGTTATCACAGAATACAGGAATTTCAATAGACAAAATAGGACCTGTTCTTGCTATGCTTGCACCCGTTGTAATGGGTTACATTGGACAGCAGAAACAGCAGAGCAATGTAGGAGCTGGTGGTTTAGGAGATCTTTTAGGAGGAATTCTTGGGAATGCTTCTAATCAAGCACAAGCTCAGCAGTCCAGTCCTTTAAATGACATCCTTGGAAGTGTTTTAGGAGGAGGCGGACAGTCTCAATCATCAGGAAACCCTCTGAACGATATACTTGGAAGTGTATTGGGCGGTGGTGGAAACCAACAACAAAGCGGCGGCGGTTTAGGCAGCATCCTTGGGAATATTCTTGGAGGTAAATAATTAATTTAATTTCATAAAAAAAGACCGGAGATATGATCTTCGGTCTTTTTTATTTGGATTACTTTTTAGATTTTTCTTCAGAAGCGGCAAAAGATTTCGAGGCTTTTTTAGGTCTTCTTTTTCCATAACTTCCGGAATTAATCTTTCCTCTTCTTGATTTTTTGTCTCCTTTTCCCATAGTATTATGTATTTGTTGTTATCACGAAATTAAAAAATGTAAGCTTAAAATCCAATCGATGAAGCTGTTAAAATTTTATAAATTAAAGATGGAGGATGGAAGTTACCAGCAGGTTACTATTTTAAATTATCTGTCTCAAGCTCAGAAACACTGTTTATAACGACTATTTTAGATATATCAGACCGGCATTACTTCCCTCTTCAAGCTTCCATCACCCATCCCTTCTACACTTTAATCGTTTTCCATTTTCCTTTTTTGAATAAGATAAAAGCAACAATGGTAATCAAAGTTTCAGCAGCAGGAATTGAAATAAAAACTCCTTTTGGACCCATGTCAAGATATTTTGACAGAAAATACGCCAGAGGAATCTGAAACAGCCAGAATCCAAAAAGATTAACCCAGGTAGGAGTCCAGGTATCTCCTGCCCCATTGAATGCATTGATCATCACCATCCCGATTCCATAAAAAATAAATCCTACACTCATAATCTGAAGGGCATTTTTCGCAAAATCTTTAATGGCGGTTTCCTGAGTGAAAAAGCTTACTAAAAAGTTCCCCATAAAAAGGAAGATCAAGCTTACAATCAACATAAAGATGACATTATATTTCACTGTTTTCATCACCGACTGTTCTGCTCTCAGCATTTCATTGGCTCCCATGTTCTGTCCTACAAGCGTAGACGCGGCATTACTCAGTCCCCAAGCCGGAAGCATAAAGAACATCATGAGCCTTAATGCTGTTTGATAACCTGCTGATGCATTTTCACCTCCTGTTGTGGCCACCAACTCCGCAAGGAAAATCCAGCTGCATGAAGCTATCACAAACTGAAAAATTCCGGGTGTTGCAATTTTTATAATGGATTTGATTAACTCGTAACCCGGTTTAAAATAAGAAAGTTTAATCCTTATTTGAGTATCAGCTACTAAAAGATGATACAACTGATAAATCACCCCGATACTACGTCCTATGGTTGTAGCAAGAGCTGCACCCGTTAATCCCAAAGCTGGAACAGGTCCTAATCCTTTTATCAGAATCGGGCAGAGAATAATATTGGCAATATTGGCTATCCATAAACTTTTCATGGCAATCATCGCATTTCCTGCCCCTCTAAAAATTCCGTTGATTAAGAACAAAAGCATGATAATGGTACTGCTCCCCATCATAATTCTGGTAAAATCCTTTCCATAGGTGGCGGCTTCAGGCTTTGAACCCATTAAAATCAGAATTTCTTCAGCAAAAATTACTCCCAATAAACTTAAAACAAAAGTAATGGCAAAAGAAACAAGCAATACCTGTGCAGCACTTCTGGAAGCCTGTTCAGGATTTTTCTCACCAATTCTTCTCGCTACCAATGCTGTGGCCGCCATACTCATTCCAATCGCGATAGAGTACATTATCGAAAGAACTGATTCGGTAAGCCCTACGGTCTGAATAGCAAAACCACTTTCTTTCAGATGACCGACAAAATAGAGGTCAACAAGGGCAAATACAGACTCCATAGCCATTTCCAGCATCATAGGAATCGCTAAAAGCAGTACGGCGCTTCTGATATTTACTTTGGTAAAATCAGTCTCCTCACCGCTGAATGCTTTTTTCAAAAACTCAACATATTTTGTCATTTTGTAATCAATAATTTAGATAATCCCAAAAATACAAATCCAATTATTAGAAAAACTTAGCAATTGGTAATAAAATTTAATTTAGATTTGTATATTCTTAAAAATTATCCTTATGAAAAAAATAATCTCTACTACTTTTCTATTTGGAATGTTACTGTCTGGCAGTATATTATCTGCCCAGAAGATGAGTCAGGAAAAGATGAAAGCCATTTATTCTGATGATATAGCCACTTTTAAAAAACAGTTTACACCGGGAGATTACAACAAATGTTTCCTTGTGGGAGATATCCTTTACTCACCCCTTGGTTTCAGTGTAATGTCTGACAGAAGGAATATTATCAACTTTCTTTTAGACAGCAAGGCGAGTGTGAATAAAAAATGTCAGAATAAAACACCTCTTGAAGTAGCTGATGAAACAAAAGGCAGCGAAGAAGTGAAGAGAATTCTGATCGCAAAAGGCGGTAATAGAGATTAAAAAACCTAAAAACAATATATGAAACTTCCGAAAGGAAGTTTTTTTTTATTTATAAAACCTGCAAAAATCTTATCTTTGCCAACGAAAAATTCAGGGTTCGGAATTGAACCTTAAACATTGAACTTTAAACAAATAATTATGTTTCGATCACACACCAACGGAGAACTATCTCTGAAAAATCTGAATGAAGAAGTTACACTATCAGGATGGGTACAGACTATCCGTGATAAAGGATTTATGGTTTGGGTAGATCTTCGAGATCGTTACGGAATTACCCAGCTGGTTTTTGATCAAGACCGCTCTTCTACTCAATTGATGGAAGAAGCTAAAAAACTGGGCCGTGAATTTGTGATTCAGGCTACCGGAAGAGTGATTGAAAGAGTAAGCAAAAATCCTAATATTCCAACAGGAGAAATTGAAATTCTGGTAGAAAAACTGACTATCCTGAACGATTCTCAGCTTCCGCCTTTTACTATTGAGGATGAAACAGACGGTGGTGAAGAATTGAGAATGAAATATCGCTACCTGGATATCAGAAGAAATCCGGTAAAAGATAAACTGATCTTCCGTCACAAGATGGCGCAAAAAGTAAGAAATTATTTATCTGAGGAAGGTTTCATTGAAGTGGAAACTCCTGTTTTAATCAAATCTACTCCAGAAGGCGCAAGAGACTTTGTGGTACCGAGCAGAATGAATCCGGGACAGTTTTATGCATTGCCACAGTCTCCACAGACTTTCAAACAGCTTTTGATGGTAGGTGGAATGGATAAATATTTCCAGATTGTAAAATGTTTCCGTGATGAGGATTTAAGAGCAGACAGACAGCCGGAATTTACACAAATCGACTGTGAGATGGCTTTTGTAGAGCAGGAAGATGTTATGAACGTATTCGAAGGAATGACCAAAACTCTGATAAAAGATATTACAGGTCAGGAATTCGGAGATTTCCCAAGAATGACGTTTGCAGATGCAATGAAAACATACGGGAATGACAAACCGGATATCCGTTTCGGAATGAAGTTCGTAGAACTGAATGAACTGGTAAAAGGAAAAGACTTTAAGATATTTGATGAAGCAGAATTAGTAGTCGGAATCAATGTAGAAGGATGTGCGGAATATACGAGAAAACAAATCGACGAGCTTGTTGACTGGGTAAAACGCCCTCAGATTGGAGCTTCAGGAATGGTTTGGGCGAAATTCCAGAATGATGGAGTAAAAACCTCATCTGTAAACAAATTCTACAACGAAGAAGATTTAGCGAAAATCATTGAAAAATTCGGTGCAAAAGAAGGAGACTTAATGTTGATTCTTTCCGGAAACGAAAATAAAGTAAGAGCTCAGCTTTCAGCCTTGAGAATGGAACTTGGAAACCGTTTAGGATTAAGAAAAGGAAACGAATTTGCACCCCTTTGGGTAGTTGATTTCCCTCTATTGGAGTTTGACGAAGAAAGTGGACGTTATCATGCGATGCACCACCCTTTCACCTCTCCAAAGCCGGAAGATATCCACTTACTGGAAACAGATCCTGGAAAAGCGAGAGCCAATGCTTATGATATGGTTCTGAACGGAAACGAAATCGGAGGAGGATCGATCAGAATTTTTGACAGAGATCTTCAGTCTAAAATGTTTGATTTATTAGGATTTACCAGAGAAGAGGCAGAAGCTCAGTTTGGATTCCTGATGAATGCATTTAAATATGGTGCTCCGCCACACGGAGGTCTGGCATTCGGGTTTGACCGTTTGGTAGCTATTCTTGACGGAAACGAAGTAATCAGAGATTATATCGCTTTCCCTAAGAACAATTCAGGACGAGATGTAATGATTGACGCACCTGCTTCCATTGCCGATGCACAGCTCGACGAATTAGAATTACAATTGAATTTAAAAGCATAAATTTAGCGGGGTATTTGCCCCGCTTTTTTTATATTCAAATTTCAGCAACCTTTAAATACCAACACTTTATAATGGCAATATTGTTTAGAAACAATATTCATAAAACAATATCGTTTAAAGCTCGCACCATTATAAATATCAGCATTTTTTATTAATTCATCAACAAAAAAAAAGACTTTAATACAATATAATGTACAATTCTATTTACTATATCAAATATTCGTGAAATAATTAAATTTGAAATTTAATAGTAAAAAATAAAACATAATAAATTAATTAACGAAATCAATACAAAAATCAAGAAAAACGACAATAAAATACTCATTATATTATGTTGTATTTAAATGTAATTTATTATCAATATATTTACATTACACGGCTGAGTTATAATGATGACTTAATCAAAATTAAGAATTAACTTATTTTGTAATCTTTTGCGTAGGATAATACGATAGCTGTTCATATTTACAACCTGATCACCAAACCAAAATTAAATAATATGAAAAGTAAACTATTACTATTATCAGGATGCCTTGTTCTGGCACTGAATTCATGCAGCTCGGATCTTGAAAATACACAGACCGAATCAATAGAGCCCGCCACAGAGAGCTTAGCCAATGTAAAGATTCACAAATTATTAATTGACGGAAAATACACCTATGTCAATGAAATCAATGGAGAATATTTTTATGCAGAAGATATTACCATTAGCCCGGAACAGTTCGAAGTATTACAAAAGCAGGCCAATCCTGAAACATCTACAGCCGGAAAAAGCACCATTGTAAGCTCTTTTATTAAGACATGGCCAAATGCAACAGTTTATTATACATTACCAAGCCAGGGAAGCCTGAGTACTCAGAACTACAATACGTTCCTCACCAATATCAACAAAGCGTTCGATATGATCTCTTCTCAAACCAGTATGCAGTTTATTGAACGTACCAACCAAACAGAATATATCACTTTTACGTATACTACAACCAACAGTTCTCCTCTTGGATGGCAAAAAAATAGGGTTAACGGTATTAAAATTTATAACACCACGTATCCTGCAATTATTGCTCACGAAATCATGCACTCTATGGGAATTATGCATGAGCAATGCCGCCCAGATAGAGATCAGTATATTATTGTAGATGTAAACAAAGCTGTAGAAGGAAGCCGTCATAACTTCAATCTTTACAATGATTATGCAGGACATGGCGCTTTTGATTTCGGGTCTGTGATGATGTATCAGTCTACAGACTTTGCTATCAATGCAAGCCAGCCTGTAATGACTAAGCTGGACGGATCTACTTTTACCAAGCAACGAACAGGATTGTCTGCCGGTGATTATGCCGGGATAAATCATTTATACGGACCGGTTAATTCCTCTTCTGCAATCAACGGAACTTATACTATGACCACCGCTTTAGCGAGTGATAAAAATTTAGATATTTCCGGAAGTTCTACTACTGATGGTACCAGCATCATCCTGTACTCAGCTTCTACAGGGAATAACCAGAGATTCACATTTACAAAATCAGATCATGGTTATTATACCATCAAATCTATATTGGATCCTACAAAGGTATTAACCGTAAAAAGTAATGGAACAACGAACGGAACAGCTGTTGAATTAAGAACCAACTCTAATACAGATGCTCAGAAATGGCTATTATTCAATTTAGGAAATAACGGATTTGGATTTGCTCCTAAGAATGCACCAGCCCTGAGACTGGAGGTAAAAAATGGTACTACAACCAATCTTACTCCTATTGTAATTGGTACTACGGATCAAACTGTTCAACCTTCTACAAAGCAACGTTTTATACTTACAAAAGTTAACTAAACTTTTTTTATACAAAAAGAGGTTAGGAAGTTTATTTCCTAACCTCTTTCTATTTTGTACTTATTTACCAATTAGTTTCAACATTTCATTTCTTCCCGGTCCTGTTGAAAGATAAGCTACCGGAATTCCTAATTCAGCTTCTAAGAATGACAGAAAGTCAATGACTTCTTTTGGGAGTTCTGAAGGGCTTTTCATACTAGAAAAATCAGCATTCCATCCATTCATCCATTTTAGGATTGGCTTTCCGTTTTCCGGAAGTAATCCTGAAACATTTACTATCTCACCATTTTCCAGCTCATAATGGGTACAGACTGCTACGGATTTCAAGCCGCTTAACACATCTGCTTTCGTCAAAACCAGCTGAGTCACTCCATTGATCATTACAGCATATTTCAAAGCAGGCAAATCAAGCCAGCCTGTTCTTCTGGGACGTCCGGTATTGGAACCAAACTCATTTCCTTTTGTTCTGATTTCCTCACCTATTTCATCAAACAGTTCTGTTGGGAAAACTCCGTTTCCTACTCTTGTACAGTATGCTTTAGCAATCCCAAATATTTCACCGATCTTTTTCGGTGAAACTCCTAATCCACTGCTAGCTCCTGAGGCTGTGGTTGAAGAAGAAGTCACATAAGGATACGTTCCGTGGTCAATATCAAGCATGGCAGCCTGAGATCCTTCTGCCAATATTGTCTTTCCTTCGGCCAAAGCACTATTCAGATAGATTTCCGTCTCTGTACATTTGAATCTCTTCAGAAAATCAACAGCTTCAAAAAATTCAATGCTGATTTCATCCAGAGAAGGTAATTCCATATTTCCTTCCGCAAGCATTTTGTAATCTCTTTCTAAAATATGCTGTACTCTGCTTTTGAAGTCCGAAGCAAACATATCTCCTATTCTTACATTCTGCCTTAGAATCTTATTGGAATAAGCTTGCGCAATCCCGTTTTTGGTAGTTCCGATGGTGGTATAATCAAAACTTTCTTCCATAAAAACATCCAAAAGTTTATGAGTAGGCAGTACAAAGTGAGCTTTCAGCGAAATAATAATATTATTTTCCGGCTGAACCGTTTCATCGAATGTCTGAAGATTCAAAATTTCTTTTTTAAAACTTACAGGATCCAGAACTGTTCCTGTACCAATCACATTCTGCACACCTTTCATAAAGATTCCCGAAGGAATCATTTTAAGTGTAATTCTGCGCCCGTTTATCTCTATGCTATGTCCAGCGTTAGATCCGCCATTAAAACGTGCTGTAATGTCATAATTTTCACTGATCAGATCAATGAACTTTCCTTTTCCTTCATCACCCCATTGCAATCCTAATACAATATCCATATTCGTACTTTAAATTTTATGGAGCAAAGCTATGACAGTCAGGGAGAAAGACCATTGCCATTTGGCAAAAAGAAAACTCAATTGTAAAATGTATAATGTAAAAATTAGTAATGACTAGAAGCTATCATTGATCGATTATCAATTATCATTTATAATTCTAGACTATACTTCTTCTGATCCTACTCAATGAAGAAGGCGTAACTCCAAGATAAGACGCCAACATAGACTGTGGAACCCTGTTGGCAAGTCCAGGATAGTGATTTAAAAAATGAATATAACGGGATTTCGCATCCTGATTCAGCATGATACTGGCGACCTTCAGTTTATTTTCAACCACAAAGGCATGAATTCTGGCAAATAAAACCGGCCAGACTGCAATTTTCTCTTCCAGAACTTTAAAATACTTAAGATCTATCACCAGCAATACCGCATCAGTAATAGCTTCAATATCTTCATGGGCAGGCAACTGATCAGTAAAGCCCTGAAAATCCCCTATAAATCTGCCTTCATAGATAAAATAGCGGGTAAAATCATCTCCTTGTTTATTATAATACAAAGACCGGAAAACTCCTTCTTTCACAAAAGCAATTCTTTGGCTCACCTTTCCAGCCTCTACAAAAGGTTCTCCTTTTTTTACAGTGATTTCCTGAATGCCTTCAGCAATCAGAAGTTCATCCTGAGGATTCAGTGTCCCGAATTTTTTGATATAAGTAAAAAGCTCTTCCATATTTCTTCTGTAACCACGGATTGCGGAAATATAAAGATATAAAAGTCAAGACTAAAAACAATTGCCATTTGGCAATAAACAAGATTAAAGATACCACACAGGCTTGCGGCGGCATGTTAATTGCTTGATTTTTAAAAACGTAAGACAATGAAAGCAATTTGGAACGGCGCCATTGGATTCGGTTTAGTAAACATTCCCGTAAAAATTTACTCGGCAACAGAAACCACAAAACTGGATCTTGACATGCTTGATAAATCTGATTTTTCAAACATCAAATTTAAGAGGGTAAACGAAAATACGGGAAAAGAAGTAAAATGGGAAAATATCGTTAAAGGTTATCTCATGGATGACAAATATATCGTTCTGGATGAGGAAGATTACGAAGCTGCAAGCCCTGAAAAAACAAAAATACTCTCTATAGACCAGTTTGTAAAAGAAGCGGAAGTAGACAGTGTATATTTTGAAACGCCTTATTATCTGGAGCCCCAGAAAAATGGGGAAAATGCCTACAGGCTTCTACTGAAAGCGCTTGAAAAAACATCTATGGTAGGCATTGGAACTTTTGTGCTTCGTGATAATGAAGCTATCGGAATGATCCGTCCGTATAATGATGAAATTCTGGTTCTGAACCGGCTGAGGTTTGATGAAGAGATCAGAGATTATAAAGATCTTAAAATCCCGGCTCAAAAAGCTCCGAAACCAGCAGAACTTAAAATGGCCGTCAGCCTTATAGAACAGCTTTCCCAGGAATTCGATCCTGAAATGTATAAAGACAGCTACTCTGATGAACTGATGAAGATCATTAAACAGAAAGCTAAAGGTAAAAATGTAAAAGCTCAAAAAGCACAGCCTGCAAAAGAAGGTAAAGTGATTGACCTAATGGCCCAATTAAAGGCCAGTTTAAACAGTTCTAAATCCAAATCCGCATCATAATGGCTTTAAAAGATTATCAGCAAAAAAGAAAGTTCGATGAAACCAGCGAGCCGAAAGGGAAAACAAAAAAGAGTAAAAATCAACTGATTTTTGTAATCCAGAGACATGCAGCAAGCAGGCTTCATTATGATTTCAGGCTTGAAATGGAAGGAGTGCTGAAAAGCTGGGCCGTTCCGAAAGGACCGTCATTAGATCCCAAAGACAAACGTCTTGCGATGATGGTAGAAGATCATCCTTACGATTACAAAGACTTCGAAGGAAATATCCCGGAAGGAAATTATGGTGCCGGACAAGTGGAAGTATGGGACAGCGGCACTTATGAACCATTGGAAAAAAACACTAAACTTTCTGACGAAAAAGAGCTTCTGAAGGAATTGCATGCGGGTTCTTTAAAATTCATTCTACATGGCCAAAAACTGAAAGGTGAATTTGCTTTAGTTAAAATGAAAAACAGTGAAGACAACGCATGGCTGCTCATTAAACATAAAGATGAATTTGCAGAAAGTCCTTATGATGCTGAAGAAAATACCTCAGCAAAATCTCTTGTTACAAAATTCTTAGAGGAAAAAAAAAGCCTAAAAACAAAGGAAAAAAAGAAGTCATAACTTCTGAAAAATCATTCAGAAATTTCAATTCTTTAACGAATGAAAGAAAACTAAAATCTTTTATCAAACCTATGCTGGCCAAACTTTCCGAAGAAGCTTTCAATGATAAAGACTGGCTTTTTGAAATAAAATGGGATGGCTACAGGGCAATAGCTGATCTCCGAAAAGATTCCCCGCTCTTCTACTCCCGCAACGGAATTTCTTTTTTATCTAAATTCGACAAAATTGCTCAGGATTTCGGGCAGCAGAAACATCATATGATCCTGGACGGAGAAGTTATAGCTTATGATGAACAGGGTAAGCCCAATTTCCAGCTTTTACAACAAATCGGGGATAATCCCAGTGCAGCAATTGCTTATCAGGTTTTTGACCTTCTCTGGCTAAATAGACATTCTACAGAAGATCTTCCTCTTATCCAGCGAAAGGAACTTTTAAAAGATGCGCTGACAGAGACCGACCAAATAAGGTACTGTGATCATATTCCTGAGAAGGGTATTGAGTTTTTTAATCAAATGAAAAAAATGAAGCTGGAGGGGATGATTGCAAAACGCGCGGACAGTTTATATATTGAAAACAGCAGGAGCAGTGACTGGCTTAAAATCAAATTTTCTAAAACAGAGGAAGTAATTATTTGTGGTTTTACAGAACCCAGAGGATCAAGGGAAAACTTTGGTGCATTGATTTTAGGAAAATATCATAACGGAAAGCTTATCTACTGTGGCCATACAGGTACGGGATTTAATACGGTTTCTTTAAAAAAAGTATACCGGCAACTTCAAAAATTAATTGTAAAATCATCCCCGTTCGAAACAGCTCCCAAAACCAATATGCCTGTAACCTGGGTAAAACCTGAACTGGTATGCGAAATCAAATATTCTGAAATAACAAAGGATGGGATCTTCAGACATCCTGTTTTTATAACCATCAGAGAAGACAAAAGTCCGGAAGACCTCAAAAATCCATCCTTCACCGAAAAACCTAAAGAAATGAATTTGAAAGCAACATCAAAAAAAACTGAAGCTTCTGAGAAAGAAAAAGAAATTACTCTGGACAAACATTTTGTAAAGCTTACGAACCAGGATAAAATCTATTTTCCCAAAGACGGTATCACCAAAGGAGATGTTATTAACTATTATCAATCAGTTGCCAGATATATTCTGCCTTACTTGAAAAACCGGCCGCTTTCTCTCAATCGTTTTCCCAATGGAATTGAGGAACAGGGTTTTTATCAGAAAGATGCCGGAGACCACATTCCGGACTGGATAAAAACTACTCAGGTATTTTCTGAATCCAATGATAAAAACATCGATTATATTTACTGTAATGATAAAGCAACATTAGCTTATCTGAATAATCTGGGGTGTATTGACCTCAACCCCTGGAACAGTTCTTTGCCGGATCTTGAACATCCTGATTACCTTGTTTTAGATCTTGATCCTTCTTCAAAGAACACCTTTGATGATGTGATTGAAACTGCACTTCAGGTAAATGAAGTTTTAAAAGCCATTAAAATAAAAGGGTACTGCAAGACCTCAGGAAGTACGGGAATCCATATTTATATTCCGATGGGAGCCCAATATGATGTCGACCAGGTAAAAGATTTTGCCCATATTCTTATGAAAAAGGTAAATGAAAAACTGCCTAAGCTTACCACTTTAGAAAGAAGCCTTCAAAAAAGAGATCACAAAAAAATCTATCTTGACTATCTGCAAAACAGAACTGGGCAAACATTGGCCAGTGTCTACAGCTTAAGACCCAAACAGGGCGCTTCGGTTTCTATGCCCCTGGAATGGGATGAATTAAAACCCGGATTGAAACCAAGTGATTTTACGATCAATAATGCTCTGGACAGAATCAAAGAAAAAGGTGATTTGTTCAAACCGGTTCTGGGTAAAGGAATTGATATGATGAAGGCTCTGGAGCTGCTACAGAATATGGATTAAATTAAAAACTCCCACATTATTATAATGCAGGAGTTTCTTAAAAAATTAAATATAATTATTGATTATAAACATGAATATCTCTTTGCGGAAAAGGAATTCCAATTCCCGCTTTATCGAGAGCTTCTTTACAACCGATGATTAATTCTTCATTCATAGTCCAGAAGTTTTCTGTAGCAGTACTTACTCTTACTGATACATTCACGGCACTTTCACCCAACTCCGTCACTACTACCTGTGGAGCAGGCGTAGCAAGAGCATATTGATTACTTCTGATAACACTCATCAAAATATCTTTTGTCCGCCTAAGATCTGCATCATAAGCAATTCCAATATCCAATGCTGTTCTTCTTGTTCCCAATTGGGTAAAATTCGTAATACTATTATTTGAAACCACTCCGTTCGGAATAACGATCAATTGGTTTTGTGGAGTGATCAATTTCGTATGAAAGATATCTATAGCATCTACAGTTCCTGAAACTCCGGAATTAGTGGAAATAAAATCGCCTATTTTAAAAGGTTTTAATAATAAGATTAATATTCCTCCTGCAAAATTGGTCAACGATCCCTGTAATGCTAAACCTACAGCCAAACCCGCAGCACCAATCATGGCTACAAAAGCCGAAGTTTGTACTCCCAGCTGCGTTACAACAACGATAAACAACAGAATATTAAGTCCCCAATTGATTATATTTAAAAGAAAATGCTGAAGGGAAGCTTCCATATTACGTTTTTTGAACGCTTTTGCCACCAGCTTTTTGATCATTCTTATCATCCAAGATCCAATCAGATAAATTAATAATGCGGAAATAATTGCAGTAAAAATTCTTGGTGCCCATGAAATTACTGAAGAAATTAATGTGTCCCAGTGCTGTTGAATCTTGTTCAGTTCTAAATCGTTCATTTTGTCGTGTATTTTATAGTTAATATCAATGGAGTATTGACATCTTCTGCAAGATTTTAAAAAGGAAAATAACCCTTCCCTACTTGAGCAAAGGCAATTCATATTTATCCTTAAAACAGATTGACAGCAGAACAGAATGGTTCAGCTTACTCAATAATCATTCAGAAATCGAATCTTACAGGAAGAAATAATTTTTCGGTCATAGAATTACAAAAACGGTACCGAAATCTATAATTCAAAAATTAATTTTATGTAAACTTTTATTGAGTAACGAAATACCAAACGGGTTAAGGTAATTTTGCGGCCAGGCTTTCCGGAAGCATCTTTAAAATAAAGTAAATGATCTTCCATTTGTAATTCGGAACAATAGTGAAGGAGTTTCCTGCATTCACAATACATCTTGCCACATAATCCGGCTCCATGATCAATGACTCATTCAATTCCAACCCTTCATTGATTTTTGTTCTGATATAACCAATGACTAAAGCATTCACAATGATTTTACGGGAAGCAAGCTCCTGTCTTAATCCGGCAAGAAACTGGGTAAATGCCGCTTTGGTACTTCCGTAGACAAAATTGCTTTTTCTCCCTCTTACCCCAGACAGGGAGGATAGACCGATGATTCTTTCAAGATTTTTGTTGCTTTTATCCATCGCAATAATGCTCAGTATAGAAACACCACCCATATAATTGACCTCCATCATTTGTTTAGCACCTTTGAAATCTGCCAAAGCATTTTGATTGTCGACTAAAAATCCTGCCGCATATACCACGATATGAGGTTTTGTGGAAAGATCAGAATAGAATTTCTGATGAGAATCAAAATCCGCTGCATCAAAAGACAAAACAGAAACTTTTGAGCGGTCAAGATGATTGAAATGAATAAAATCTTCCAAAGATGCGGTATTTCTGGAAGCTGCAATTACCACAAATCCTTTTTCTACATATTGCTTAATGCATTGCTTTGCCACATCTGAATTGGCGCCCAGAATAAGAACTGTTTTGTTTGTGTTTTGATTCATGGGGCAAAGATAATTTTTTATTAAATATTAATTTTACAAATGAGCACAAAGGCTCTTAATCTATGATATAAAAAAGCTACGGCGGGTGAACTTCGTTCACCCGCCGCAGCTAAATATTTTCAGACTGAATTATTTCTTTTCTTCAGTTACTGTATCTTTTTTGTCATCTGCTTTATCCGCAGATTTTGCTTTATCTCCAAAACGGGATTCTGTCATTTCTCTGGAAACCGCTGCTTTTTCAAACTTGAGTTTTCCTGATAATGTTTCAATCACAAAACCGTCATCCTGAACCTGAGCAATTCTTCCGTGAAGCCCTGATGTAAGTACTACTCTAGTCCCTACTTTAAGGTTTTCCTGAAAATTTTTCTCCTGTTTTTGTTTTTTCATCTGAGGTCTGATCATCAGGAAATAAAATCCTACAAACATTACCCCCATCATGATCAGCATCATAGGAGAAGAACCTCCTGCTGCCTGTAAAAATAGTGTCAACATATTCTAAATATTATGGTTGAATGTTCGCAGTGAACGTTAATCTGATTGGAGCTTTCTCTACGTTTGCAAAAACATCTGCATACTTCTGAACGTTTCCGTCAAAGCTTGAAGAGTCAAAATGCAAAGTAATTTTTCCTTTTTTACCAGGCATGATTGGTTCTTTTGTAAAGTCAGGAGCAGTACATCCGCATCCAGGCTTCACTTCAGAAATGATCAATGGATTTTTCCCGGTATTGGTAATTTCGTATACGTGCTCTACTTTATCTCCTTTTTTGATTTTTCCAAAATCGAAGCTGTTTTCAGATAAAGCAACAGAAGTAGATGGTTCGTTAGAAACCGGAGCAGGTGTTTCACCAGTTCCAGGTACTGCAGTAGAACCAGTAGTTACCGGAGCCGCAACAGCTGTAGAATCAGTAGTTGCAGTTTCAGTACTTTGAGTTTCTTTGTTTTCTTTTTTACATGAAACTAACCCAAAGCCTATAATAGACAAGGCGATAATTGATAACGTCTTTTTCATTTTATATTCTATTTTGATCTTTACAATATTTATCTAAAATACCATTGATGAAGATATTGGAACGGTCTGTAGCAAATACTTTTGCAATTTCAATATATTCGTTAATAATCACTCTTGAAGGCGTGAAAGCAAAGTTATCCAGCTCTGCAATTGCTGTAGACAAAATGACTTTGTCCATTAGAGAAACTCTTTCCAGATCCCAGTTTTCCAGTCTTTCTTCAAGTTTCTTTTCGTTGTTTTCCCAGTTGTTCAGGGTATCTCTCAACAATTTTGCAGCGAATGTTTTATCTTCTTCATCTTTAATCATTTTGATCAAAGTTCTGCTTTCTTCATCTTCTCTCAGGAAACCGATTGTTTTTTGTACCATTGAATTGGCAATATGGATATCATCATACCATGAAAGTTCCTTATCTCCTAAGTAATCGTGAAAATCTTCATTTTCAGCAATATATCTTAAGAATAATTTACCGATAAATTTTTGATCATCTTCAAAAGAGTATCCTTCTTCTTTCATGAAATCCTGATAACGTTTTCCAGCCGTAATTCTCTGGAAAGTCTTCACCAATAAGTCATCATGCATGTCCCATTTCAATTGCTTGTGCTGACCTGTAAAGAATAATCTTTCAGGATTTTCTTCCAGCTTAAGCAATACCTGGTTGTTGATGAATTTTTGGTTAGGATTAATATCAGCATCAGTTTTAAGATATTTATTCTTACCAATTTCGATCTGATTCTCTGCCAAATCTTTCAGACCCACCAAAAAGTTGAGCTGATAGATGTATAGATAATAGATTTTCTCTATCCCGGCAAACATGTTTTTCTCTAAAACATCAAATTTTACAGGATTTTGGTAGTAAGAATACACGGTCTGTACTACTTTTTCACGGATTTGTCGTCTTCCTAACATTCAAAGAGCTTTTTTATGGCTGCAAAGATACAAAATTTAAAATTGATGAAATTCGTAGTGTGATGACATTTTTGTAATTTTGTGCAACTATATGAAAGCGCTTAAAACCTTAAACCCTTATTTTTGGAAACACAAACTCTTGCTGTTTTGGGGGTACTATTTATCATTGCCAGTAATTTCTTCAATATATATAAGGTACAGTTCGTAGGAAAATCTGTGGATGAACTTACAAAAAGTGGAAATCTTGGCTTTAACAATCAGGTTCTTATTTATGTTGGAATTATTGTAGGATGTTCTCTTCTGACCGGAATTTTCACCTTCATGATGAGACAGACCATCATTGTTGCTTCCAGAAGAATAGAATATGAACTTAAGAATAAAATCTACAGACATTACCAGGATTTATCTTTAACGGATTATAAGCAGACAACTATTGGGGATTTAATGAACAGATTGAGCGAAGACGTTGTTGCCGTAAGAATGTATCTTGGTCCGGGTGTCATGTATGTGGCTAACCTTATTGTTCTTGTAGTCATCACAGCTATTTATATGGTGAAAACGGATGCTTCCATGACAATGTGGACGCTTCTTCCGCTTCCCATTTTGTCTTTTGCTATTTATAAGGTAAGCTCCATCATCAATAAAAAGTCGAAAATCATGCAGAAAAGCCAGTCTGCCATTTCAACTTTTGTCCAGGACAGCTTTTCCGGAATCCGTGTGGTAAAATTCTTTGCAAGGGAAAAATATATTGAAAAAAACTACGGAATTAAAGTAACGGATTATCAGAATAAAGCTTTGGATCTAGCCAAGACTGAAGCTTATTTCTTTACGATTATTCTTTTTGTCATCGGATTGCTGAATGTAGCTATTATCTGGATTGGAGGAACCAAATACATTGCCGGAGAATTGAGCATCGGTAAAATTGCAGATTTCTTCATGTATATCAACACTTTGATTTTCCCTTTCTCTATGGTAGGATGGGTAACTTCTGTAAACCAGAGAGCTGAAGCCTCTATGCAGAGGATCAATGAATTCATGGATAAAAAATCTGAGATCATTAATACCAATTTTGAAAACTATCCTATTCAAGGAGATATCGAATTCAGAAACGTTTCTTATGTATATCCGAATACGGGAATCAAAGCACTGGAAAACTTAAGCTTTAAAGTTAAAGCCGGAGAATCTTTAGCCATTATGGGTAAAACCGGAAGTGGAAAATCAACGATAGCTTTACTGCTTTGTCGTTTAATAGATCCCACAGAAGGCGAAATTTTAATTGACGGTAAAAATCTTAAAGATCATAATCTGAATAACTACAGAGACTATATCGGATATATTCCTCAGGAGAGCTATTTATTCTCTGATTCTATAGAAAATAACATTGGTTTTGCCATTGATCATCCGTCGCATGAGAAAGTGGTAGAATATGCCAATATTGCGGATGTTCATAAAAATATTATAGAGTTTAAAGAGCAATATAAAACACTTGTTGGTGAACGCGGGGTAATGCTTTCGGGGGGACAAAAGCAAAGAATATGCATTGCAAGAGCCTTGATTAAAGACCCGAATATCATCATTTTTGACGATTCTTTATCTGCTTTAGACACCGAAACAGAGCAAAATATCCTGGAGAATATTGACAAAAAAATAAGTAATGCCACTTCCATAATCATCACACACAGAGAGTCTAGCGCTCAAAAAGCGGATCAAATTCTCAACCTTACGGAAATTACCAATTCTGTAACTGCTTAGCCATTTCGTTCTCAATTGTTAAATAAATCATAAAAAAAATTTTGTGATTAAAAGAATTCTTTTATATTTGTTCTTAACAAGATTAAAAAATATCTAACAATGAGTGAATACAAGGAACGCCATGAAAATGAAATTTTCACTAAGGTGTTAAAAGCAGGGAGAAGAACTTATTTCTTTGATGTGCGCGAGACGAAAGCAGGAGATTATTATCTTACAATCACTGAGAGTAAGAAGAATTTCGGAGAGAATGGGGAAGCTACATTCGAGAAGCATAAAATTTACCTTTATAAGGAAGATTTTAAAAGTTTCCAGGAGATGTTTAATGAGTCCACAGATTTCATCATTAATGAAAAGGGTGAGGATGTAATTTCAGAAAAACATGACAAAGACTTTAAGAGCAGATCTTTCACTATTGATTCTGACGACGAAGTTTAAAAAAGAATATTTAAAAACACAAGCATCTGAAAAAGATGCTTTTTTTATGCCTTATAGTCAAAACATAAAAAAACGGGCCAAAGCCCGTTTCTATTGAATATTATAATTTCTTATTTTACAGATACTATTTCTTTAGATTCCTCTTTATTTAATGATGAAGATTTCAGGAAACTGAATAAGACTTCCGGCAACTCATTTCTACAAGGATCTGCAGTTCTGTTATTCAAGTTAATCACACTATTTGTAACATTTGCAGCAGAAAACATTACAATACCTCCATCTTTTCTAAGTGTAGCTAATTCTTCATTTTTAGTGCTTGCATCAAAATTTCCAAAACACATTACATTATTTTTGGTTTGTAAAACAGGGAACTTTTCAGCAGTAATACCCGATAAGACATTTCCGTTTAATTTAAATAGCTTATAATCCCCGTCAAAGTTTCTGTGAGCAATAATTTCAGCAGCACCATCAGCATCAATATCTCCCACAGCCAACCCTTTCCAGTCTGAAGCTGAACCCCAGTTTGTAAATTCAGTAATTTTTGTAAGAACACCACTATCACTAACACGATAAACATGGATACCATTATAGATAGCGTTATTATCATCAGCATCCACAAGCAGTACTAATTCATCTTTACCATCTTTATCAAGATCACCCGATGCCACTGCTTTGATTTTAGAACTTGCAGGCAGATTAAGGGTATTTAAATACACTGACTGCATATCTGTTCCAACAAATTTGCTCACTCTAGCCTCTTTATTAAAGTTTCTTACGGTAATAACATCATCTTTTCCGCCACTGATAAAGTTTCCAGCAACAACACCTGCCCACTCTGACTGAGCTCCCCATCCTGTATATCTGGTATGCTCCACAATGTTTCCGTTTTCAATTTTCAAAACGTAAATACCATTTTCAGATGCATCTGCATGATCATTTAAAGCTATAATTTCACTTTTACTATCTCCAAAGAAATCACCTGCGGCCAATCCTTTCCAGTTGTTTGAACCCCCGTATACTTTGGCAGTAGTAACTTGTTGAAAACCTCTGTCATGCGGTTCCAGAATCTGCATCAACCCATCAAAATTTCTTATTACCACAAATTCTTCGTCGCTATCTCCATCAAAATTACCGTTTGCAATACCTCTCCAATCAGAATCTTCTCCATACTCATGATCTGTATTGACAGGTACAACTAAGTTTTCAAAATTTGATAAAAGCGCCCATGTGATAGAAGAATCAAATACCGTTATGTTACTATAATAATTTTTGGCAGCCTGTAAATCAGAAACGATCTGATATAATGTTTTATCATCGTATTGAGATAAATACAGCCATAAATAAGCTGTATAAGTTCCGTATCTTGGAGTCACAGTAGGATCAGAAGTATTAACATTATACTTGATATTCCAATTCTCACCATTATAATTAACCCCATTTTTTATATGTAAAGGAGAGATATAAATATCTTTTGTCAACGTTTTGGTATATGCATTTATATCCGTAGTGGTATAAATAAGGCTTCCATTGATTGAAATACCATACTTATTACATTCATAAGGAAAAGCTGCTGTCAAGTCTGCATGGGAAATATCTTCACGTAAATCATCGTGTTTCCAATAGGTCCAGACATTTGACCCCAAAGTAGAATTAAGCTGAGTATTTGATTTTATAAAATTAGCAATTTTATTGAGCTGGGTAAGATAATTATTGTCACTCGTTGCTCTATACATCTGTACCAGCACTCTTCCTACTGAACTTTGCATATTAAATGGCAAAATTTCTCCTGGATAAGCTATTGGCGGATTATTATCATTTCGTTCTTTATAATACCCTATAGTAGTAGATCCTGGTTCTGTATACCACTGGTCTGCATGATAAGCAAGTGTTTCTTTTATTTTCTGGATAAGGTCATTAGCAATTGTAATATAGTTTTGACCTGCATAACGACCTGTTGGTGAATCATATGTTAAATTTTGAATAGCAGTATTATTTTTAACTATTGCGGCAAACTTAGCCATAGGATAGGTAATATTAGCACTATGCACCAAATGAGAATAAGGTAAACCTGTTGTATCCGTTGATGCATTGTAATGATTAGTAGACCAGGCAGCCCCAGAAACATGGCGGTAATCATAAATTATCGGATATCCCAGCGTCGGATTTCTCAGGTCATCTCTTCTGTCAATAGTATTTCCGATGCACTTAATTAAAGTTTCTGCATACTTCTTTTCAAGTGTTTTTTCATACATTAAAACCAATGCTTCCATATGAGCAGGTACACCCCAGGCAAACTCAAGCTGATCGGGGCTTGTTGAATTACCATCCCATTGGTCAAGGCCTCTGGTATCAAAAAGACGTTTATAATAAGATTGGGAACCTGATTGTGAATAGGATTTTATTGCCAAAAAGGCAATAAGAATGGTAAAGAGTTTTTTCATGTTAATAGCTTTGATTAAGATAATTTTGATGAGATTTTTTCTCACGATACTGGTTAAACAAATATAAAAGTTTTAATCACCAAACATAGAATTTATTTAAAGATCTTTTAAATTACACTTTGTAAGCTGAGGGAAGAGTTTATAAATACAGGAATGGAAAACATAAAAAAGCCTTTCAAATTTTGAAAGGCTAACAATACGGTAACATATATCCGTAACTTATTTCTTTATAAATTTTTCTGTAATAATTTTATTTTCCGTCACTACATTGAGAATATATGTCCCTGGCAGGAATACTGAAATCTCAACCTTCGATTCTTTAGTGCTTTTTATAAGTTGTCCGGATATATTAAAGACTTCAGCCTTCAAAATTTTATCATTGGTCTGTATATTCAAAACATCTTTAGCTGGATTAGGATAAATTCTAAACTGGTCAATTTTTAATTCTTTAATACCCAGATTACCCATCAATTCATAGGCTCCTACGTCAGGATTACCCAAGCGAGTCATTCCTGTTATATCATCGGTTGGTGCATCCGTCAATTGTCCGTAATTGATGGCGACACTATTGGGCAATAATGACAATCCATCATCTGAAGTTCTTAAAATACCGTCTGCCCCAAAAACATTGGCTGCATCTTTAAAGCCCGGATTAGTCTGGAATATATTATTTGGATAGCCATACAAAGAATTTTGGTTTGCTGAGGTATAAAAACCGGAGGGTAATTGGAATATATTGTTGTAGAAATAATTCTCAGCCGGCCAGTCATCATGATTTTTATAATCTGCTCCGGGCTGGCTATCTGTGCCATTAATATTGCCCCAAAATATATTATTTTTCACGAAATTGTTTCCTAAATAAGTAAAAAATCCACCTCCTCTCGTTCCTGTGTTTTTGTAAATGGTATTATTAATGACTTTATTTTGTCCATAATAAAGAAAAATCCCTCCTCCCATATAGTTTGAAGTATTTTCGTAAAGCACATTATTCAAAATGATATTTGAACCTTTCTCCGTATAAATTCCACCACCACCGTAATAATAAGTATCAATCTGGCTAATTCCTCCTTTATTTTTATCGATAATATTTTTACTGATAATATTGTCTACTCCCAAAACGGCATATATACCTCCCCCGTCGCCAGTAGCAATGTTATCATGAATATAGTTATTGGTAATGGTATTTGTTCCCTTAAAGACACTCACGCCTCCTCCATCATAATGCGCTTTATTATTATAGATTTCATTGTCAGAAATAATATTATTGCCAGTTGAAGTATAGATCCCTCCGCCTGAATAGCCACTGTTCATATAAATCTTATTATTGGAAATAATATTGTTCCCATTAATAAAATAAATTGCCGGGCCTGCCAGCCTTGAAGCAACATTTCCGTTTACATTGTTATTGACAGTACCCATTGCAAAACCATTGGCAATAGAAAAACCATCTAATTTTACACCAATTGCACTGGTACTGTTTCCGGAAAACAGTACAACATGATAACAATTATCATTGACTGTTCCTAAAACACCTAAATCACCACTCAGGAGCGTTATATTACTGCTTGTGTCTCGGTCCGTTAATGATGTTTCTGTTCCACTGAAACCACCATATACAGAAATACCATCTTTCAGATAAAATGTTTTATCCCGACTATCTGAAGGAAAAGTATTTCCAAAAGGATCTCTGGTAGGAAAATAAGTTCCACTGGCTACCCAAATTTCATCTCCAATCTGGCTGCTGTTTATTACTGCCTGTAAATCATTACTTGCAGTAGACCATGAAGTATAAGGTGCACTACCACTGTTAGAATTAGCATTTACATACCTTACCGCTGAAGAAACTACTATAGAATTAAATAAAAAAAGTAAAAAGTATATATTTTTCATTCCCTGATTATGTTCATAATTATCATGCAAATATACTTTTTCTAGGACAGTATAAAAAAAATAGCACACTAAAAAGTGGCATATTAATTTAATTGGGTTCTTTTGGGAACAAAAAAAAACACATTTTCAAAAAGAAAATGTGTTAATTTAGGGTGAATGAGGGGTCTCGAACCCCCGACCTTCGGAACCACAATCCGACGCTCTAACCAACTGAGCTACAATCACCGTTTTGTGAGTGCAAATATAGAACATTTTCCTCAACTACCAAACAATTCCATCAAAATTTTTCAAAGAAATTAACTTTTCAGACGTAAATCCCTCAGCGTAAGTAACTCCCGATAATCTCCCTAAATCTTGAGCACGGTACGTTAAGCTCTCGTAAAAGTCTTTTGTCGTAATCGGAGTTTCAGGTTCCTTAGAAGTAGGGTCATAAAACTGGGTCTTATAAGCCATACAAGCCTCAAGTTTTGTATTAAGATGCTCCGAGATATCAATTACAAATTCCGGTTTGATATCTTTCCATTGAATATAATGGAAAACGTGCTTCGGTCTCCATACTTCCTGGGTCTCTCCTTCCAATACGGTCTCAATTTTTCTTAACCCGGACAAAAAGCATGCATCAGACACTAATTTCGCTCCTTTTGCATGATCCGGATGTCTATCATCAATTGCATTGGCTAAGACGATTTCCGGGCGGTATTTGCGAATCATTTTTACGATCCTCAATTGGTATTCTTCGGAATTCACAAGAAAGCCATCTTTCATTCCCAGGTTTTCTCTTGCGGAGAGTCCTAAAATTTTAGCTGCGTCTGCAGCTTCAGCTTTTCTGGTTTCATCTGTACCTCTTGTTCCGAGTTCTCCTCTTGTAAGATCTACCACTACACATTTTTTACCCTCTGAAACCATTTTAGCAATAGTTCCTCCACAACCCAGCTCTACATCATCCGGGTGTGCTCCAAAAGCAAGTATATCAGTTTTCATATAATCAAAGATAAGTGTAAAATAAAAACTTCCCAAACATTACGAATGGGAAGTTTTAATATCTATAATTTAAATTTTAAATTATTTATTGATCTCTGCGTTTAATTTTACAGCGTCCTGATAAGTAGGATCCAACTGTAAAGATTTAGCTACATAATCCTTTGCTTTAGCTGCATCAGAATCTTTGCTCATATAAGCAACTGCAAAGTAAGCATAGGCAAGAGTCTGTTTGTTAGCTTCCTGATCAGCAGGTTTTACTGTACTGATGAACTTCTCATAAGCAATTTTTGCTGCATCATTATTTCCTGCCTGTTGGTAAGAATACCCCTGGCTGTAATACGCCGGAGCCCAATCAGGAAGTAATGTTGACATTTTTTGCCATGTAAGAATAGCTCCGTTCCAGTTTTTAATATCCTGGTAAGCCGTAGCTAATTTAAATAATGAATCAGAATCCTGGCTGTTAGCCGCAACTTTCTGTTTTAATGCTTCAATGGTAGGGTTAGTAGGTCCTTTGTCAACTTCTGACTGAGATACTCCACCACCTCCAGCGATGTTAGCTAATTCAAGATCCCACTTCATAGTCTCATCTTTAGCAGCTTTTGCAATACCTACTTTTTGCTGAGCTTCAGCCATTAAAGCAGACTTTTTAGCAGCATCTTTTTCATCTTTAGCTAAACCAGCAGCAATAAGTCCCTGTAAACCTTGGTCAGCAGGTAATACTCTTGTTTTCTCAGCCTGAGAAACGAAAGTATCCATATTTTGCTTAGCATCAGCATAATTTTTATCTGCATATGCGTTATAAGCTCTTAATTTGAACTTAATAGGATCATCAATTTTATCAAAGATTTTATCTAATACTGCTTTAGAGTTTACATAATCTTCGTTAGTGAAGTATAATTTTGCAATTTCTAACTGAGTGTACGGATCCTCATCAGCATATTTTGTATAGTTGATAAGGTCTTGAGTTGCTTTTGCATTCTGCTGATATCTAATATCATAACCAGCCAATGCTTTATATGCAGGGGCATAAGTAGTATCTACACCAATAGCTTTATCAATGTTTTGCTTAGCTTGCTGCCACTGTTGTGCTGCCATCCATAAAGTTGCCATTCTTGTGTAAACGGAAGCTTTATTTTTAGCAGTAGGTAATGCTTTATCATAAGCAGACATAGCCTCTCCCGGCATTCTTTTTAATCTGTAAGCATCTCCTAATGTATAATAGTAATGTGCAGGAACACCTTTTTTCTCAGCTTTCTCAATAGCTTTAGTCAAAAACTGGATCGCAAGATCTGGTGAACTGTTTTTTTCAAATAAAGTTAAAGCTTCTGCAGCTCTGAACAGAACTTCAGCATCTTTTTCTTTGGAATCAGTTACTACTTTCTGGATTTCAGCGACAGCATTTTTATCACCTTTACCTAATTTAACAGCAGCTAAACCGATTTTGTTAAGATAGCTTTTTGCATCAGCAGCTAATCCTTTGTTGAAACTTTCTGTAGCCTTAGCATAATCTGGTTCTCCTTGTTTTAAGAAAGTATTTCCTAAATAGAAGTAGTTGTCAGCAGTAGGCTCTTTAGCGATCATTGCAGTGAAATTCGTTTTTGCCTGAGCAAATTTATCACTATCTATACTGTTAATACCATCCTGCAGTGTTTGTGCAGAGGCAAAACCGGTAAAAAATACCACGGCTGCTCCAAAAGCAATCTTCTTTACATTCATATTCATTATATCTTTCATTTTATATTTTCTAATAATTGAGTTTTATTCTACACAATTTTCAGACCAAATCAAAATTTTTAATAAGGATAAATTGTGAATTTAATATTTTTTAACGCATCTGCACCTCTCTCTTGTAAATGTTATAAGGTTGCAGCCCCTCTTTCTGCACAATTTTCTGTCCCAAATGAGTACATGAAAATCTTATAAATCCATTGGCAATATTAAAATTACCTTCGTTAATAAGAAAATAAAGTACTCTTGTAAATGGATATTCCATTGTGCGAAGCCCCTCAAAATCCGGATTGTACAATTTCCCTTTATTTACAACAGGGAGAACTTTAACCATATCTCTTAATTTCTCTGAAGTTTTATCATAAGGACGGCTAAAAGTATTGAGCCCTACAACCCCTATTTTATTGGGATATTTCCCTAATTCCTCTATGATCTTCTGATTTCCCGGAATAATGGAAAACTGAAGGTCTTTTGGTTGTTTTTTAAATTTTTCAGCAACAAAATTCAGATTACTAGAGTTGGTACCGTCAAAAATAAATTCTTTTTTATCAGACATCAGTCCAGCATTGATCTCTTCCATGGAAATGCTTTCTTTAGGAGAGTCCTTAGGCACTACAAAAACTACTGCATCTGCAGCAAATTTAGAAGGAAGAAACTTTAAATCTGTTCTTTCCTCATATGTTTTTATTTCTTCAGGAGTAAGATTTCTGGACATTACCACTGCTTTAGCGCTTCCTTTAAGAAGATCCAGAAGTCCTAAGTCTTCTTTTTGGGTTTGTACTTTAATGTGGGTGTCAGGGTAATTGATCATATAGCCGTCAGCTAATGCTTCTGTAACGCTTTGGAAGGACTCGTCAGTAAAAATGGTAAGATCACCTTTGTGATATGAAGGAGCGTTTTTCTCCTTTTTGCAGCCTGCAAGCATTATACTCAAAACAAAAATTACTGCAAGCTTAAAACTATTCTTCATTTCTCGATTTTTTGATTCTGGAGATTGCCCTGTAAATTCTGAAAATACCATAAATAATCAATACCACACCCAGTGCATAGGCAATAGCAGGTTCTAAAATAGTAAAGAAGAATTTGTAGACAATCACTACAATTCCTAAAACGATATAAAACAATCCCGTAACCAGGGATAACCAATTGAACATCATGTAACAAAAATACCAAAAAAAATAAAAAGAGAAGCATATGCTTCTCTTTTTATTTATATTTTGAACAAATAAATCTTATTCAAAGTTCATCGTAAATGGAACACTATAGTAAGATCTAACGCTCTCCCCGTTTCTTTTCGCAGGAGTCCATTTTTTAAGTTTCTTAACTACACGTATAGCTTCATTGTTGAAGTCGCCATTTGGAGATTTCTCCTCAATAGTAACTGCAGAAACTGTTCCGTCTTTTTCTACAACGAACTTAAGCTTAGCTTTAAGTGTACCTTCACCTCCTTCCATTAGAGAAGTATCGAAGTTATCTCCCAAGAACTTTCTTAATGCCCCCATACCTCCAGGATATTCTGCAGACTGGTCAACATCTTTATAGATCTCGTTCGGGTTATTCGCTTTTACTTCTACAGTACTAGCTTTAGTACCTGTAGATGGTGGTGGTGGCGGTGGCGTATAAGCCGGAGCCTTTACCCCCTCCTGATTCTGCAAACCAGTTGTGGTTTCCAACTGCTTAGAAATTGGTGGTGGTGGAGTTTCAATTTTCGGAGCTTTTACAGGCTCAGGAACTACGTTCTGAATCACCTCAATTTTTTCCTCCTCTTTTGGTGGTGGCGGTGGTGGCGGTGGTTCTTCTTCTTTAGGCTGCTCGATAATCGGATCTTCTTCGATAATATCTACTAGATCAGCCTTTACTTCTTGCTTAGGCGGAGCTGTAAGATTTTTAATCGTAAGATAGATGAACGGAGACAAAGCTGCCAAAAGGAATAAAGCTGTTCCGATGATAAAAGACTTTGTTAAAAGTCTCGGATACTGATGTCTAAGATCATAGGCACCATATTCCTTGTTTCTATTTTCAAATACGATCTCATCTAAAGTAAGATTCTGACCGTATACATTTTCATCTGCCATAGATTAGATATAACAATTTTATGGTTAAATTACTTTGTAGCAGCCGGTGCAGCAGCACCTCCTACTTTTTTCTCATAAACAGCTTTTTCCCAAGGCTTAACGTCAGTAACACCGTACTGCTCACTTTTGGTAATTGCCATTTCATCAAGAATATCAACAAAGTTCTTATATACAGCATCATCAGTTGGCTTAATAATCACAGTAAATTTACTTTGATCTGCAGCTCTAGATTTTGCCTGCTGAATTACTTTTCTAATTCCTTCTCTATCAAGGGTAGTTTCCATAAGAGTTTGGTCATTCAATGATGTAGCATCTTGTTGGTGCCAAAAAACTCTATTGTTTTTTCCTAATAAGATAGAAATTGAGTTTGAAAGTTTAATTTCTGTTGGAGGTGGTTTTTTTGTTTCATCTTTCGGTTTAGCCGGAAGACCCAAATCCATAACATTCGGTTTACTAAATGTAGTTGTGAACATAAAGAAGGTAATCAATAGAAAACCCAAGTCCACCATCGGAGTCATATCGACTCTGGTGTTCTGCTTCTTGGAACGGACCTTGCCGCCCTTGCCGCCTTTTTCTTGTACTTGTACTTCTGCCATTTCTATCGATATTATTCGTTAGGTTTACCTTCTTGTGATGTAATCAACCAAAATTTAAGAAAATCAATATCTCTTAAACCTTCAAATAGGCTTTTAACTTTAGGGTACTGAGTTGTAACGTCACCTTTGATGGCTAACTTGTAGTCAGGGTTAACGCTTAAACTTTCTTTTACCCAGTCAATTAATTGCTTATTTGTACTGTCCATAGGAATACCTGTAGGACTCTTATAATTTTTCTGCTCATCTGCAGGCATATCCAAATAACCTTTAAGCTGGTTCATTGGAACTCCAATTGCCTGAACTTTCTGGAAAGCAGCTTTTTGGTTGTTGTCAAAAGTAATACCATACTTTTGTCCCATTTTATCCAAAAGAGCTATTCTTTCTGATGCATTTTCTACCGGCTGGAAATAGAATTTTCCGTCCGGAGTAGCGTTGATAGTCATTAAACTAGCATCAGGAAGTAATTTTTCCGAAATTGAAGATGGCGGTTTAATCTGCTCCACATCAGGTTTTTTAAACTGAGTGGTCAAGATAAAGAACGTAAGAAGTAGGAACGCAACGTCACACATTGCGGTCATGTCCGTTACGACTCCATGTCTTTTAGGTTTGACTCTCGCCATTATTATAAAATATTTTTAATTAAACTTCTTTTAATTGCTAATGCAAATATCTTGCTAATTCTTAGTTGAATTCAGCGAAAGATTGTTGGATACTCATAGAGATCTCGTCGATCTTGTAAGTTAATCCATCAATTTTAGATGTAAAGAAGTTATAAAGGATAATAGCGATTGCTGAAGTACCAATACCTAATGCCGTGTTGATCAAGGCTTCAGAGATACCTGTAGATAGAGCAGCAGCATCTGGAGTACCACCTCCTGAACCTAATGCGAAGAATGCCTTGATCATCCCGATTACTGTTCCAAGTAGTGCGATTAGCGTTGCAACTGTACCTAGAGTAGAAAGGATCATCATGTTTTTCTCAAGCATTGGCATCTCAAGAGTAGTAGCTTCTTCGATAGCTTTGTTAAGCGCTACCATTTTCTGCTCCTTATTTAGTGTGTTATCGTGAGAAAGTGCTTTGTAAGTAGTAAGACCTTCTTTCACTACATTACCTACAGAACCTTGTTGTCTGTCACACTCTTCGATAGCTTCGTCAATTTTGTTTTGGTTAAGTAAGCTTCTTACCTGTACAACGAAGTTGTCTAAGTTTCCTTTTCCAGCTGCTTTACCAAGAACGAAATATCTTTCAAAAGAGAAAACGATTACAGTAATCATGAAAGTAATCAAGATTGGTACGATAACCCCTCCTTTGTAGATAATACCTAAGAACGATTCTGGGTGAATGTCTTTTCCTTCAACACTTGAAAAAGCTACAGAACCACTTCCTAGTTTGTCTGCATCTTTAAAGTTTCCTGGGCTACCAAGAACGAATAAATAAATACATACTCCTATAATAAATAGAATAGGAATAATAACAGCTGGATTTAAACCTCCTGCCTTTCTAGCAACTACTTGCTCATCATTTTTTGAAACATTCATTTCCATATTTAACTAAATTATATTGTTTTAAAATTTTACAGGGTGTAAATTAAAGGCAAAATTAATTAAAATGCAAGAGTCTTAATTAAACATTTTGCTTTTTTTTGATAAAGAAATTTTAATACGATTTCGAAATAATAATTATTTTAAATTATTTTATTTATTTTTTCCAAATTTAACATTTCAGTTAAAAAATCAAAAAAATAAGACACCCATTTTTTTTAATTTCCCAATGTTAATTTTTTTTTAAATTACGATATTCACAATACGGTGAGGGACTACAATGATTTTTTTAGGGGTTTTACCTTCCAAAATCTGTTGCATTTTCTCGTTAGAAATCACCAAATCTTCTACTTCCTTAGCAGATAATTGAGCAGAAAGTGAAATTTTGAACTTCATTCTACCATTTACGCTTACCGGATACTCAATTTCGTCTTCTACCAGATAATCTTCATTCAGTTCCGGGAATTTTTCAAATTCGATAGATGTACCGTGTCCCAGTAAATTCCACAGTTCTTCACAGATGTGAGGAGCATACGGAGAGATGATAACGGCAAGCGGTTCTAAAATATTGCGTTTGTTGCATTTTATTTTCTGCAGCTCATTCACCGCAATCATAAATGATGATACGGAGGTATTGAAAGAGAAATTTTCAATATCATATACTACCTTCTTTATTAAGGTATGTAAAACTTTGTATTCTGCTTTTGTAGGTTCTTCCTCCGAAACTTCAAATACGTCTCCGTTGAAATACAGATTCCAGAATTTTTTAAGGAAACCATATACTCCGCTTAGTCCTTGGGTATTCCAAGGCTTGGATTGTTCTAACGGCCCTAAGAACATTTCATATAATCTTAATCCGTCTGCTCCGTACTCTTCGCAGATGTCATCAGGATTTACTACGTTATATTTTGACTTGGACATTTTTTCTACTTCACGGTCTGTGATGTATTTTCCGTCTTCCAGAATAAATTCTGCCTCTGCATAATCCGGTCTCCACGCTTTGAAGGCTTCTGTATCCAATTCATCAGACGTTCCTTTTAATAAGGATACATCTACGTGGATCTGCTGAGTCTGGTAATCTTTAGCTAAGTTTTTAGATACATATTGATTAGTACCGTCAATTCTGTATACAAATGCACTCATCCCTAAGATCATCCCCTGGTTGATCAATTTCTGGAACGGTTCATCATGACTGATATATCCTCTGTCTTTTAAGAACATGTTCCAGAAACGGGAATACAATAAGTGACCGGTTGCGTGTTCGCTTCCTCCTATATATAGGTCTACCTGTCCCCAGTAATCTGCCAAATCTTTTTTAACAAAAGTTTCTTCATCATTAGGATCCATATATCTAAGGAAGTACCATGAGCTTCCTGCCCAACCCGGCATTGTAGATAATTCTAACGGGAAAATTGTTTTATCATCAATAAGGTCTGTAGCTACTACTTTCTGGTTAGCTTCATCCCAAGCAAATTCTCTTGCGTTTCCTAAAGGTGGATCTCCGTCTTCTGTTGGTAAATATTTTTCAACTTCAGGAAGTTCCAAAGGTAAAGCAGAAGTCGGCAATGTGTAAGGCATTCCATCCTTATAATATATAGGAACGGGTTCTCCCCAATAACGCTGTCTTGAGAAAATAGCATCACGCTGTCTGTAGTTGGTAGTTCCATGACCGATACCTTTAGTTTCGATCTCTGAAATCATTTTTGCTTTCGCTTCATTATAATGTAATCCGTTTAGGAAATCTGAGTTTACACAAACGGAATCTTTAGAATCAAAAGATTTTTCCTGAACGTCTTCTTCAGTTTCTACCACTTTTTTGATTTCAAGATTAAATTTCTTCGCAAATCTGTGGTCACGCTCATCGTGTGCCGGAACTGCCATTACAGCCCCTGTTCCATATCCCATCAATACATAGTCTGAAATATAGATCGGCATTTTTTCATTGCTGAAAGGATTAACTGCATAACTTCCGGTGAAAGCTCCGCTCACGTTCTTCACGTCAGACATTCTGTCTCTCTCCGTTTTTTTGGAAGTTTCTTCAATATAAGTATCTACTTCTGCTTTTTGAGCATCTGTAGTAATAGTTTCCACTAATGGATTTTCCGGAGCCAGTACCATAAAAGTAGCTCCAAAGATGGTATCAGGTCTTGTGGTGAATACCTCAACGGTTTCATCATGCCCTTCTACTTTAAACTGAACCTGTGCTCCCTGAGATTTCCCGATCCAGTATTCCTGGGAATCTTTCAACGGCTGCGGCCAGTCTAAAGTATTTAATCCCTGTAATAATCTTTCAGAGTAGGCAGAAATTCTCATGCTCCACTGCATCATTTTCTTTTGGAATACAGGGAACCCTCCTCTTTCGGATTTTCCATCCTTCACCTCATCATTAGCCAATACGGTTCCTAATGCCGGACACCAGTTTACGGTTGTTTCTGCTCTGTAAGCAAGACGGTAATTTAAAAGGATGTCTTCTTTATCGAGATCGGAAGCAACTTTCCATTCTTCTGCTGTGAAATTTAATTCGTCATTTTGATTGGCATTTAATCCTTCTGTCCCTTTTTCTTCAAAATGCTGGATTAATGAATCAATAGATTCTGCCTTGTCGGTATTTTTATTATACCAGGAGTGGTACAACTGGATAAAAATCCATTGCGTCCATTTATAATAGGAAGCGTCTGAAGTTCTTACTTCTCTGCTCCAGTCGAATGAAAATCCGATTTTTTTCAGCTGCTCTTCGTATCTGTTGATATTCTGTTCTGTAGTAACGGCTGGATGCTGCCCTGTCTGGATCGCATATTGCTCAGCAGGAAGTCCAAAGCTGTCATATCCTACCGGGTGGAGTACATTAAACCCCTGGTGTCTTTTGTATCTCGCATAGATATCTGACGCAATATATCCCAGCGGGTGACCTACGTGAAGTCCTGCTCCTGATGGATACGGAAACATATCGAGTACATAAAACTTAGGTTTGTCTGTGTTATTAGAGGTTTTATAGGTTTGATTTTCCTCCCAGTATTTCTGCCACTTTTTTTCTATCTGCTGATGATCGTAAAACACTTTATATATCTGTTATATGTTAGACTGAATTATTTATCTTTTTGACAAGATTCACAAAATTAATGATTTTAAAGTAAATAGAAATTTAATTTATGATGAATTGCCATTCTCCTCAACAAAAAAATCTCATCCGGGGATGAGATCTATTTTTATGTCCTGAAGTATATTATTATTGCGGAACTCTTTTGAAAGTATAAGTTCTTGTCTGGAATATAGTAGGATCCTGAGTCTCTTCCCTTACTGCAAGGTTGAGCGTTGTATTATCCAGCGTAATCACCTTTGCATTCTGAGGTTCTACTACTCCCTGAATTTTCATCTGAACGGATTTTGCATCCTTATCATAGGTATAATTGAATTTTATATCAGAAAGAATAGCACACTGTCCAGGTGTAGCAGTATCTCCCCAGTTCGTTTTTCCACCTTTGGAATCAACGCTGAACCACCATCTGGTCTGCTTCTGACAGTCCGTATAGGTAATCGTGTTAGAAACCGGATCTTCACCAGTCTCAACAGTAGTAACCACTTCTTTCAATGGTTGCCAGGTCCCAACTAGAGGAGCTTCAAGAACAGTATCATTGCTATCACTACATCCTGTAGCGGCAAACAATGACAAACCTGCAAATAGTAATGCTAATTTCTTCATAGATCAATTTTTTCAAGCGCTAAAATTATAATTTTTTTGATTTATATTACTATTTTTTATGAAAAATTATTTCATCTTCCTTTATTTCTATATATTTAAAAACTTGAAGACCTCATTTTCCCTTTATTTAACAAATAATGAAACTATGAGCACTGAACATTCTATTAAAAAAGTTATTTTTGCAGGAAACAAAATACAAATGCAGGATATAACGAAAAACAATTTTGACTTTATACGTGTTCTCCTCGCCTTTATTGTCTTTCTGGGACATCTTGGCACCCTCAGCGCTTCTCCTGATCTCAAGATTTTTGAGCACAGCCCTATAGAAATTGCTGTTTTTGGGTTCTTTGCAGTGAGCGGATTTCTTATTGCAAGGAGTTATGACAGGTCTTCAAGCCTGAAAAGTTATTTAAAAAAGAGAATCAAAAGAATTGTTCCCGCTTACTTATTGGTTATTTTTTTATGTGCTATTTTACTAAGTTTGGTAAGTACATATTCTTTCGCCGAATATTTCAGCAATACACAGGTTTATAATTACCTTTTCTGGAATTCATTATTTTTAAATTTTAAAGCCCCCTGGCTTCCCGGAGTTTTTGGAAATCAGGCTGTGAATGGAGCCCTATGGACGCTGAAAATAGAAATGTGCTACTATTTCTCTGTTCCTTTGCTGTTTTTGCTTTTCGGAAAGAATAATAAGTACAGAAATATAAGCTTAATTATTTTATACTTCCTATCCCTTATTTATCTCAATTATTTTGAATCTTTAAATAAAATTTCCATTGCTAAACAGCTTCCCGGAACTTTATCCTATTTTATCCCCGGAATGCTGATTTACTTTAATTTCGATAAATTCATCCAACATAAAAATATAATTTTCATCATTGCGCTTGCTACTGTCTGGATTGATCTGTTTTTAAATATTCAGCTTTTTTCTCCAATGATGATCGGGGTTATTGTAATGTACATTGCCTATTCATTCAAATTCTTAAATAATTTCGGAAAATACGGGGATTTCACCTACGGAATCTACATTTTTCATTTCCCGATTATCAGAACCTTCCAAACCTTAGGGTTGTTTGAGGATTACAATCCGTTTGTAATGGCCTTGGTATGCATGTTAGTGGTTATTGCTGTAGGAATAAGCTCGTGGCATCTTTATGAAAAAAGATTTTTATAATTTTGCAGTTTAGAAAACATAAATGAAAGATCTTGTCTCCATTATAACACCTTGCTACAATTCCGCAGAATTTATCGAGGAAACCATACAGTCTGTCCTGAACCAAACCCATGAAAACTGGGAATGGCTGATTACTGATGATCTCTCCAAAGACAATACCGTGGAAATCATTAAGAAATATAATGATCCCAGAATAAAATTACAGGTATTAGAAAAAAACGGAGGTGCCGGAAATGCAAGAAACAACAGCCTTGAAAGAGCTCAGGGAAGATATATTGCTTTTCTGGATTCTGACGACTATTGGTATCCTGAATATCTGGAAACAATGACGGATTATATGCAGGATCATAACGTAGAACTGGTGTACTGCAACTATTCAAGATGTAATGAACAGCTTGAACCTATCCTAAAAGATTTTCTGGCAGATAAGGTAGTTACATTTTCCAATCTGTTGAAAACATGCCGTCTGGCACCGGTTTCTACAATGTATGATACTAAAAGAGTAGGAAAGTTTTTGTTCCCTGTAAAAAGCAAGCGTGAAGATCACGTGATGTGGCTGAATCTTTTAAAAGTAATTCCTGAAGGGATTCCCGTAAAAAAAACAATGGCAAAATACAGAATGCGTGAAAACAGTGTTTCCAGAAACAAAAAAAACATCATCAAAGATCAATATCTGGTCTATAAAGATTTCATGGGATTCTCCACAATAAAATCGTTGTATTATACAGCGAACTGGGCGTTAAACGGATTCCTGAAATATTCGAAAATTTTTAATTAATGGAATATTCTAAAGAGTTCAAAGCGGCTCTGAGTGCTTTTTCCGGTGCCGATAAAGACAAACTTATTTTCAGACTCCTGAGAAAGGATAAATTATTGTCAAAAAAGCTCTACTTTGAACTCATTGATCCGGAAACTACGGATGACAAAAGAAATGCCATGGAAGAACATGTGGAGGAACAGATGATTCTGGCTTCAAAATATGTAGGAAATGCTAAATATTTCATGTCTGCCGTCCGAAAGATAAGTGCTGAAATTACGGAGCATGTCAAAATCACTACTGATAAATTCGGAGAGGTTTCATTGAATCTTCTTCTTGTCAACAAAGTGTTGGAAAATAATGGAGACCTTAGCAGACAAAGGTTTGACAATGTTTATAAGCTTTATATTTACATCATCAATAAAATCTTTAAATCATTAATTCTGGTGAAAAAACTGGATGAGGATTACTGGATAGAAATTGATGAATATTTTCGTGATACCCAAAAGAAAATCTCAGAGAACCATTATCTTCAAAAGCTTTGTATTAATAATGGTCTCGACTTCAATTGGCTGGAATGTGAAAAAATTCCTGAAAACATTGATCAGATCATGAAAGAAATTAAAAGCCAGGGATTCTTAAGATAATATCTTCTGAAGAATCGTTTTAGTAGAATCAGGTTTTTCATCTACGAATTTTCCGGCGTTTTGAGACATTTCTTCAAGTTCTTCTTTATTCTCTTCATTCAGAAGAAATAACACGAATTCTGAAGCCGTATACTCATCAGAGAAAGACTTTCCGCCGTTGGCCGAGATAAGATCATCAGCTTCCGGGTTCTTTTTATAATGATTTCCAAAGATCACAGGAACTCTAAAGGTGGCGGCTTCCAGAATATTGTGAAGCCCTGCATCATGAAATCCTCCTCCTACAACAGCTACATCCGCATAAGAATATAGTTTTGACAGCAAGCCAATACTGTCTATAATCAGAATCTGAGAATTGAAAGTTGATGATTGAGAGCTTTGAATCTGGCTGTATAATAATGCCTCCGGAAATATATTTTTCAAATGTTCTACCCTTTTCAGATCATGGGGAGCAATGATAAGTTTTACTGTATTGTTTTTGCGGGAAACCACTTCTGCTATTTTTTCTTCCGCCTGCCATGAACTCCCAAAAACGACTGTTTTATTTTCTCTCATAAAGTCAGCAATGAAGTCCACATGGTTGTCCCGTTCGCGGAGCTGTTTTACTCTGTCAAATCTTGTATCTCCCGTTACAGAAGACTTTATTAATCCTACACTTTTTGCCAATGCCAATGAAAACTGAGTCTGATGAAAAAACCAATCTACATTTTTCTGAAGCTGTTTTACAAACCATTTTCCATAGGAAGTAAAGAAAGACTGTCTTTCGTAAAAAAGCGCGGAAATTACATAGATCTTTGTTCCCTGATTTTTTAATTCTGCAAGGAGATTGTACCAGTAATCATATTTAACCGTAAAAAATAGTTCAGTATTAAATTGAGATATAAATTCTTTTACTGTGCTTTTCTTATCGAATGGCAGATAACAGATTACATCTGCAATATGTTTCTTTTTAATTACATTTTCATAACCAGAGGGCGAGAAGAATGTCACCAGTATTTTATGCTTAGGAAAATTCTCTTTAAGCTTTTCCAACACAGGTAATCCCTGCTCATATTCACCTAGGCTTGCAGCATGCATCCAGATTACTTTATCCGTTTTTGAAAAAGCAGACCTTACTTTATCCAAAGATTGTTTTCTCCCTTCAACGCCTTTTTTAGTTTTATCATTAAATAACGCGAAAACCTTCATTCCGAAAGTAAGAAGACTGATAAATATATTGTAGACGAAAGCCATTTTAATTATTCTTTTATTTCAATTCTGTCATGATCCGTAGAAGGATTGGATATGACTAAAAACTCAATTTCTTCTGCAGATTCATTGGTGATAAAGTGTCTTGATCCGGGCTCTATAGAAATAGATTCTCCTTGGTTAACAAAAAATTTCTCTTCATTGATGTAAAATACAGCTTCTCCTTTCAGCATATAAAAAAACTGTTCTGCCACTTTATGATAGTGAAGTTTTTCTGAAATTCCCGCAGGCATCTTCTCCTGTTTTATGGATAAGCCTTGCGTATTTTTAAGGATCCAGCTGTCACATTGGCTTCCCCAGGTATAATGTTCTGAATTTTCTTTAGAATGTATCATTTAAATAGATAGGCAATAAAAACTAACGCAGGAGTAAATAATACGACTGATAAAAAGATAGTGGCGAATGAAATCCTCGGTTTTGCCTTATCATCTGCAGCATATCTAAACATATAGTCCTGAATATTCGTAAAAATGACTGCCAGTATCACAAAAAGAATTCTCAACCCTATTTTCATAACCAAAAACTGAGCATTCATATTCTGTTCTGTAATTTCTACGGGAAAATTAGTATCTTCAGGATGCCTCATCCCATAAACAAACAGGGCATATAATCCCAAAGCTAATATAGGCATCAGAAAGGCATACATTCTTCCACCAAATCCATCAGCTTTCCCTTCCATATCAAAATGCACAGGAATTCTCTCTGGCAGAGTGCTATAATTTTTTAAAGTAAACCACCATAGAAAAGCGACCCATCCAAAATTAAAAATATCAAAAATCGTAAAGAGAATATTTTCCATTTCAGATAAGATTTAATGTGAATTAAATTACACTTTTAAGCACTCTCAGTTTATGAGTATGCTTATTCATTTCTTTATTAAAAATTCCTGTAGAATCCAGCGTGTCAATTCTTACTTTTCCGGAAGCATGGATGATCTTTTGATTTTCCAGCATTATTCCCACGTGAATAATTTTTCCGTCAGCATTTTCGAAAAAAGCAAGGTCTCCGGGCTGTGTTTCTTCTACAAAAGTAAGTGCTTCTCCTACCTCTGCCTGCTGTGATGCATCTCTGGGTATTTTGATATTGTGAATCTTATAAACCAATTGAGTAAATCCGGAGCAGTCTACTGCAAAAAAGCTTTTACCACCCCACAGATAAGGTACGTTAAGAAATTCTTTTGCCGTCAGTGCGATACTTTCCCGTACATCATGGCTTCTTCTTGATGCAACTACGGGAAACTCTACTTCTGAACCCATAGACAGTAAAGTTTTGCCATCATTCATGAGTACAGAAGAAAAATCTTCGGTAACAACAGTAACTTTTCTTTTGGCCAGCTCCTCATCTGTCACTGGTTTCAGCTGTTTGGTGTCCATCCATCCTTCATAGCCATCGTAATGCATTTTTATTTTGGTCCAGTTTTTATCTACTTCCAAAATATCTGCACTTTCTCCAAACAATATTTCCGTAACAATTTCAGCTCTGTCAGAATTTTCTGCACGAACCGGCGCTACTGTAACAATACAAATTCCTTTATTCATTAACTCTCAATTTAAAGATTGAATAATTTAAAGAAAAAATACGAATTGTACACCCTTTAAATCTTATAATCTTTGGATATTTTAATTACTTTCTGCGAAGAAAGTTAACTCCATCACGCAAAGGTAGAATAAGATTTTCAAAATCTTCATCTTTTGCCGCCAAATCATTTAATTCCTGAATAGACTGTGTAGATTTCAGCTTTGGATTTTCTTCCAACACTTTTCCGTACCACAAAACGTTATCAAACAGGATTACGGTTCCGGATTTTGTATGGGGTTTAATCAGTCTGAAATATTCTGCGTAGTTTTCTTTATCTGCATCTACAAAAATCAGATCATAAAACTCATCTGTCTCTTTTAAATATTCTTTAGCATCCTGAAGCTTAAAATCGATCTGACTGGAATATTCGCTTGACTCAAAATATTTTTTCGGAAGATAGGCAAGATCTTCATTAATGTCAAGAGTCGTAATTTTTCCGTCTTTTGCCAATCCTGACGCAAGACATAAGGTAGCATATCCTGTAAATGTTCCTATTTCAAGAATACTTTTCGGCTGCAGCATCTGGGAAATAATAGTCAATAGTCTTCCCTGCTGATAACCGGAAATCATATGAGGCTGTGTCGTCTTCTGGTACGTCTCTCTTCTCAGTTTTTTCAGCATTTCGGATTCTGAAGAAGCGTGTGCTTCCAAATATCTGTCCATTTCAGGATTCTTTTCTTCAAAAAAACTCATACCATTTTAATTTAAGCAAATTTAAGGATTTTAAAGCTACTTTTTAAATTCAAAAGAAGATACAAAAAAGAGAGAAATTAATCTCTCTTCCATATGTGTGTATTGGCTCTAAAAAATTATTATACGGCTATACAATATTGTCTTATACCAGCACAAACCCATCCTGGGCAACACTTTGTTTGTGGGCTAGTACAAAATATCTGTGGATTACACCCATTAATAGCACCTTGTACAGTTTTCATTGCTTCTCTTGAAAGTTTTTTTAAATTTTTCATAATAATTTTAGTTTAGTATTAATTTCCTACTCTTTAGATTTTCGGATATCTCTTTTTATTTATTTCCTTTTATAGAGATTTAAATATACATATTCTTTTATTAATCAAAGAATTATGACTAAATATCTTATTTGAAAAATAGAAAAGTCAAAACATACAGTGAAAACCCCATATAAAATACCGTGAAAATACGGGTGGTATTGTAATGGTATTAATGATAAGTTTGCAATAAGAATAAGGGGTAAAAACACTAAGAGAAACAAGATGATTGCAGGAGAGACACAAACTAACCATGAGAATCGCAAGACAGTCATACCGAGAGGTAGAGCTGATGCTTCTGCAGCAAAAACTAAGAAAGAAATATCCACTTCATTTTTGCAACGAATTATTTCGCTCCTGAAAAAGGAAGAATTAATTTGATTAAAAAATAAATCCCGGCCACCTTCGGGATTTATTTTTGCTTTAAACCCAATCACTACATTCCATTCCTGAATTATCAATTTAAAACATTCATTCTACAAGCCTTTATCTAAATTCATAATTTAAGCAATTCACCATCGCTTAAAATTACTATGAACAGGCATTCTATCCGGGAAATCTTTACTTCAACCTCATTTCCAAAAGTCAAAATCCTCACAAAAAACAGGAAAAACACTTATGTATATCCATTCTTGTGCTCCTACCTTTGATATAAGTTTTTCAACCATGAAACATTCAAATCAAGGAGGAACCCGAAAATCCTAAACAGAGTAGGGATATTTTAAAAACATCCACATGAAAACAAAGACTTTATTATTAATTGGAGCTATAGTGGGACTTGTTATGATTTTTTCCCAACTAAAGCCTCAGGAGATGTCTTTTTATAAAGAAAAAGGCAATTACATTGTAGACAACAATTACATTCTGAAAGATGTGAAAAAAATTTCTGATGAAGACATGAAAAGTTTATTAAGCTTACAGAAACTTCACCAGAGCAGTTTGGGTACCCATTTTATTATTTACAAAATCAACAGACAGTATGTTATTCGCGGATGTCTGATGAAAGCTAACATCGACTGGAAAAAATACGGTGATCTGAGACTAAAAGTTGATGAAATACTGAAAAAATATGGGGCTAAACAGCTGGGAGCAGATTATTATGCGATTCAAAACAACCAGGTAGCCACAAATGCAGCATTATTAAGCCAGAAGGACATAGCCTCTTTAAGTAAATTAACGGTAAGAGGTGCTGAAGAATACACCATCTGCCCGCCAACTATGGGAAGAAAAAATCTTACCAATGTGATCATAAAATCGTATAAAGTCAATACAGCCATTGATCCCAGAATCAATGTAAAACTGAACAGTGTATTGATGAATTACAAATAACCTCAAAAGGCTGTTTTTAGTCCGAAGACAGCCTTTTCTTAAATCTTTTGCCATGAAAAGAAAGCTTCAGTTATCCGGAATTTTCATGATCCTGCTGGTGGTATTCACTATTGGCCTGAAGGGAACATTTGACGGCTATTATGGTTTCTATTATGAAAACAAAGACTATAAAAAGCCATTGGCTTATACTATTTCAGAGAATATTGCCCAGTCAAAACCCATCAATATATTTACTTCTTATACGGGTTTTGATACAGGATATGGTTTCTACGCACCGAATGTTGCCAGCGACTTTGTTATGAGTTTTGAATTAAAAGATCAGAACGGAAATATACTGGAGCAGAAAAACCTGCCTTATTTTAAAAATAAAGAAAGCAGAGTGAGATATACCACTGTATTTAATATGTTTCTGGATAAGATTTCTGACAAGAATAAATACGACAAAAAGTATTATCAGTATCTGGATATTATTATCAGACAGATTGCAGCACACGTTATGAAAGAAAATCCGAAAGCGGTCAGTATTACCACCAAACTTTATTTATACGACTACCCTACGATTGCCAATTTCAAACAGGAAAAAACGAATGAAAATCTTATTCTCATTGATGAATTTAAATAATAAAGCGATGAAAAAGCTGAATACATTCTACACCAAAATTGAAAATTTCTTTTTCAAACAGGATAACCAAAAGGAATTCTTAAGCTTTTTCCGGGTTGCTATAGGAATTGTAATCCTTTTACAGTTTACTGCAGTATTGCCGGATTTTGATAAATTATTTTCAAGCAGCAGTATCATTCCACAGGACATCATGAGTGTTTTCACTCCCGACTGGCTGATAACGTTCTCAAAAATTGTCAGTTTCTTACAAACTTTCGGAATTGAAGAAAACACAACCATTCTCATTACCCAAGTATTATTTATTGTACTGTGTATATTGATCATCACCGGATTTTATTCCAGAATTTCTGCATTGTTGTTGCTTATCCTTCAGATTGCATTGCTTAAGGGAAGTTCTTTCTTTGCTTATGGTGCAGATTTTTTTACGAGTATGTCTTTATTTTATCTGATGTTTTTTCCCTCTGATCAGCATTTTTCATTAAGAAATTTTATTTTCAGCAGAAAACCGGGAGAAATTAATATCACTCCGGTGAAAAGGTTATTCCAGATTCATATTTCTATTGCGTATTTCTTTTCCGGACTGGACAAAGCATTAGGATTTAATTGGTGGAATGGTGAATCTATCTGGAAAGCCATTCATCTGCCCTATTCTAACAGAGATTTAAATATTGATTTCAGCTGGCTGACAGAACACTCTTACATTTTAAGCTTTATAGGATGGAGTACCATTATCATTGAAATGTGTTATCCAATCTTCATTTGGTATAAACCGACACAGAAAACATGGCTTTTCCTCACAATCTCTATGCATATTGGAATTGCGCTCGTTCTTAATCTATATTATTTTTCAGCCATTATGATTGTATGGAATATTACTAATTTCTATTTTGAACAGCCCGTTAGAAAGGTTGCCACCTCATCAAAGAAAAAACTATCTGCCCGCTATATCCCAAAGCAGATTGGTTCATAAAAAACAAATCCCGAATTGCTTCGGGATTTATTATCATGTATGTTTTAGAGATTATTTCTTAGGAGCAATATCCATCAGTTTCATAAACTCATCCAGTTTAGGCATAATGATGATTTCTGTTCTTCTGTTTTCTCCTCTACCTGAAACGCTCATGTTAGTCGCTTTAGGGTTGTATTCAGAACGTCCACCAGCTGTAATTCTTGCCGGATCTACTCCAAACTGAGTCTGAAGAACTTTAGCAACAGAAGTACCTCTTAATGCAGAAAGATCCCAGTTATCTCTTGGAAGATTTGGAGAATTCAAAGGAGCATTATCGGTGTTACCTTCAATTAATACTGAATATTTGTCGTAATCATTGATTACTTTCGCTACTTTACCTAACACCTCCTGAGCTGCAGGCAAAATGTTGTAGTCACCTGTTTTGTATAACATTTTATCAGAAAGAGAGATCATTACCACTCCTTTCAATACTTTTACCTGTACATCTTCATCAGAAACATTATCCAAAGATCTCTTCAATTTGTTAGACAATGCAAGGTTTAAGCTGTCATTCTTAGCATTACTGGAGATCAATTGCTTGATATAAGAATTGGAAGCATTGATTTCTCCTACCAGTTTATCAATGTTAGCAGAACTTTTTCCTGTATTGGAAAGACATGCATCAAGGGATGATTTTAAAGCATCATGCTGACTTTTCAGCAAGTTGTTTTCACCTGTCAATGCAGAGTTCTGAGATTTCAAATCCTGAATTTCTCTCTGTCTTTCTCCAATGTTTTCAATACACTGCTTATAGTTGGAACTCAAAGCATCATACTGCTTTTTGCTGACACAAGATGTCATTCCCAGCGCCATTGCAGAAACTGCTAAAATTTTTAAAATCTTCATAAATAATCATTTTTAGACTACTCAAAGTTAGGGAAATTCAATTGAATTATATCGGTTATCTTTGCATAAAAGAAATTCTCAACATATATGTTGAAAAAATTAACCTTTATCAATCAATTAAAAAATCTCGTTCACGAGCCGGAAAATCACACCTATCTTCTGGCGGTAAGCGGAGGTGCTGACTCTATGGTTTTAGCCTCTTTGTTCAGGGATTTCGGGCATGAAATTAAGGATTCAAAGTTCCGGTTTCAGGTAGCTCATATCAATTATAAACTTCGTGGAAATGATTCGGAGCTGGATCAGAAAACAGTACAGGATTTTTGTGAGAAAAATCATATAAAATTTCATCTGTATGAAGTTTCGGAAAAAGATCAGAAACCGGAAAACTCTATCCAGCTCTGGGCAAGAGAACTTCGCTATGCCTTTTTTAAAAAAATTCAGGAAAAAGAAAAACTTGAATTCCTTGTTACAGCACATCATCTGAATGATCAACTGGAGACTTTTATCATCAATCTTTCCAAAGCGGCAGGTATCAATGGACTCAGCGGAATTCCGGCGAATGATAATCATATCCTTCGCCCCCTTTTAGATTTTTCAAAAAAAGAAATTTACGCGTTTGCGGAGCAGAATAATATTGAATTCCGGGAAGACCTTTCTAACCAAAAGAATGATTATCTAAGGAATAAGATTAGAAATGAGGTGGTTCCGATCTTAATGGAAACCAATGATCATTTTCTGGAAAACTTCAGAAAGAGTTCTTTATTAATGAATCAAACCAAAGACTTTGTCCAGAAACAGATTCAGGAAATAGAAAATTATCTTACAGTATTTAACAAAGACTATAAAATTTTATCAAAGGAAAAGCTGGATCAGGAAAGCGGTTTCGTAAAATTTGAAATCTTAAAAAAATACGGATTCAATCAGGAGGAAGAAATCCCCAAAATTTTTAAAGCAGAAAACAACAGTTCTTTTTTCTCAAAAGAATATCAGTTAATTGTCAATCGTGATGAATTAATTTTTATTGATAAAAATGACAAAAAGAAAGCTCAAGAAGAAGTATTACTGATTGAACATTATGATTTTTCACAAAACCAGATCAGTATCAATCTCGTAGATAGTATTGAAAACATTGATGGAATCAACAAAAGATTTGAATGGGATTTCGATGCTGAAAAGCTTCAGTTCCCTCTCCTTTTAAGAAGACAACAGGATGGAGATGAATTTTATCCGACAGGGTTTTCAGGGAAAAAGAAAGTTTCTAAATTTTTTAGGGACGAAAAATTATCTGCTTTGGCCAGGGAAAAAATCTGGTTACTATGTGACTCCGGAAATCATATTTTGGGAATCATCCCTTTTAGACAGGATCGCAGGTATCAGGCAGACAGAACTACTCAAAAAAAGATAACTGTAAAGTGGACAGAAAAACAACTAATTCGTTAGCTGTTGATGATTTTAAGAAAGACAGCAATATAGCTTTTGGGATTTTATACCAACAGTATTTCGGTTATACCAAAAAATTCGTTCTTAATAATAAAGGGAATCTGGAAGATGCGGAAGATATTTTTCAGGATGCACTGCTGATTCTTTATGAAAAACTGAATGCTGATGAATTTAAAGTTCAGACCTGTCTCGGAAATTATATTATTGGAATTGTTAAAAATCTGTGGTTTAAAAAATTAAAGCATAAGCATTTTTATATAGAATCTCCTGAGGACTATTTCACAGAACATCAGCAGGAAATAACTGCTGCTATTGAGAACGAAAGATATTACTGGGAAAAGCTGCTGGGTTATATTAAATCTATTTCTTCACATTGCCAGAATCTGATCCATGATATTTTTATTGAAAATAAAAGTATAGAAGAAATTCAGGACAAATATCATTATTCCAGCAGGCATAATGCGCAGAATCAAAAGTATAAATGTGTAGAGCAGATCAAAAAGATTAAAAACAAAAGCATTTTTTTAACCTGAAAATCAAACAATTACTCGAAACCATATAATTTATGGGTGATTTTTTTCTTTTTCAGGGAACCTAATAAGAAAAGAAATATATGTTCAAAAAAATGATATTGAGTTTTCTTATAGGAATAGGAATTTCAATGAATGCGCAAAGCAAAGGTATCAATTTTCAAAAAATTGATCTGGAAGCTGCGAAAAAAATCGCAGCAAAAGAAAACAAACTGATCTTCATTGATCTGTACACCACGTGGTGCGGACCGTGTAAGCTCATGACAAAAAACACGTTTACCGATCCTCAGATTGGAGAAATGTTCAACAAGAGTTTTGTAAATCTTGCCATCGATGCTGAAAAAGAAGGACTGAGCCTGGCCAAAGAATTTAAAGTGGTCAACTACCCTTCTTTCCTGTTTCTGGATCCAAAAGGGAAACTTGTTCAGTATGATTTCGGATATTATAATCCTGAACAGTTTTTAGGAGTAGGAGCATCTGTTCTGAAGAAAAAAACGTCTCAATCCGGTAAAACCTTAGATCAGGTAAAAGGAAGAATGATAGGTGATAAAATTGATAATTTCACAGCGAAAGATCACTTGGGCAACACATTTTCTTCATCAAAAGAAAACAAAAAACTTGTTATAGTTTTTATTCGTGGGCAATGGTGTCCTTACTGTAACAAATACATTCAAACCTTACAGGATCTGTCACCGGAACTGCAATCTAAAAATGCACAGCTCGTTATTATTTCTCCGGAAAAGCCGGAATTTATAGAAAAGACAATTAATAAAACAAAGACAGATTATACCGTTTTATACGATGAGGGATATAAAATTGCTGAGGCATTCGATGTCCTTTATACGCCTGACAGTGAAACTCTTAATTTTTATAACTCAAAATTAAAGGAGGATTTTGCAGACAGCAGATCAGATCATTCAGGAAGACTCCCTGTATCAGCCACTTTCATCCTTAATGAGTACAAAGAGATTAAATGGAGACATTTTGATATCGATTATAAAAATAGAGCATCTGTAGAAGATATTATAAAAAATCTGAATTGATTTGGATGAAAATTTCTGTCTCGTTAAGAATGTAAGTCACCAAAATTGACAAAATCAATAATCATTTTTAAGGACAGAATAGGTTATGCTTCTCCTGCTGCTAAAGCAAAAGACGGAATATTTTAAACATAAGGCTTAAAAAAAGAAAGTTTCTAAGTTTTTTAGGGACGAAAAATTATCTATTTTAGCGAGGCAAAAATCCGGATACTGTCTGACAGCAATGATTCTTCAGGCAGAAGGGAAGATACACAAAAGATGAGAAGACAAAACGAAGTCTCAAAATTTAATGAAAGGAACAATGAAATTTAGAAATTGGTTTGTATTAATTCTGTTATTGTTAGCAACAGGAATTAATGCGCAGATAAAAAATCCTGTAAAATTTAAATTTACCATCAACGATCTTGGAAACAATCAGTACGAAGCGGTATTGAATGCTACAATGGAAAGCGGATGGCACATTTACTCAAAAGATTTACCGGAAGATACCGGAATTCCTACTGAGTATAAAGTAACAGGAAAAAATATTGAGCTGGTAGGAAAATTTACCGAAGTAGGTAAAAAGCATGAAGAATTTTCTGAAGCATTTGGAGGAACAATTGTGTTCTACTCCAATTCTGCCGGATTTAAGCAAAAATTTAAATTAAAAGATCCTACAAAACCTGCGGAGGTTACTTCTGAGATTACGTATCAGACTTGTGACGACAGGGTTTGTCTGGCTCCCAATACCTTAGAATTTAATCAAAAAGTTACGCCAAAAGGGGTAACGGAAGAGGCTGCCACTGAGGAAACAGCAGCTCCTGTAAAAGACTCTGCAAAAATAACTGACACGGTTACCGAAAATCCTGCAAAAACTGAAGCAACGATCACGGAAACTTCAAAACTGGATCCTAAGAAGCTGAAAATTGAAACGATTGATTTCAAAAACCCATTGACAGACTGTGGTACAGCCTCTACGAAAGTGGATGAAAATTACTGGACATATTTATTCTTAGGGTTTATCGGAGGATTAATCGCTTTGCTTACGCCTTGTGTTTTCCCAATGATTCCATTAACGGTTTCATTCTTTACCAAAGGAAGTAAAAATAAAGCAAAAGGGAAAAGAGATGCTCTTATTTATGGGTTTTTCATTCTTCTTATTTTTGTTTTATTAAGTGTTCCTTTCCATATTATTGACGGAATTGCAGGAAATATCTTCAACGAAATTTCCACCAGCGTATGGCTGAATATTGCCTTCTTTATTATATTCATTTTCTTTGCCGGAAGTTTCTTCGGGTATTATGATATTACGTTGCCAAGTTCAATCGCCAACAAATCTTCAAAAGCTGAAGAAGCAGGAGGAATTATCGGTATTTTCTTCATGGCATTGACATTGGTAATTGTTTCTTTCTCTTGTACAGGGCCTATTTTGGGAAGTTTACTGGGAAGTGCGGTAACAGGTTCTACAAACGTTCCTATGCTGTTGACCTTTGCGTTGGCAGGATTTGGTTTGGCATGGGCTATTATTTTCGGATTGCTGGCATTATTCCCACAGGCATTACAGAGTCTTCCAAAATCCGGAGGATGGATGAATACGGTAAAAGTGGTTTTAGGTTTCGTAGAACTGGCATTGGCATTGAAATTCCTGTCTAAAGCCGATCTTGTATCTAAAACATTCTTCCTGAAAAGAGAACTTTTCATTGCAATCTGGATTATTATCGCCTTAGGATTAGCAATATATTTATTAGGATTGATCAGATTCCCGCATGATGATAAAAAGCCAAAAATCTCTCTCTCAAGAAAAATATTAGGGGTATTGGGAATTGGTTTTGTAGTTTACTTAGTTCAGGGTTTAATCCCATCAGACCGTCCTAAGCTTCAGTTATTAAGTGGAATTTTACCTCCGCTGAATGTAAGTTATTTCCATGATGAAAAAGACGGAATTCTTGGTATGCATCCGGAACATGACTTCTTCAAAGCAGTAGAACTGGCTAAAAAAGAAGATAAACCAATCCTGATCGATTTCACCGGATACGGATGTGAAAACTGTAGAAAAATGGAGGAATTTGTATGGAGTGAACCAGACATCTTACCTATCTTACAGAATGATGTGGTATTAGCTTCTCTATACGTAGATGACAAAGAAGAGCTTCCTGAGGATCAAAAAACTAAAATTGACCTTGGTGACGGACAGATCAAAAAAGTAAAAACAATTGGTGACAGATGGAGTTTATTCCAACAGGTTAACTTTAATAATAACTCTCAGCCTCACTATGTATTAATCACTCCGGACGGAAAAGTAATCAACACTCCTGTTTCAGGATATATGCCAAAAGAGGATTTCAAAAAATTCCTCGAATGCGGTGTTAATTTCTACAAGAAGAATAAATAATTCTTTACACAAATATTAAAAAAACTCACACTTTACCGTGTGAGTTTTTTTATTTAAATCTTTAAATCAATTACATCATAGTGATCAGTTTTTAAAAAAAATTAAAAAGACATGGGAATATCTAAAATTTATTATAAAAACAATCAATAGATTCATGAATCTATTGATTATACCGCAAACAAGGCACATGTTTTGTAAGATTTTTTTCAACAAACACCGTTTAACATTTAAAAATTTTTAATCATGGCAGAAGTAATTGCACAAGAGAAACAAGGCGGCAAACAAAAGAAAAAAATGATCCGGGTAGACATGACTCCAATGGTAGATCTGGGATTCTTACTCATTACATTTTTTATGTTCACCACCAATTTTACAAAACCTAATGTAATGGATCTGGGACTACCGGCAAAAGATCCTAATCATCTTCCAACTGATAATGTAATCGGAGATCAAAATCAGATTACCTTTATCCTTGGAAAAGACAATCGTGTATTCTATCATCAGAGCAATCAAAAAGATCTGAATGCAGGAAACCTTAAGGAAACGGATTTCAGTGGAATAAAGATTTCGAAAATCATTGCAGAAGCTTATAAAAAGGCTCCGGCTCCGGATAAATTTACAGTTATCGTAAAACCGACGGATGACGCCAATTATAAGAATTTTGTAGACATGCTGGATAACCTTGCTATCTCTAAAAAAGAAAGATATGGTGTAACAGATATCAAGCCCTGGGAAACAAAGATTTACAAGGAATTAACTCAATAAAAGGCAAAGAGCATTTTAAAAATGCTCTTTTTTGTTTACATTTGAAAGGAGAAACGGATCTGCAGTGCATAACCGGCTGCATTATTTTTAACCTTCTATAATTTTGGAATCATGCTGAACTTTGAAAGAAAAGGAAACGGAAAAGAAACTTTGGTACTTCTTCACGGATTTATGGAAAATCTATCTATCTGGAGTGATATGGAACCTCATCTTTCCAAAGATTTTTCACTGCTCAAAATTGATCTTCCCGGCCATGGGCAGTCTGAAATTCTGGCTGAAGTTCACACCATGGAACTGATGGCTGAAGAAATAAAAAAAGTCTTAGATCATCAGAATTTAGAAAAAGTACATCTGCTGGGGCATTCAATGGGCGGATATACTTCATTGGCTTTTGCTGAAAAATATCCTGATTCTTTAAAAAGCCTTACTTTATTTTTCTCTACCTATTTTCCGGATGACGAAGAGAAAAAACAGCAGCGAATCAAGAGTTACCGAATCATAAAAGATGCTTTTGCACATTACGCAAGAGTTGGTGTTCCCAATTTATTCAATCCAAATGAAAGAGATATTTTGGAAGGTAAAATAGAAACGGCACTTGAAACGGCACTTTCCACCAATAATCTGGGCGCATTAGCCTGTGTAAAAGGAATGGTAGAAAGAACCGACAAAAAGCATATTATGGACAACCTGGAAGCTAAAATTTTAGTATTGGCCGGAAAACATGACAATGCCGTAAAAACGGATATGATGATTAAACATCTTCCGGACAGAACAAATATTAAATCTTATATCCTGGATTGCGGACATAACGGCCATTGGGAAAAGCCCGGCATCTGCGCTGAAATTATCAATACGGAACTTCTTCACAATCTTCCTAAAAAACTGGTTTTATAAGACTGTTTTCATAGCAGATTAAAGCCGTGTTTAATAAAAAATCCTGTATATTAGTAGAGGATAATTTTGGTAATGGCTTTATTTTCATTCAAAAAAAAGAAATCACCGGCACCACCGGTTATCGGACTTACACTTTCAGGCGGAGGAATGCGTGGGATTGCCCATATTGCTGTACTAAAAGCTTTGGAAGAATATAATCTGAAACCGCATATTATCTCGGGAACCAGTGCAGGGTCTATTATTGGCGCTTTTTATTCTTTCGGAAAAACACCGGATGAAATGATGGAAATTGTAAGACAGACCTCTTTTTTTTCCAGATCATCTTTAAAATTATCAAAAAATGGAATTTTCAGCTCTAATTTTATTTTAAAACTGTTCAAAGATTATTTCCCGGAAGACAATTTCAGGATTTTAGAAATACCGGTTTACGTGGCTGCTACAGAAATGACTCATGGTATTGTAGATTTTTTTTCGGAAGGAGAACTTTTCGGGCCGTTGCTGGCCTCTTCCAGTGTTCCTTTTATTCTTCCTCCGGTAAGGATTGGTGAGAAAATTTATGTGGATGGCGGCGTTCTGGACAACCTTCCGATTGAACCCATTATGGACAAGTGCAATTTCCTTATTGCTTCCCATGTAAATTCAATCAGTTATGATGAGCTAAAGAAAATGAGCCTGATGAAAGAATTCGACCGAATTCTCCACCTCGCCATCGCAAAATCTGTGTACTCTAAGGCGAAATACTGCAATATATTTCTAGATCCGCCCAAAATGACAAAATACAGTCTTTTCAACAAACGGTATATGGATGAGATGTTTCAGCAAGTATACGATTACACCTGTCAGGAACTTGAAGAAAAAGGCTTTCGTAAAAGTATTTAGAATTTGAATGTACAGGCTATTTTCCTTCTTATAACCCTTCTTCTTTTACTTTCTCTTTAAAGTTGATAATTGTCCCGGCTAAAGAGTCTAAAGATTTTCCTCCGGCTGCGTTAATATGCCCGCCTCCGTTGAAATATTTTCTTGAGAATTGATTCACATCCACATCATCTTTACTTCTGAAAGAAATCTTAACGAAGTCTTCATACAGATCTTCCATAAAGAATGCAGACATTTTTACTCCGGCAATGCTCAGTCCATAATTTACAAAGCCTTCTGTATCTCCTTTCTGGAAACCAAGTTCTTTCAGTTCATTTCTGGTAAGACTTAAAACAGCCACAGTTCCGTCATTTACTACTTCTATTCTTCCCAAAACCAAGGCAAGCAAATGCAGGCGGGAAACGGTGTTGGTATCCCATGTATTGGAGGTAATCATGGCAGGATCTGCACCATGTTCTATAAGGTTTGCGATAATTCTGTGTGTAGTGGCACTGGTAGAACGAAAACGGAAACCACCGGTGTCTGTCATAATTCCGGTATAAAGGCATTCCGCCATATCCTGATTCACCAAATTTTCATCATTCATCGCTTCAATGAAATGATAGATCATCTGTGAAGTAGCAGGAATTACCGTATCAGAATATACAAAGTCAAATTGTTCAGGCTGCTGGTGGTGGTCAATAAGAATTTTCTTTCCCGGAGCTTTTACCAGCCAATCTCCCAACAATCCGATTCTTGACGGAGAATTAAAATCCAGACAGAAAATAACATCTGCTCCTGCAATCATATCAGCGGCTAGTTTTCTCTTATATTCTGCAATAATAACTTTTTTAGCCTCCGGCATCCATTTCAGAAATTTCGGAAAATCATTAGGTACAATAACCTCTGCCAAAATTCCTTTTGCTTTCAGATAATGCTTCAATCCCAGGCTTGATCCAATAGCATCTCCATCCGGATTATAATGGGTAAGGATCACTATTTTGCTATCCTGGGTAAGTAATGTATTAATATCTAAAAGTTCTGCTGGTGTAAACATCCGGTGTTTATTTTTCGTTAAAATTAAAGTTTTCAAAGATAGAGCTTTTATATAAATCATTTAAATATTATTTTTGCACCGGAAAATGGTTTTCCTATCTGGGTTTATAAAATGCCTGACCGAAAAACATTACATTTAATTTTAAAAAAAGATAATTAAAATTTGCAACTTATAAAATTTTACATATCTTTGCAACCTGAAAATTAATAGATTAATTACGATTTAAACATATAGTAATGAGTAAAAGAACATTCCAGCCATCAGAAAGAAAAAGAAGAAACAAACACGGTTTCAGAGAAAGAATGTCTACGCCAAATGGAAGAAGAGTTTTGGCTGCGAGAAGAGCTAAAGGCAGAAAGAGTTTAACTGTAAGTGCTGCACGCGCTAAGAGATAATCTTTTTATTATCATATACAAATCATGCTTGAGAAGTCCCTTTTCAAGCATTTTTTGTTGTTAAAATTTACTAAAATTTAGGCTAGATCAACATCTTTTTTCTATTTTTAAAAGCTGAAATATTTTTGTTAGAAACAGTCTTTAAAATTAAATTATGCCACATACACATATCTCCGGAGACAACATTATAAGTTTACAAAACGCAAAGATTGCGCAAAAAAACTTCACTGTACTTTCTGATGTAAATCTTAACATTAAAAAAGGTAGATTCTGCTATCTTATCGGAAAAACAGGTTCCGGAAAAAGTTCCCTTCTGAAAACGCTTTACGGACACATTCCATTGGCATCAGGACACGGAGCTGTTGTAGGATTTGACCTGGCAAAGCTAAAACCGTCTGACATTCCTAATCTAAGAAGAAAACTAGGAATTGTATTCCAGGATTTCCAGTTGCTTTCAGACAGAACCGTTGAGAAAAACTTAAAGTTCGTTCTTGAAGCTACAGGATGGAATGATAAAGTGAAAATGGAAGACCGAATTAATGAGGTTTTAGGAAGTGTGAACATGAAGAGCAAGAAGCATAAAATGCCTCACGAACTTTCCGGAGGTGAGCAACAGCGTATCGCTATCGCCAGAGCCCTTCTTAACCACCCGGATCTTATATTAGCGGATGAGCCTACAGGAAACCTTGACCCTGAAACTTCCAACGAAATTATGACGCTGCTAAAGCAGGTTGCCCTTGAAAACGGCGCTGCGGTAGTAATGGCAACACACGATTATCATATGATTCAAAACTTCCCTGGTGAAGCCATCAGATGTGAAGACGGAAAAGTTTCTGTATTGGATACTTCAGAATTATTTGAATAAGAATGTAAAGATGAAGAAAAGTTGGAATTAACTAAAATCTAATCTCTAACTTCTTTACTTAAAAACATGAAACTCTTTGGTGAGTTCAAGATATTGGTCCGAGTATTTTCTCGGACTTTTTTCTATAATAAAGTCAGATTCGTTGATTTCTTTTTCTTTCGAGGAAAATTCCAGAACTAATCTTTTAGTCTTCGAGTTTTCAATTCCTTTGATATTGATTCTACGGTTCAGAAACAGACCATTTTCTTTTCCAACAGAAATAAAAACATCTCCTGCTTCAACAGGAATAATTACCGAAAAAATGCCGTCTTGGGATAAAAGCAGTGATGCTTTAGAAATTAATTGTATAAAGTTCAATTCCACCGTCTGGCGCGCAATTTTATCTTTATCTGATCCCGATTCTTCAAAGTAAGGAGGATTGGAAACAATCAGGTCAAAACGTTCTTTCGTTTCTAAAGTTTTAAAATCCTGAAACTTATTTTTAAGTCTTGTATGAAAAGGAGAATTTTCAAAATTAAGCTCAGTAACAGCAACCGCCTCTTCATTAATATCCAATCCTAAAAAAAGAGCTTTCTCATTTCTTTGTGCCAGCATCAAAGAGATCAATCCCGTACCTGTACCTACTTCCAATACATTGGAAGCATGCTCAACATCTGCCAAAGCACCAAGCAGAACACCATCTGTTCCCACACGAAAGACGTCCTTAGACTGCTGAATCTGAAATTGTTTGAATGTAAAAGGTTTCACTATAAATTGGTAGGCAGTGTAATAATGAATGTAGATCCCTTCCCTACTTCTGATTTCACAGAGATCTCCCCTTTATAATCTTCGATCATTTTTCTCACCATAGACAAGCCAAGCCCCATTCCACTGCTTTTAGAAGTGAAATTCGGTTCAAAAATTCTCTCATACATATTCTCAGGAATCCCGACCCCGTTATCCTGAACAGAGATAATTACTCTTCTCTGATGCTGTTCCACATCTACATTGATGATGAGTTTTCTTTCGTCACTTTCTGCCTGTTTTGCATTGGTAACAAGGTTGGTTATAATCCTGGAAAGATAAATCCTATCCATGTTGATCATAATATTACTCTTATTGGCATGCATGAAAATGCTGTCATCATTGAATACGCGGAGAATATCTTCAACTTCTGTATTCAGGTTGATCACTTCATTATTTTTTTCGGGCAGCTTTGCAAATTCAGAGAAAGCTGAAGCTACTGTCGCAATCAGGTCTATCTGATCCACAATCGTTTTACTCATCTGTTTTACTCTCTCTTTGATATTCGGATCTTCCGGATCAAATTTTCTTTCAAAATTCTGAATGGTCAATTTCATAGGAGTCAATGGGTTTTTCACCTCATGTGCCACCTGCTTTGCCATTTCCCTCCATGCTTCTTCAGATGCTTTAAACCTCAGCCTTTCTTTCTGATCCTGAATCTGGAGAATCATTCTGTTATAAGCTCTTGCCAAAGCATTAAGCTCATCATTTTTATAATATCTGATAGGACGCATTTCATTTTCAAACAATGTAATACGGGTAATCATATCAGAGAATTTCGTAATGGTCTTTGCCAGACTGTTAGAGGTTACCCAACTGATCCAGATGCTGAATAAAATAAGGAAAATATCAACTAAAAGAATATATTTTACATACTGGTGAAGAACATCCAGATAGGCAGATTCATTATGATATAAAGGAATATAAACAATCCCTACCGGCTCAAGCTCATTGTTTTTCAGCAAAAGATAGGAAGAGGTAAGTTTAGCATCTTTAGCTGTATCATACCTTACCATATCTACTCTTGCATCGGTCGCCAGAATTCTATTGACAATCTCGATAGGAATGGTTTTCTGATCTATTAAAGCTTCATCTTTATTGGAAAGCAGATAATCTCCTTTCAGATCATAGATAACAATATCATGCTGATTGATATCCGCAATTTCAAAAATTTTGTTTCCTAAAACTTTCGGAAGGTCCTGCGTTTCTACAAGTGTCTGGCTTACGGCATAATCCAGATACCGCATTACAGCATTGGTTTTCTCCTGCATGTCAATATTACTTTGCTGCATAGAGTTATTTCTCAGTACAAAGTATGGAACAAGTGAAGTAGCCACTACACTTAAAAAACATACCAGGAGGAAACCAAAAAACACACGGTTCCTTAAGCTATATCCTTTATATTTATTAATTGACATTCTACTTTTTAATTAACCTAGCAATATACTTACCAATGATATCAAATTCCAGGTTTACTTTGTCACCAATTTTCAAATGTTTCATATTGGTAAATTCCCATGTGTAAGGAATAATGGCTACAGAGAACTGGGCATCCTCACTTTTAGCCACGGTAAGACTGATTCCGTTTACCGTAATAGAACCCTGTGGTACAGTTACAAAACTTCCGTCATTCTCATATTTCATCGTAATAAAATAACTTCCGTCTTTATTTTCAATTCCCACTACTTCACCGGTTTTATCCACATGCCCCTGAACAATGTGACCATCCAATCTTCCATCCATCTTCATGCAACGCTCAAGATTTACAACGGTACCCAATTCCCATTTTCCAAGGTTTGTTTTTTCCAGAGTTTCGTTAATAGCGGTTACTACATATTGGTTGTCTTTTATCTCAACAACAGTAAGGCAGCAGCCGTTATGCGCAAGACTCTGATCAATTTTTAATTCGTTTGTGAAAGGGCATGTCAAGGTAAAATCTATATTGCTTCCTTTTTCTTCAATCTTCTCAATAACACCAACTGCTTCAATAATTCCTGTGAACATATTATTTTTTGCTAAATTTGTAAATTATAATCTTCAAAGATAATCAAAATGAGCCCAAAAAACCATAAAGTACGAGTAGGAATTTCAATAGGTGATTTCAACGGCATCGGCCCGGAGATCATCATGAAGTCTCTGAATGACAAAACCATTACAGATTTTTTCACTCCTGTAATTTTTGGTTCGGGAAAATTATTCACCTATCAGAAAAATATTTTTAAGCTAAATCTTAATTTCAACTACATTAACGAAGCTTCACAGGCTCAGGCAGGAAAACTGAATATGGTGAACCTTACCAAAGAAAACGTAAATGTAGAATTGGGAGTTCCTACGGAAGAATCTACGAAAATGGCGATAGATTCTCTGGAAGCAGCTACTGAAGCTTTAATGAAAGGAGAGATTGATGTTCTGGTAACTGCTCCTATCAACAAGGATGAAATGGTGAAAATGGGCTTCAAACATGCCGGACACACTGGATATTTTGAGGAGAAATTCAACAAAAAGGGACTGATGTTCCTTGTGACTGAAGATCTTAAAGTAGCCGTTTCTACGCACCATATCCCTATTGCACAGATTGCTGAAAATATTTCCAAGGAAAAAATAAAGAAGCAGATTAAAGTATTAAACCAAACATTGATAGAAGATTTCTATATTCAAAAGCCTAAAATTGCGGTGTTGGGATTAAATCCTCACGCAGGAGATGGCGGAGTTATCGGAAATGAAGAAATTGAAATCATCATCCCTGCTATCAAAGAACTTTCTGACAACGGAATATTGGCATTTGGTCCTTTCCCTGCAGACAGCTTCTTCCAGCCTAGCAAATACAAAAATTTCGATGCCGTTTTAGCAATGTATCATGATCAGGGATTAGCACCATTCAAAACACTCGCTTATGAAGAAGGGGTAAATTATACTGCAGGTCTTCCTTTTATCAGGACATCTCCGGATCACGGAGTAGCATATGATATTGCGGGAAAAAATGTAGCCGATGAACAGAGTTTTACAGAAGCTATCTTCACAGCAATTAAAGTTTTCAAGAACAGAAGTGAATACAGCGAACTGATGAACGGCCGCCTACAGCCAAGAAAAATGGTTGTAGACAACGGAATAGATGAAGATCTACCGGATGAAACTGAAGCATAAATCTTTAAAACAAATTTTAATTTAATTTGTTTCGGATTTTATTTGTTATTATAAAAAAAATGCATATTTTTGCACACTCATTTTATGGACAAGTTAAGAAACTATGACGTAAGCTTTTCCGGACTAAAAAACGGAAAACACGAGTTCAGGTTTGAGATAGATAAAACGTTCTTTCAATTATTTGACACTGAACAGGAATTTACAAATCCTAGAATAGAAGTACATGTATCTCTTGATAAGCATACTACTTTTTTAGAATTTGAGATAAAAATTAAAGGATTGGTAGAGTTGGTTTGTGACATTACAAACGAAAATTTCGACTATCCTATTGAGAATGAAATCAAGATTTTGGTGAATTTCGGGGAAGAATATGATGACAGCAATGAAGATGTCATTACCATTCCGAGTACAGAGCATGCCTTCAACGTAGCCCATTTGATCTACGAAAATGTAATGCTTTCTATCCCAATGAAAAAAATTTCACCGAATGTAAGTGATAAAGATCTTGAAATTCTTGATCAGTTCAGTCCTAAAGATATTGAGGGAAATGAAGAGGAAGAACATGAAAGTGATCCCCGATGGGATGCTTTAAGAAAGTTAAAAGACAATAATTAAATAGAATAATTTAAATATGATGAGATGATGAATCTCATCGCTCATCAATTAAAAAAGTTATTAGAAAATGGCACATCCAAAGAGAAGACAATCGTCCACAAGAAGAGATAAGAGAAGAACTCACTACAAAGCTGTAGTTCCTCAATTAGCTAAAGATACAACAACAGGAGAGCTTCACCTATACCACAGAGCTCACTGGCATGAAGGAAAACTTTACTACAGAGGTAAAGTAGTATTGGAAAAAGAAGTAGCTGCTACTGAAGAAAACTAAGAGACGCTTTTCACTGAAAAAGCCTCATTTTAATACAAAAACCGCCCAATTTTGATAAAATTTGGCGGTTTTTTGTTGTTTTTTGCGTTTTTTTGGTATCTTTGAACCAAAATCAAATATCAAATTTATGGACATTAAAGACATACAAAATCTTATTAAGTTTGTATCTAAAGCTGAAGTATCAGAGGTGAAGTACAAAACTAAAGATTTCGAAATCACTATTAAAACTCCATTAGCTGGAAGCGATGCTGTTTACGCACAACCTGCAGTATACCACACTGCTCCACAGGCAGCAGCTGCTCCGGCACCTGTTGCAACTCCAGCTGCTCCGGCTACAGAGAAAGCTGAAGCTGCATCTGATGACAGTAAATATGTAACCATCAAGTCTCCAATGATTGGTACTTTCTATAGAAAACCATCTCCTGATAAAGATGTATTTGCAAATGTAGGTGACGAAGTTTCTGTTGGTAAAGTAGTTTGCGTTATTGAAGCAATGAAACTATTCAACCAGATTGAATCTGAAATCAGTGGAAAAATCGTTAAGATTTTAGTTGACGATGCTACTCCTGTAGAGTATGACCAACCTTTATTCTTAGTAGATCCATCTTAATTTCGAAGTTAGATGTTAGACATTAGATGTTAGATTAAATTCTACATTAAAATAACATTATCTAATTTTCAAATTATCTAATTTTCAAATTGAAGAAGATGTTCAAAAAAATATTAATAGCCAATCGTGGCGAAATTGCAATGCGTATTTTACGTACTTGTAAAGAAATGGGGATCAAAACCGTTGCAGTATATTCTACTGCTGATAAAGACAGTCTTCACGTAAGATTTGCTGACGAAGCGGTATGTATTGGCCCTGCAATGAGTAAAGACTCATATCTTAAAATCCCTAACATTATTGCTGCTGCGGAAATTACCAATGCTGATGCCATTCACCCAGGTTACGGATTCTTATCTGAAAATGCTAACTTCTCAAGAATCTGCCAGAAGAACGGGATCAAATTTATTGGTGCTTCTCCTGAACAGATTGAAAAAATGGGAGATAAAGCGAATGCTAAAGCTACCATGAAAGCAGCTGGTGTACCATGTGTACCAGGTTCTGACGGATTAATCGAATCTTATGAGCATGCTGTAAAAGTAGCTGAAGAAACAGGATACCCTGTAATGATTAAAGCTACTGCCGGTGGTGGTGGAAAAGGGATGAGAGCCGTTTGGAAAGCTGAAGACCTTAAAGATCACTGGGAGTCTGCCATTCAGGAAGCTGTAGCTGCCTTTGGAAATGGAGGTATGTATATGGAAAAACTGATTGAAGAACCTAGACACATCGAAATTCAGGTTGCTGGTGACCAATTTGGTAAAGCTTGCCACCTTTCAGAAAGAGACTGTTCTGTACAGAGAAGAAACCAGAAACTAACTGAAGAAACACCTTCTCCGTTCATGACAGATGAACTTCGTGAGAAAATGGGTGACGCTGCTGTAAAAGCTGCTGAATTTATTGGGTATGAAGGTGTAGGAACTATCGAATTCCTTGTAGACAAGCACAGAAATTTCTATTTCATGGAAATGAATACAAGAATCCAGGTAGAGCACCCTATTACGGAACAGGTAATTGATTATGACCTGATCAGAGAACAAATTCTTCTTGCTGCAGGAACTCCTATCTCAGGAATCAACTACTACCCGAAATTGCACTCAATCGAGTGTAGAATTAACGCAGAAGATCCTTATGCAGACTTCAGACCGTCTCCGGGAAAAATTACAGGATTAAACATCCCTGGTGGACACGGAATCAGAGTAGATACGCACGTGTATTCCGGATACAGTATCCCTTCTAACTACGACTCTATGATTGCTAAGCTTATCACTACGGCTCAGACCCGTGAAGAAGCTATTGCTAAAATGAGACGTGCCCTTGAGGAATTCTATATTGAAGGAGTAAAAACTACCATTCCTTTCCACAGACAGCTGATGGATAATGAAGATTATCTTGCAGGAAACTATACTACAAAATTCATGGAAGATTTTGTAATGGATAGAAAATATGATAATCACTAAGATTATTTAAAAATATATAATGAAGCTGCCTCTTTTTGAGGCAGCTTTTATTTTTGGTCATCAATACAGAATCCGTTCAGATTAAATATTATAAAGATAACTGGAACGCTCCAATATCTTTCGTTAATAAAAATTAATCAAGAAACGGAAAATAAAAAACCCGCCATAAGAAAGATATAATACCTAAAAAACTATCTGTCTACAAAGAAAATATTTTCTAATACGACATGATTACACCCAAAATTTACTTCAAATATATCCCAAAACCCTATTGTGCATTTGTTCATGTATATCATTAATATTGTGTAATTTTGTTGAAAATCAAAAAAATATGTCAACAGCAGAACAAACAAAAAACTCACAGTATTTTATTGACCTTGAAGACAAACACGGAGCACACAATTACCACCCTCTTCCAGTAGTTCTGGATCGTGGAGAAGGTGTTTTCGTTTGGGATGTTGAGGGCAAAAGGTATTATGATTTTCTTTCAGCATATTCTGCCGTGAACCAGGGGCACTCCCACCCTAAAATTGTAGGAGCTTTGGTAGAGCAGGCTCAAAAACTTGCTTTAACTTCAAGAGCATTCTACAATTCCAAATTAGGAGAATACGAACAGAAAATAACAACTCTTTTCGGATTTGATAAAGTTTTACCCATGAACTCCGGAGCGGAAGCTGTGGAAACGGCTGTAAAACTTGCCAGAAAATGGAGTTATGAAGTAAAAGGAATTGCAGAAAACGCAGCAAAAATTATCGTTTGTGAAAACAACTTCCATGGAAGAACCACAACCATTGTTTCTTTCTCTAATGATCCGGATGCTAATCAAAACTACGGACCTTTTACTCCTGGATTTATCAAAATTCCTTATAACGATATTGCAGCTTTGGAAGATGTTCTTAACAGAGAAGCAGGAAATATTGCAGCATTCCTTGTAGAACCTATTCAGGGAGAAGCAGGAGTATATGTTCCGGATGAAAACTTCCTTAAAAACGCCTCTGAACTATGTAAAAAACACAACGTTCTTTTCATTGCGGATGAAGTTCAGACGGGTATCGCAAGAACAGGAAGACTGATTGCCTGCCACCACGAAGACGTACAGCCGGATATTTTGATTTTAGGTAAAGCCCTTTCCGGAGGAATGTACCCTGTATCTGCTGTTTTAGCAAATGACAACATCATGAATGTTATTAAGCCTGGGCAACATGGTTCAACATTCGGAGGAAACCCTATTGCATGTGCAGTAGCCGTAGCAGCACTGGATGTAGTAGCAGACGAAAAACTATCTGAAAGAGCTGAAGAATTAGGAAAGCTTTTCAGAGCTGAAATTGAGAAGCTGATAGAAAAGACAGACCTTATTACCAAAGTAAGAGGAAAAGGACTTTTAAATGCTATCCTTATCAACGACACACCTGACAGTTCTACCGCATGGAATCTTTGCCTGCAATTAAAAGAAAACGGACTTCTGGCAAAACCTACACATGGTAATATCATCAGACTGGCACCGCCATTGGTAATTACTGAAGAGCAGCTACTGGATTGCGTGAAGATTATTGAAAAGACTATTCTCGAGTACAAATAAATGGCTCTTTCCCTTGCAATCATTACTTATAATGAAGAAGAAAACATCGTAAGGCTATTAAACTCTCTGGCAGACACAGCGGATGAAATTATTATTGTTGATAGCTTTTCTACAGATAAGACCAAAGAAATTTGCACTCAGCAATATCCTCAGGTAAAATTCTTTGAGAAAAAATTTAATGGGTATGGTGAACAAAAAAACCATGCCCTTAATTTATGCTCTCATGAATGGGTTCTGTTTCTGGATGCCGACGAAGTTCCTGATGAAGATATGAAAAGATCTATAAAGAAAATTATTTCTACAGAAAATACGGAATTCAATGTGTATGATGCAAAATTCAATAACCATCTTGGGATACACCTGATCAAATACGGAGGCTGGGGAAATGTGTACCGTGAAAGACTTTTCAGAAAAAAATACGTCAAATATTCTGATGATAAAGTACACGAATTTTTGATTACCGATCAGAAATCCGGACTTCTGGAAGGAAATCTGGATCACTACACCTATAAAAGCATTCACCATCATGTCTCAAAAATCAATAAATATTCTGATATGATGGCAGAAAAGATGTTTGAAAGAGGAAAAAAAATCAATAGATTCAAAATCATTGTAAGTCCTATTTTTGAATTTATCAAAGTATTCATCTTCAAACGAGGCTTTCTTGACGGATTTCCCGGATTTTACATTGCCAAAACGATGTCTTATTACACTTTTTTAAAATATATTAAACTGTATGAAAAAATAAGACTGGTGAAAATGGAAATAGAAAAAAATAGAATAAAATAGCATGATTCTGTGTCTTATTCCTGTTGTATCGGCGGTATTTATCGCCATCTATTTCCGTCTCTATCTATTGGCTTTTCCGCATAACAAACTGATTATTCTTATGTACCATCAGATTGAAAAAGAAAGCCATGAAGATCTTACAGTAAGCTTAAAGAACCTTGAACAGCAGTTTTCATATCTAAGCCGTAAAAAATACACTTGCCGGTTCTTTTCAGAACTTACTACTTCTGCTAAAAAGAATATCATCATCACGTTTGATGACGGCTACAGAAATAACCTTGAATACCTGCCTTCTTTACTGGAAAAATACAGTCTGAAGGCCACTATTTTTATCCCCACAGGATTCATAGAAAACGGATATAAAAATTATCATATGATGACCTTTGATGAAATCAGAAGCCTGGATAAAAAATATTTTGAAATTGCTCTTCATACCCACGCCCATGAAAGCCTGAAAACCAGACATTTCGACCTTATAGAAAAAGATCTAGAAAAGAATATGCAAATTCTTGATGCCCACAGCATAGCTTACTCAAAGGTTTTGGCATATCCTTATGGCAAATATCCCAATAAAGGAAAAGAAAAATCTGCTTTTTTTTCTGTTTTAAAAAAAATAGGAATTGATTTTGCAGTAAGAATTGGAAATAGAGTTAATTACTACCCAACCCGGCATCCATACGAACTATGCAGAGTTGATATAAAAGGCAAAGATTCGATAATAAAGTTCAAATTAAAACTTATCTTTGGAAGATTAAAACTATTTTAAAAAACAATTTTAAAGGGGTATTTTACGTACTTCTCTATCAAACAACCCGTTGTGATGAATATAAGTGGTTTAATCATAACATATAATGAGGAAAAAAATATACAGGATGTTCTGGAGTCTTTTGATTTCTGTGATGAAATAATAGTAGTAGACTCTTTTAGTACGGACAAAACTGTAGAAATTGCAAAGAAATTCTCTAATGTAAAAGTGATTCAAAATAAATTTGAAGACTTTACAAAGCAAAGAAATTTAGCTCTGGATGCTGCAAAAAATGACTGGGTATTATTTTTGGATGGTGACGAAAGAATTACCCCGGCACTGAAACAGGAAATCATTAATGAGCTGAATAAACCCGGGCAAAAGGATGCCTACTTTTTTTACAGGAAGTTCTTTTTTGCTCAGAAACCGATTCAGTTTTCAGGAACACAGGGAGATAAAAACTTCAGACTGTTCAGAAAATCGAAGGCCAGATATATGGCGGAAAAAAAAGTACACGAAACTCTGGAAGTTAACGGAAGCATTGGGATTTTAAAAAATAAATTACTACATTACTCCGTTTCAGATTATGAATCTTATAGAAAAAAAATGATTCATTACGGAGTTTTAAAGGGGAAAGAACTGGCTGCAAAAGGGAAAAAGTACAGTGTTTTAGTTCAATATCTTAAAACAGCTTTTAAATTCTTTAAAGCCTACATAATGAGATTAGGTGTTTTAGACGGAAAAGAAGGATATCAGTTATCTTATCTGCAGTCTTTAAGCGTTTACGAAACCTATGAATCATTAAAAAAAGAGCAAAATTAGTTGAATGAAGATTTGCGTTATTAGTTTTGATTTTTGGGGATACGACGAGCATATTGTGGAAACATTGTGTAGAAAAGGTATTGATGCTCATCATATAAGAATGGGATCTGTAACACATTCTAACTTCAGTGAGCGAGCTACCAATGCTGTAAGCAAAATCTTTCTTAATAAAAATTTAAAAACAGAAAAGAGACAAAAATTTGTTTTAGAATCTCTGGAGAAACTAGGACATCAGGATCAGATTCTGGTATTGAATCCTGATACTTTTGATTTGTCTACCCTTGAAAAAATAAGGGAATATTCTGATCGTCTTATTACTTATCTTTATGATAGTCTGGACAGGGTGCCTGTAGAAAAAGAAAAACTGAATCTTTTTGATAAAATACTTTCTTTCGATATTGCAGACGTTCAAAAATATAATTTTGAAAAGCTCACCAATTATATCTACCTTCCACACCTTTGCAGTAAACAGCAAAAACCGAAAATGGATCTTTTTTATATTACATCTTATGATAATAAAAGAGTTGCATTTATAAAACTACTTACAAAAAGGCTGCTTGAGGTAAATTTAAAATTCCAGATTATTGTTATTGGTAAAAAAGGATGGAAGCACCAGCTTAAGAATATTTTTATTAAAGTACCGGAAAACCTTCATATCATTTTCAGTATCAAAAAAATTAGCCACAAAAAACTTCCGGAATTCTATAAAAATTCCAGAGCTTTGCTGGATCTTACCCGTGAAAACCAATATGGTTTGAGTTTCAGGGTTTTTGAAGCTATGGCTTTAGAAAAAAAGATCATAACAGATAATGAATTTATTAAGAACTATGATTTTTATAATCCCAATAATATACTGGTCCTAAATGACACCTGTAGTAATCTGGATAAGTCATTCTTTGAAATTCCTTATGAAAAAATTTCTGATGAAGTTTATAATTATTACACACTCAATCAATGGGTAGAAAGAGTTTTTCAATTACCCTAAATATATTGTGACCTAAAAATCATGCTTACACATACAGATCAATCAAAAATAATCATATTTTGTCCTCCAAATAGTGTTACCGGAGGTCCCGAAGCTTTGCATCAACTTGCTGATAAGCTCTATCACCTGGGAATTAAAAATGTTTTTATGCATTATATTCCTCAAAGAAAAAATGCAAAACCTGTTAATTATAATGTTTATGCTACAACAGAAATTGAAATTGTAGAAGATAAGCCTGAAAATATTCTGATCATCCCGGAATCTATGACTTTCCTGATAAAAAAATACCCTGAAAGCCAAAAAGTAATATGGTGGTTAAGTGTAGATTTTTATAAAATTTTAATGGATCACAGAATAAGACGACAAAGTTTCTTCACTAAGTTATTCTATAAACAAAACGATAAAGAATATCATTTTGAACATTTACCCAATGTGTTTCAATGGGCTCAGTCTTACAGGTCTTCCATCTATATAAAAGATCATGGTATTCCTGCCAGCCAGATAGATTTTGTCTGTGATTATATTAATCCGAGCTTTTTAAAGAATACGGATAGAATAGAAAAAGATCTTTCTAACAAAACTATTTTATACAATCCGAGAAAAGGAAAAAAAGAGGTCTCTGAATTGATTAAGAATTCTCCGGAGTTGCAATGGATTCCTGTACAGAATATGAATGCCGACCAAATTAAAGATTTGATGGCAAAATCATTATTATATGTAGATTTTGGAGAAAACCCGGGAAGAGATAAAATGCTGAGAGAATCTGTATCTCAGGATTGCTGTATTATTTCCGGAAAAAACGGATCTTCTGCATTTTATGAGGATTTGATGATTCCAGATGAATACAAATTCAATTTCACTGAAAAGGCAATTCCCGAAATTATTGCAAAAATAAAAGAGGTTTTAAACCACTATCCTGATCATATTTCACAATTCAGCACCTATAAAAATATGGTTTTGAATGAAAAAATTGCATTTGAAAATAAGCTGAAAGAAATATTTAAAAAATGACGTCAAAGAAAATTACTTTAATTTACCCTTTTGCGTATGGTTATCTGGATTTTGTTGTTCAGGAGCTGAGTTCTCATCATAATATTGTGGTCACTGATATTAAAACAGATACTATAAAATATAAGTATCCCAATATTTTTGTAAAAGTCTGGAATGGCATTACCAAATTATTTGGGAGTAACATAAAAAAGAAATATTTCAATCAGCAGATTCTAGACCGGATAAAAGAGAAGCAGGATATTATTTTTGTGATCAGACCGGATATGCTGGATGATTCTTTGTTAAAACAATTAAAGAATAATACAGAGACATTTACAGCGTATTTATATGACAGCTGTAAAAAATTTCCGAGACAGCTTGAAATCACCCATTTTTTTGACGAAATTTACTCGTATGAAAAAGAGGACATTAAAAAATACAACTTTATTGAAACGTCTAATTTCATTTATGATGAGACCTTAGAGCCGGAAGAAATAAAGTATGACATTTTCAATGTTTCGTCTTACGATTCCAGAATTGATGAAATCAATGCGGTTTCAACAGCTTTGGCTGAAGGTGGATTAAATATTTATTTTGTATTATTTTGGTATCAGAAATTGGAATATCCTCATTTAATTTCAACCACAAGATATCTTTCACTTGATGAAACCAAGAAATTGATTGCCCAGTCTAAAGCAATGATTGACATTCAGAGAAAAGATCAGAAAGGATTATCTTTCAGAACGTTTGAAAGTTTAGGGTACAGAAAAAAACTCATTACAACCAACACAGCAGTACAAGAATACGAATTTTATCACCCCAATAATATATTAATAATAGACAGCAACCATTTAAATACTGACAAGATTAAAAACTTTCTGAAGCTGGATTACCAGGAAATTTCTCAAGATATTATTGATAAATACAGTGTCCGAAACTTTACAAAGAAAATATTCAAATTATAAAGATCATGGGTATCAAAAGAAAAATAAAAAATTATATATACTTAAAGAGGCATTATCCTTTATCTGTAAAGAACATTACTCCTGATCCTGATAAAAAGAATGTTCTGATTGTAGACAGCCAGATTCCTACATTTGATAAAGACTCTGCATCTAACAGGATTACCGAAATTGCAAAATTTCTGGGTAAGCATTATAATGTCTACCTGATGGACTGGAGAAAGGCCATTCCCAAGCTGGAATCAAAAAAATATATCCAGAACCTAAATGATCATAATGTAATGGTGTATACTCCTTTTATAGGCAAATACGGCATTATGAAGGGTAAAAAGCATTTTATCAACAGTCTTCTTCCCAAACTGGACTTTGTGTGGTGCCACAGACCTGAACTTTTTGAACATTATTTGGATTTTTTCAGAAAAAAAGCACCGCAGGCTAAGATTGTTTATGATATGGTAGACATCCATTATCTTAGAATGGAAAGAGGTCTTGAAATAAAATACGATAAAAACAGAGCCAAAGAACTGGTACACTATAAACATATAGAAACTGAGCTTTGTAAGCAGGCTGATAAAATAGCAGTAATCAGTGATAAAGAAAAAGAGTTTATGACCGCATTTGTGGACCAATCTAAACTTTTTACAGTAAGCAATGTTCATAACTTAAAAGTGAAACCGGAAGATATGCCGCCATTTGAAAAAAGGGATGGTATTTTCTTTATCGGAACTTTTTTGCATGATCCTAATGTGGATGCAGTAGAAATCCTTTATCACCATATTATGCCTTTGGTATGGAAAGTATTACCAGATCTAAAGATCACCATCATTGGTTCGGAAGCACCTGAATCTATTGAAAAAATGAATTCTGAAAGATTTGAAATTGCAGGCTTTGTAGAAAATATTATTCCTTATTACGAAAAATGTTTCGCTTCGGTTTCACCATTGAGATTTGGAGCAGGGGTAAAAGGTAAAATCGGCCAGGCATTAGAATATACTCTTCCGGTATTAACCACTGAAATTGGTGCTGAAGGTATGTTTTTGGAAAACGGAGTTACTGCCTTAATTTCAGGAAATGAAGATTATCAAAAATTTGCAGATAACATTATTGAAATCTGTACCAATGAATCTACCTGGAATACGCTGCACAATAATTCTGAGAAAGCCATTTACCCATTTTCTATTGAAGCTCAGAAAGAAGAAATTTTTAAAATGTTGCAATGACAGATTTAGCTATAATTATTTTGAATTATAATTCTTTTGAGGATACTACCAGGGGGGTTAATGCTTTACTGAGCCAAAATTGTCAGGAAAAATCAATCTATGTTGTAGATAATAACTCTTTAGACAAAGATAAAATTGCAAAATTCGGATCGCAAAAAGGCATCAATTTTATTATCAGCGATAAAAATGGTGGGTATGCTCATGGTAATAGTTTAGCCATAAAGCAAGCTATAAAAGATGAAAAAAAAATCTTCCTATTGCTTAATCCTGATATTGATATTGATATTTCTACTATTGAAACTTTATATAGAGATCTGCAGGAAAAGAAAGATCTTGGCGTTGTAGGTCCTAGAATATGTTACAGGAATGACAAAAATAAAATCTATTCAGATGGGGGTCTGCTGCATCCTGAAAAAGGTTTTGTAGGAGAGCATGTACATTTCAATGCCAATAAATTAAAAGTACAAAGTCTGTCTTATAATTACAATATAGATTATGTTGACGGCAGTGTTTTTATGTTCAGAAAAGAGATTTTGGATGAAATAGGATTTATGAACGAAAAATTTTTCATGTATTATGAAGAATCTGAATGGTGCTTACGGGTCTTAAGAAAAACGCAATGGAAATTAGCTGTGAACACCAATATATCTGCTTTTAATATCTATAGTGAAAAAGGAAGTTTTTATGAATATTATATGACCCGAAATCGTTTTTGGCTTTGCCGTTTATATAAAGGTAATATAAAGTATGTAAAAAAAGAACGGTGGAAATTGGCGAGAAAAGCTTTTAAAAGAGGAGATTTTTCTTTAGCAAAAGCATATGTAAGAGGCATTATGGATGGTATTTACTCCAAATTATAATCATTAAATTTTATTAAAAATTATGAGTAAAAATAAAAACATGATCAAAGCAGGTTATCTTCTATCCTATGACTATTCCTATATATTTACCTCTCTTCATCATATTTATGAACATGCAGATTGTATTGTAATAAGTTATGATGCCAATAATAAAACTTGGGCGGGAAATGATATATCTATTCCTGAAAGTGTTTTCAGTGATATAAAAAAATTGGATACCCAGAATAAAATCATATTTTACAAAGACACTTTTTTCATTGATGGAATGCAGCCCATGGAACTGGAAACCAGGCAGAGAAATATGATGGCAGAAAAAATGGGTGCTGGCGGCTGGCATATCCAAATAGATGGAGATGAATATGCATATGATTTCCAGACATTAGCTCAATTCTTGAAAAGAAATAAATATCTGTTAAAAAATCCAGCTAAAAATCCTATTAATTTTCAAGTCAACTTTGTTACATTATTTAAACAAAATCCTGAAGGTTACTTTGTAATTACGCCTTTTGATGAGAAATGTATGCTGATTACAAACTATCCTCAATATGAATATGCAAGAAATACAAATAAAGGCAGAATTCTCGCACTGAATTATTATTTAATTCACCAATCCTGGGCAAGAGAGGAAGAAGAAATTTCAGAGAAGATTAATAATTGGGGACACAAAAATGATTTTGATACCTCAGAGTTTTTAAATTCTTGGAAGAAAGTTAATGCTGACAATTATAAAACATTTATAGATTTCCATCCTTTATATAAAGGTATTTGGAAAGAGTTATCTTTTTTTCCTGCAAAAAATATTGATGAATTTATTGTTTCATTTTTAAATAAATATCCGCAAGAGAAACTAAACCTAGACTTATCTTTCACTAAAAAAATAAAACTCTGGTTAAAAAGTCTTTTTTAATAAGGGGGGGGGGGGGATTTAAATATATTAAAGGCTAGTATTAATTATAATACTAACCTTTTCTTTTCTTAATTATTTTAGAAATACATTCTCAAACTTCTCCATAACTGATCGGGGATTGAACTGGTGAGAATAGCAATCCCAATTTTTACTATTATCCGGTTTAAAGCTATTCAAAATTTGCATTATATCTTGCTTATCCTTATATAAAATAGCTTTATCTCCCAAAATTTCAAGGTGTGACTTTTCATCAGATCCGGACCATGTTATAATAGGCTTATTCTTAATGGAAAACTCACCTATGGCCATCCCAAAACTTTCACCCTGTGTTCGGGCATGTAAAAAAGCATCAGAAGTATTAATAAATTTTACTTTTCTTTCAATGTCTGTTGTAGGAGGAAGAAAAATGATATTCTTATAAGATCTGAAAAAACTTCTCTTTATAAATTCATCGGTTCCCATAAAAATAAAATATATATTCTTATTTTTGAGTGCTGTTTTCTTTACAGCTTCCATCACAAATCTTATGTCAAAAGTTTCTGCTCCGCCATATCTCGCAAATACTATAGCATCTTTTGGAATATTCAACTCACTGCGAAGATCACCGCTCACTTCAGGAAGATCTATAATATGAGGAACAAAAGGCAATGTTCCCTTACTCATTGTTTTTGCCAGCCATTCTGATACATAAGCGTATACATCACCATATGGCTCGTTGTATTTAAAAACTGCATGAATAGCAGTTTTAATAAGATCTTGAGGTATATCTGTTTCTATCTCCCCAGATTTTATAGCATAAAACAGATCGGCATTTGACTTTTTAATAATCTCATCCCTTTCCTGTATATCACTATATCCAAAGACATTAAACTTATTTTTAAATCGATCAATAGCTTCCTCCACATTATTCGGACTATTTTTAGGATAAAGAATCATTGACTCATTGCCGAGCATTTCTTCGTTATAATAAGCATAATCAAAAAGGGCATTAGAGGTACCCCTATAACATAGTTGGTTTTCGTGGAAAATAATTTTCATTTGTAGGTAAGTTAAATTTTTTAGCTTCTATCATCCTTCATTAACAACAATAGAAATATTTGAAAACATCATATTTCATTTCTGCGGCTTTTGAGAAAGATCTTTTACAATAAAAAACATATTAGTTTTTTCATTGATCAACTAAATTTATAAGCTACAAAAATACATTTTTAATGACAAGCATACCGGAAATATTCTTTCGATGTTCCTATTACTCTCTAATTTTCTTTCAAATAGCAAGTGCTTTTTTTTATTGAAAAAACCGCCTCAAAACTGAGACGGCTTCTTTGTTGTAAAATATCAATATTTTTTAATTAATAGGCATAGAATTCAATTCCTTCCGCCACATAACCTGATGGTCTTACACTTGATCTTGAATAGTAATGATCTTTACCATTCCAGTATCTGTAGATTGGAACTGTATTAGGCTGCTGAGTTGCAAAAGCATTAAACTCAATCCCTTCGTCTACATATCCCTGATAGTATCCCGGAGTTTTTGTATAATAATGATCTTTACCGTTATAATATCTGTAGATTGGAACGGTGTTTGGCGCTTTATATAAGAATGCATTGAATTCCGTTCCTTCATAAGAATATCCGCTGTAGCTTCCCGGAGTTTTTGTGTAATAATGGTCTACTCCGTTATAATATCTGTAAACCGGAATTGTATTGAATTCCATATACACTTTATTGTCGATCAAATACTGATCTACATAGGCTTTAAGCTGAGCTTTTTTAGCAGCATCTTTCACTAGATCGTAGATGATAACCAGTCCGTTGCTTCCAAAATCTACCAAAACTGAGTTGCTTGTATTAGAGCTGTTCTGCCAGTTCGAAATATTGATTTTAGGATTATTCTGATCCAGATTAAGATCTCCTACCAAACCTTTTGATGGATCTCCTCCTCTTGTTTTATAGGCTAATTTTTTAGAATAGTTCATGGAAGATTCCGAAGTATTCACATCGTTTGTTACATCTACGTCAAAGATGTCTTTCATTCCCACTTTCACCCCAATTCTTGCAGCACGGTCACGGCTCTGGCTTCTTGTTTCTGCTTGAAATAAAACATCCAGTTTTGCTCCTGTGTAGATATCAAGTGTTACGTGAGTTCCATAGTCTTCCACAATTTGTTGTGGAGTTTTTGTCTGTAAATCCTGAATAAATTCCGGAGTAAGATAGTCTCCCAACATATCTGTAGTAGTATTGAATCTTACTCTTTTTTGCTTAATGGTAAGATTATAGCTTCCGTAGATATACTTTCCTTCAAACTTATTGTTGGTTGTTACGGCAGAATTAAATCCTACAGAAAGTGTTTTCTTGAATAATGGAATACCTGCGGTAGCATTCACTTTGGTAGAAACCATTTTAGAGTAAGATTCAGCATTTTCACCGTATTCTTCAGTATATTCCTGTGAGAATGTGTTTTCGCTGATCAGTCTGCTGGCCTGTTCTGCTTTAAAACGGTCAATATCAATCACTTTAAAACCGGCTGCTGTTGCATTGGCGTATTCGCCGGCAACATTATAACCATGTCCTAAGACGTCATAAATTCCGTCACCTGCAAATTTGGATGCAGCCAATCTGTTACTAGCCTTTGCCGCAGGGCTTTCAGGGGTTACCTCACTGTTAAGTTCTTCTGTAGAACAAGAACTCATAAAAAGCATCAGTAAACTACTGAAGCAAAATAAAATTTGTTTTTTCATAGATTATTTAAAAGTTTCGGCAAAGATAATATTCAACAATGAGTGACAAAAGCAATGAGCAATGATATATATCATTATTTAGTGAATTTAATAAATTATTAAAACACTGTTAATAAAGGAAATATAAGTATAAAAAAAATAAAATCTATACTGATTACAGAATTTTAAGATCAATCTAAATACTTACAATAAATATCAATGATATTTATTTAAAACATTTGATTTATGATTCAAATTCTGACAAAACCACCCTGTGAATATCACACGATGTACAGTATCAGTCAATATAAAATACATATAACCCATATTTTATGAGATCTATAGAAATAAATAGAAAATTCAGAATCAAAAAAAATAATACACGGGGAGAAATCATCCCGTAAACGCATAATTTTAAGTAAATTTGCAAAAATTAAAATTGAAATGGAGAAAGTAAGAGTACGTTTTGCTCCAAGTCCTACAGGACCTTTACATTTGGGAGGCGTAAGAACCGCATTATATGATTATCTTTTTGCTAAAAACCAGGGAGGAGAATTTGTATTGAGAATTGAAGATACAGATACAGCCAGATACGTGGAAGGCGCTGAAGAATATATTGAAGAAGCCTTGGAATGGTGCGGAATCACCCCTGATGAGAGTCCCAAAAAAGGAGGAAAATATGCTCCTTACAGACAATCTGAAAGAAGAGACATCTATGACAGATATACAGAGCAGATCTTAAAAACAGATTATGCTTATATCGCTTTTGATACGGCAGAAGAATTGGATGCCATTCGTGCAGAGTATGAAGCGAAAGGTGATGTTTTCTCCTATGACAATAAAACCAGAAACGGCCTTAGAAACAGCCTTACCCTTTCTGAAGAAGAGGTTAAAAGATTACTGGATGACAAAACACCTTATGTCGTAAGATTTAAAATGCCTGTTGACAGAGTATTGAATCTTGAAGATATCATCCGTGGAAAATTCTCCGTTAATACCAATACTCTAGATGATAAAGTTCTGGTAAAGAATGACGGAATGCCAACCTATCATTTTGCCAACATCATTGACGACCACGAAATGGAAATCTCTCATGTAATCCGTGGGGAAGAATGGCTGCCATCTTTAGGACTTCACACCTTATTATATGAAGCAATGCAGTGGGAAGCGCCACAGTTTGCCCACCTGTCTCTAATTTTAAAGCCCGAAGGAAAAGGAAAACTAAGCAAAAGAGACGGTGATAAATTCGGATTTCCGGTATTCCCGCTAGATTTCAAAGATCCAGCTACAGGAATAGTGTCTAAAGGGTACAGAGAAAATGGTTATCTTCCTGATGCTTTCATCAATATGGTTGCATTATTGGGATGGTCTCCTGCTGACGATAAAGAAATTCTTCCACTGGAAGAAATGATCAAAGAATTTGATCTTCATAAAGTACACAAAGCAGGTGCAAGATTCAGCAAAGAAAAATCTGAGTGGTTCAACCATCAGTATATTCAGATGAAATCTGATGAAGAGCTTCTACAGATCCTTAAAAATACAGATCTTGATCTTTCCGGTGCTTCTGATGAAAAACTGCTGAAGGTAATCCACCTGATGAAAGAAAGAGCTACCTTTCCGAAAGATATTTACGAAAATGGGAAATTTTTCTTTGAATCTCCGGTTTCCTATGATGAAAAAGCTTCAAAAAAAGCATGGAATGAAGAAACTTCTGCTATTTTAGGTGAATTGGCAACTGCTTTTGAATCTACAGACTTCTCCGCTGAAACATTAAAGCAGAAGATGCATGATTTCGCGGAAAGCAAGGGATTAGGCATGGGCAAGGTGATGATGCCACTACGTTTGTCTTTAGTAGGAGAACTGAAAGGACCGGACGTTCCGGACATTCTGGAAACCCTTGGTAAAGAAGAAAGTATCGCAAGAATAAAGAATGCTATAAATAATTTTAACTAAAATAACCATAATTTTTCATACATTTGAAAGATTTAATTTACTTCAAGAAATGGAATATTTAAGTTTCGAACTTCCTATCAAAGAATTGATGGATCAATACCAGACGTGTTCTTTAGTAGGAGAAGAAAGTGGTGTTGATGTAAAATTAGCATGCAGCCAGATTGAGGATAAGATCTTAGAAAAGAAAAAAGAAATCTATTCTAATCTTACACCTTGGCAAAGAGTACAACTGTCACGTCACCCGGATCGTCCTTATACACTGGACTACATTAACGGAATGGCAGACAAAGGCAGTTTCTTAGAACTTCATGGAGACAGAAATTTCGCTGATGATCCGGCAATGATTGGAGGATTGATTACCCTGGATGGTCAAAAAGTAATGATCATAGGGACTCAAAAAGGAAGAACGACTAAAGAAAGACAGCACAGAAGATTTGGAATGCCTAATCCTGAGGGATACAGAAAAGCTTTAAGACTAATGAAGCTTGCTGAAAAATTCAATATCCCTGTGGTAACTTTAGTAGATACACCGGGAGCTTACCCAGGATTGGAAGCTGAAGAAAGAGGACAAGGTGAAGCTATTGCAAGAAATATTTTTGAAATGGTACAGCTGAAAACACCAATCTTCACTTACATCATTGGAGAAGGTGCCAGCGGTGGAGCATTAGGAATAGGTGTAGGAAATAAAGTATATATGTTGGAAAACACATGGTATACGGTAATTGCTCCGGAAAGCTGTTCTTCGATCTTATGGAGAAACTGGGATCATAAAGAAGATGCAGCCAATGCATTAAATCTTACCCCGGCAGATGCCTTAAGAGAAAAATTCATCGACGGGATTATTGAGGAACCGCTTGGAGGTGCTCATTATGACCAGGAGACTACTTATTTGAACCTGAAAAATTCAATTTTACAAAATATCAAAGCTTTCTCCAAATTTACAGGACAGGAGCTTGAAACCCAAAGACAGGACAAATTCATTGCAATGGGTCAGTTTAAAGGATAAAAAATAAAAAGGTTAAGAATTTCTTCTTAACCTTTTTTCTTTAGCTTTCTTCTATATATTTATCCTATTCTGAGACGTTGAGTGCAATTTCAATATCCTGAGTAATTTTCTTCAAAGAAGAATATTTAGCATCACATACTGAGGTTGTCATTACATATTCCCCTTTATCAACAAGAATAAAATTTTCTCCTTTTGCAGGAACTGTCAGATTATAATATTTTTTACCGCTGATCTTTACGATGAGATTACAGGCAGATCTGTTTTTAATATTCACATACGCTTCACTCTTATTCAAATCATTATTAAAAAGATGGGTAAGCATAGCTGCTGTTTTTTTATTTTCCTCACTTGGTCCAGATTTAGAACTTCCTGCACTTTTTGCTGAGCCAGCAGAGCCTGCCGATGCAAAAGTAGTTGTTCTTCTTTCTTCTTTTAAAGCTTCAATAGCAGCTGCTGTATTATCAGAAACAGGTTTACCGTTAACGGTCTTTGCGGTATTCGTTGCGATTGTTTTGCCACTGTTCAGCTCATTATTTTTTACAATATTTTCAATTTTTTCTTTACTGATTGGCTTAATAGTTGGCTTTGCTTCAGGAGAGTTTCCGGCCATAATAATATCAATCAATTTTCTTTTAAAATAATCTGTTTTGGCGTGTCCGGGGTTTTGTTTCAGGAACCCGGCAATCACTCTGGCTTCTTTTGAAACTTCCGCTTCCTGCTCTGTATAGATAATTACCGTTTCTTTTTCAACAACGGCTTTAGATTTTGTTTTTTTCTTTTTTTGGGAAAATCCAAGAGAGAAAATGCATATAAATAGGAGAAAGAAGATTTTTTTCATTAATCAAATCTTTAAAATAGTATTAAATATATTAATAACGTGAAAAGTCATTTTTTAGTTTATCATTAAAATCATTATCTTTGCACTGCTCTAAAAGTAAGCTAAAAATTAATACTAATAATAAATAAAAAAATAATACATATTATGTCTTATACACCAGTTGCTGCAGACGTAGCTAAATTAAGAAATCAAACAGGTGCAGGTATGATGGACTGCAAGAAAGCTCTAGTTGAAGCTGAAGGAGACTTCGAAAAAGCGGTAGATATCCTTAGAAAAAAAGGACAAAAAGTTGCTGCTAACAGAGCTGACAGAGAATCTGCTGAAGGTGCTGTAATCGCAAGAGTAAACGAAGACAACACTTTAGGTGTAATAATCTCTTTAAATTGTGAAACTGACTTTGTTGCTAAAAACGAAGCGTTCATTGAGCTAGCTTACGAAATTGCTGAAATGGCTATCTTCGCTGCTACTAAAGAAGAGCTTTTAGCTACTGACTTCCACGGAATGACTGTTGCTGAAAAATTAATTGAGCAAACAGGAGTTATCGGTGAGAAAATTGAAATCGGATCTTTCGAAAGAATCCAGGGAGATTTCTTAGGAGCTTACATCCACGCTGGAAACAAAATTGCTGCAATCTCTTCTCTTTCTGCTAAAGTAGACGGAGCTGACGAAGCTGCTAAAGCTGTTTCTATGCAGGTTGCTGCTATGAACCCAATCGCTTTGGACGAAACAAGAGTTTCTCAGGAAACTATCGATAAAGAATTAGAGATCGAAAGACACAAACTTACTGAAGAAGGTAAGCCTGCAAACATTATCGACAATATCCTTAAAGGTAAAATGCAGAGATTCTACAAAGACAACACTTTGGTACACCAGGATTTCATTAAAGACGGAAGTATCTCAGTTGCTGATTACGTAAAATCTGTAAACGCAGACCTAAAAGTAACAGGATTTGTAAGAGTAAGCCTATAAGCCAGCCCTTTCAAAAAAATATAGAATCCCGGTGAAGTTCACCGGGATTTTTTTATTCCGCAAAAGCATGTGATTATTAACGTAATATGACGGGAATTTTAAATATTCAGCAAATACAGAATAAACGTTATTTCAAAACTTTTTTTACATAAAAATTTGATTATTAATGTTTAAATTTGCGGCCCCTTATAATAACGCATGAAAAAATTTCTACTGGCTTTTTGCACTTTTTTTTGTTTATTGGTGAATGCACAATTGGATTCTGAGCATTGGATCGCTCCTATGTCCGCAAGCAGTCTCCTTGGAACTCCGAAAGGTTATCTTTATCTTTCTACCAATGAAACAACACCTTTCTCTGTACAGGTATTTAACAATAACAATGTATTTTCTACCGTTCAGGTAAGCAAAGGAAATCCTGTTCAGGTAACCATTCCGAACAATATGATGATTTCCTCCACCCCATCAGGACTTTTTACGCCCAATTCCATGGGATTGTATGTAAAAGGAAGTAAAAAATTCTTTGCCAGCTACAGATTCACCGTACAGGATCAGGCTGAATTTATTACCTCAAAAGGATTGGCCGGACTCGGGAAAACGTTCTTCGTAGGGATGGCTCCCAATACCACTGCCAAGCCTTATGTCAACTCAACTATTGGAATAACTGCAACGGAAGATAATACCACTGTAACTTTATCAGGTTACAACCCTGCTGTTGTTTTCTCAGACGGAATTTCAGCTCCATCGAGAACTTTCACCATCAATAAAGGAAAATCATACATCATTGAAGCACAGAGCAACCTTAATCCTAATAACTTAACAGGATTAGTAGGTGCAAAAATTGTTGCCAATAAACCGATCTCTGTCACCAACGGAAACTTTAACAGTATCTATACCACTCAAAACAATACTAATGTAGATGTATTGATGGATCAGGCTGTTCCGGTAGAAAGATTGGGGAAAGATTTTGTGATGATGAAAGGAAACGGGCCAGCTAATTCAGGAATGGAAGTCGCCGTAGTGATTGCTACGGTAAATAATACAAAGCTTACTGTAAACGGAACGCTTTTGAATAATGTTACTCTAAATGCAGGACAATATTATGTTGTTCAGGGAACCAACTATGTAAGTCAGGTGAACGGAAATTACAATATGAGTATTTCTGCCAATAACAATGTATACGTATATCAGCTTTTGGCCGGAACTTCCACAGGTACGGTTTATGCCACAGGAGGGATGAATTTTATTCCGCCTTTAAGCTGTTTCTTGCCTAAGGAAATTAACGAGATCGGGTTTATTAATAAAATAGGAACTGATACCTTCAATACAAGACTTAATATTATTACTCAGGCTGGTGCTGCTGTGACGATCAATGGAAACCCTATTGCAGCGGGTACAGGCCCGGCTCCGGTAACAGGAAATCCAAACTGGGTTACTTATTCTATTCCAAGTGTAACTGGAAATATTACTGTAGGTTCAACGAAACCTGTTACAGCAGGTATTGCTGCCGGGAACGGAGCGGTAGGATACGGAGGATATTTTGCAGGATTTTCTTCTGTTCCGGTAATTACAAAAACCGGTGACTGTTATAATGGTGTTCAGCTTTCTGTAGAATCTGGTTATGATGCCTACCAATGGTATCTGAACGGAAACCCGATTACAGGAGCTACTACCCCAACCATCAATCCTGATTTGTACGGCTCCGGAATATACACCTGCTATATCACCAGAACAAACTGTGAATCCAGGCTTACAGCAGAATTTGATTATACTGCATGCCCGCCTATCACTACAACAACTTATGATATTGGATCTTGTAATACCAAAATCATCAATCCGGTATTTAGTAATTCAACCCAAACTATTGATCCTTCATATACAAACATTATTGTATCACCCACCAACGGAACCATAAGTATAAATCCGACAACAGGACAAATCATATATACTCCTAATGCAGGTATTACTGCCAATACTACGGATACATTCACTTATTATATTCAGGGGAACGGAAATCCGGCGGCTTTTGAATATTTTAAAATTGTAATCAACACCCATGTTTTTCAGGTAAACAATGCTTCTCTTACTTCTTGCGCAGCTGCTAACGGAAACGGAACATTCAACCTGACTACAGCTAGTGTAACTCAGGAACCTGGTGCAACAGTAACTTATTTCACCAATCAAAATTTAACAGGCCAAATTACTAATCCCGCAGCTTACTCAGGACAGGCCGGAACGATATATGCAAATATAACTTCAATCTATGGATGTTCTAAAACGGCAACCATTACTTTAAATACTTATCCTACTCCCAATATTAACACAAGCAACTTCAATGCTGCTATTTGTGATGATAATTTTGATGGCATTGTAAGCGTTAACTTTACGAATGTAACCCCTCAAATTGTAACGAATCCTGCCAACTTCACAGTGAGATATTATCTTAATCAGGCTGATGCCAATGCAGGAAACAACAATACTCTTCCGGCCAACTGGACTTTCACGGCCAACACCACGGTTTATGTAAGAGTATCCGGTGTTATTGGAGAATGCCCTCCTGTATTTGGGCAGATCAATTTTACAATTGGAAATAAAATTCCTTTGATTACCAATAATGCACAGGCTGATATCTGTGACAATGACCTTAGTGGTTCGGAAGCGGTAAGTCTTAATGATTATAAAGCTTTATTCACCACAGATCCGGGAGTGACATTATCTTTTTACACTTCACTGGCGAATGCTCAGGCAGGATTAAATCCTATTTCCCTATCACAGACCCTTACGTCTCTCTCAACGGTATTGTATGTAAGATTTCAAAGCAATACAGCATGTCCTAATACAGCTGTATTAACTCTGAATCTGAAAACACCTAAAAAATCAGAGAAGCTTCGTGATCAGGTCATTTGTTCTGATGAAAAAATAATGCTGGATGCAGGTCCAGGATTCACTTCATACCTATGGAGTACAGGTGCCACGTCGCCAAGTATTTCTGTGGGACCGGGAACTTATTATGTAGATCTGGGATTCAACGGGTGTGTATACCGCCAGCATGTGAATGTAACTACCTCACAGGCTCCAACTATCACTAAGATTGAGGTAACCGGTACTACAGCAACGGTTTTTGTAACCGGAGGAACAGCACCTTATAAATATTCATTAAATGGATTTGATTATCAAACCTCTAACGTTTTCACAGGATTATCAAGAGGTCTTCATACGGTATATGTATTGGGTTCTGACAGATGCAGCCATGTAACCAAAGAGTTTCTGGTTCTCAATCTTATCAATACCATTACCCCAAATGGAGACGGAATCAATGATGTTCTGAATTATTCTGAATTAAAAATCAAAAAAAATGTCACTATTGAGGTGGCAGACCGCTATGGGACCACTGTTTATAAGTCTTCTGACAAGAATTATATATGGGATGGAACAGCCAATGGAAGAAATCTTTCAACGGGAACATATTGGTATATTATCAAGTGGATTGAGCCAGATACCCAATTACCAGTTTCATACTCAGGATGGCTTTTAATTAAAAATCGGGAATAACTTTTTAACATTTATTTAAATTTTATTAAAAGTATTTCATTTTTTATTTTAATTTTGTAGAAATCCTAATTCCATACACATGAAAAGATTTCTACTCAGTTTGGTATTAATTTTTTTGACAATTAATCCACTCTTTGCACAAAGGGATACCGAGCACTGGATTGCTCCTTATTTTGACAGTGCCGGAGGGTATACCAATATGCTATACCTTTCTACTGATTCATTGACTCCCATTGATGTAACCATTTATAACAATAATGCTGTAGTTACTACGGTTACCATCAGTAAAGGTAGTCCGCAGACCTATAAGGTAGACAACAGCCTTGTTTCTACAGCTACCACTACTGAAGCATTCAATGTGGGTAATAAAGGACTGTATTTAAAAGCAGCCAAACCTTTTTACTGTAGCTTAAGACTTGCCCAAAGTGTTCACGGGGAAGTAATTACCAGTAAAGGAAAAGCCGGAATTGGAAAAACATTTTTTGTGGCTGCGGCCCCCAATACAAATACCAGCAGTATTCAAAACTTTACTGCAGGGGTACTAGCTACTGAAGACAATACAGACGTAACCGTATCATGGGACGCAACTGCCGGAGTAGTTTTTATTAACGGATCTCCTACTGGTAATACCCAGTCCTTTACATTACAGAAAGGTCAATCTTTCATTCTTGCAGGATCAGGATCTCAGTCTGGGAACAAAACAGGTTTTATTGGTGCAAAAATAGTTGCTACCAAGCCGATAACGCTTACCAACGGAAGCTGTAATGCTAACTTTTCTGCCACTACAACAGGAAGTGATCCGGTTTTGGATCAGTCTGTACCGGTGGATAGACTTGGAAATACTTTTGCCATGGTAAAAACAAGATCTACTGCTCCTGCTTTAAATATGGAGGGAGGTCTTATTGTGGCCACTGAAGATAACACTCAGGTATTTTTAAATGGCGGAAGTACTGCTGTTGCCACTCTTAATGCCGGACAATGGTATAGAATTAATGAAACCAGCTATGTAGCCCAGGGTACTTCAGGACATTCAAACATGTTCATTTCTACAACCAAAAATGTATATTTATACCAATTCATCGGAATATTAGCAAGTGATGCTACCAATGGATTCAACTATATCCCGCCATTGAACTGTTTCCTTCCAAGGAAGATTGATGAGATCGGGAAAATTAATGAAATGCCTCTTGGATCAGGAGGTGCAAGTTCAACCCCTAGTGACCTGGTGATCAAATTAAATATTTTGACAGAGACAGGGGCAACGGTATTGTTAAACGGCGGACCTATCGCAGCAACAGACGGACCTTATCCGGTAACAGGAAATACAAACTGGGTAACCTATGGAATAACAGGCGTAACTGGGAACATCAATATTACTTCTACAAAAGCTGTAACAGCAGGTATCAACGGAGGATATAGCTCTGCAGGATACGGAGGCTACTTTGCCGGATTCTCATCAATCCCTGTAATTGCTAAAAAAACAGGAGAATGTGTACCGGGAATTGTTCTTGAATTGGATGACGGATATGAAACTTACCAGTGGTACCGTGAAGGAGTAGCCATTTCAGGGGCAACTTCTTTTACTTACACTCCTACACAATCTGGAAATTATACGGTAAAAGTAACAATGGGAACATGTCCTCCTGTTACCACACCTATCTATAAAGTACAAATGTGTTTAAAAGAGACTACACAGGCTCTTAACGCTTGTTCTACTAAAATTATTACCCCTACATTTACTTCTTCCACTCAGACGGTGGTACCAAGTACAGTAGTAATTTTAACTCCGCCTACAAAAGGAACAGCTGTAGTAAATCCGAACGGAACCATCACTTACACACCTAACCCTGGATATTTAGGACCAGATAAAATTATTTACAAATTCTGTGGAAACTCTGTAGAGTTTACAGATTGTGAGCAGGTAACATTAAACCTTACTGTAGTACCGTTCATTGTAACAGATACTTCTATTAAGGCATGCTGGTATGATGTAGATCCTTATGCTTATTTTGATCTTACAAAAGCTAAAGTAACAGACTATAATGCAGTTACTAAAAAATATTATCGTACTTTAAATGATCTTACAGCAGGGATCAACGAAATTACAACACCTACCAACTTCCCGTCAACCGGAGGATTTGTATATGTGAAAGTAACCACTGCTGAAGGATGTACAGCAAATGCAAAAATTGAATTAATTGTACTTCCAATCAAAAAATCTCCAATCCTTGTAGACCAATACATCTGTATGGATGCAAAAACTAACCTGGATGCAGGTTCAGGATATGATTCTTACCAATGGAGTACAGGTGCTACTACTTCAGGCATCAGAGATGTAGGTGTGGGAGAATACACCGTAGTACTTGGTAAAAACGGATGTTTCCTTACCCAAACGGTAAAAGTGAAAAAAGTAGAAGATCCGGTAATCCAAACTATTGAGATCAACAACAATACCGCAACGGTAATCGTAAGCGGAGGTAAAGCTCCTTTCAAATATGCGGTTGACGGAACGGCTAACTGGCAGGATTCAAATGTATTCACAGGTTTAAGCAGAGGACAGCATACTTTTTATGTAAAAGATTTCTATAACTGTACCCCTAGTTCGGTAGAAATCACAATTCCTAATTTATTAAATGCCATTACACCTAATGGAGATAACGTAAATGATTATATAGATTACAGTGAACTTGCTTACAAAGAAAACCTGAGCTTCGTAGTATATGACAGATATGGAAATATGGTATTTACCGGAAATAAATTCAACAACTACAGATGGGACGGAAAACACTTTGATAAAAAGCTGGGAACAGGAACATACTGGTATCATATCACATGGAATGAATCCAACAAAGAAAAGACTCCAATAAAATATACAGGTTGGATTCTTGTTAAAAACAGAGAGTAATAATTAGTTTAAAACTATATTGATGAGCCACGATTTTAATAATCGTGGCTTATTTTTTATCCAGATATAAATTTTTAAAAGCTTCGGGTTTAAAATCAAAGCATTTTTATTATATTTTCAAGCATTCAATGCTTTTTATTATTAAATTTGCGATAAATACTAATACTGAATGAAGAAAATTCTATCTTTTTTATTTATATTTTATATTTTCACCTCTACCTTCGCCCAATTGGACCGTGAGCACTGGTTTGCTCCGATGGTAGACAGGACGGGTGCACCCAATCCTTATCAGAAACTGTATTTATCCACCAGCAGAACTACCCCTTTTCCTGTCAATATTTATAACAATAACGTTCTGATCGGAACGGTGAATATCAGCAAAAATAATCCCCAGAAATTTGATGTTTTAAGGAATTATATTATTACCACACAGCAGACAGATCTGTTTACTCCTACCACCAAAGGATTATATCTTAAAGCGGAATTTCCTTTTTATGCCAACCTAAGGTTCTCGGTATTCAACCATGCGGAAATTATTACTTCAAAAGGAATTCCTTCTACAGGAAATACATTCTACGCCGCTTCTGCCCCTATTACGGTAAGCAACAATATCCTGAACTTCATGACCAGTGTACTGGCAACTCAGGACAATACCACCGTTACTATTTCCGGATACAGCCCTACCGTTCAGTTTTCTAACGGGATGACAGGAGCTGCCAACCCTACAATGACTTTCACGCTAAATAAAGGGCAGTCTTACATTATTGACGGAATTGGAGATATAACCGGAAATTTTGATGGATTTATTGGTTCAAAAATTGTCGCCAATAAACCTGTGAATGTTACTAATGGAAATTTCAACGGGCAATATGCCGGAAACTTCCCCTCCAGCTCAGATATTTTGATGGATCAGGCAGTGCCAGTCAACAGACTCGGGAATGAATTCGCTCTGGTAAAAGGTAATGGGCCTATCGGTTCTAATATGGAAGGAGCAGTTGTTATTGCTACGGAAGACAATACCCAGATCTTTGTTAATAATGAAATTCCTCCTATAGCCACTATCAATGCAGGAAAATATTATGTTATACCTGATTCAAAATATATCCTTCAGGGAAACGGGCATTATAATTTATATGTAAAAACATCAAAGAATGCTTATGTATATCAGATTCTGGCCGGAGATTCCAATTCTGGAAATGAAACGGCAACCGGAGGATTCAACTTTATTCCTGCGCTGAACTGTTATCTTCCGAAACAGATTAATGAATTAGGATTGATTAATGAAAATTTTGTTCACTCCAATGGTAATATCGGAGGAGTTCTGAATATTCCGACAAAGCTGAATCTTATTACAGAAAGAGGCGCCAACGTTACCGTAAACAGTGCCACACCTCTTGCAATAACAGGACCTTACAACATGACCGGAACTAACAATTGGGTTACCTACGGAATTCCCAACGTAACGGGAACCATCACCGTTGTTTCGGACAAAGCGATTATGGCAGGAATAACAGCAGGAAGTGATGCGGTAGGATATGGAGGATTCTTCGCCGGTTTCCCTACGCAGCCTGTGATTTTACAATCAGGAAGCGGCTGTATTCCGGGGATTGTTCTTACGGTAGATCCTCTTATCTATGATACTTATCAATGGTATAGAAACGGATCCGTTGTTCCCGGAGCTACAACATCTACCATCACCCCTACGCTGCCCGGATATTATACCTGTTCTGTTACAATGGGAAGCTGTGCTCCTTTAGTAACGGAACAATTTAAAGTACTGAACTGCACAAAACTAAGCACTAAGACCTACAATGTCTGTACATCGCAGACCATAACGCCTACATTAAGCAGCTCTACACAAACCACTGCCCCCAATACAGTAGCTATTACAACAGCTCCTACACTTGGAACAGCCACAATAAATGCCACAACTGGGGTGATTACTTATACTGTAAATACTCCCGGGACATCAGGAACAGATACATTCACGTATACATTCTGCGGCAATGATCCGGACTTCCCGGATTGTGAAACGGTAACCGTTACCGTCAACATCCAGGCACTTACGGTAATGAACACCACACTATTTGCCTGCGACATTAATGGGCAGGGAACATTCAACCTGACTACAGCCAACGTTACTAGCAATTCTCCGGTTACGATTACCTATTATCCTACCCTTTTGGATGCTCAGAATGAAAATGCAGCAGCATTGATTACCAATACAACAGCATACAATGCACCCAATGGAACTATTGTATATGCCGTTGTAAAAAACAATATCGGCTGTAAAAGTATTGCACAAATCACATTATCATTATTTAATAAAGCGATTGTTCTGGATAACTACAATGGTACTTTCTGTGATGATAATCTGGATGGTACAGTTACTGTCATCCTTTCCAATGTCACACCTATTGTACTGAATAATCCAAATTATTTTACCAACGTAAGATATTATGCAACCCTTGCAGATGCCAATGCCGGAAATACGAATACCCTTCCTAACATCTGGAGCTATACTGCCGCCACTACTATTTATATCAGGGTAGATTCTCCGGATGGATGCGCCAGCGTGATCAAACCTTTACAATTCAGTATTGGGGCTAAAGTTACACTGATCACCAAAACCGTTACAGAAAGTGTTTGTGATGATGATCTGGATGGAACAAAAAGTGTCAATTTAGCTCAGTTTATCCCTCAGTTTACACTGGATCCGAATGTGACCTACACTTTTCATGCAACATTATCAGATGCTCAGAACAATGTAAATATCGTTTCATCGCCCGTTAATATTATCACTTCCCAGACTTATTATATCCGTTTTGAAAAAAATGGAGTATGTCCGGAAGTAGGAACTCTAATCATCAATATTAAAGTTCCTAAAAAATCTGATATACTAGTAGATAAAGCCATTTGCCCCAAAACCACCACTACATTAGATGCAGGACCTGGTTTCGAAAGATATTTATGGAGTACAGGAGCCACTACCCCTTCCATCACCAATGTTGCACCCGGAAGTTATTGGGTAGAACTTACATTTAATGGCTGTGTTTACAAACAGTATGTAAATGTCACAGAACTGCCGCTTCCTATGATTACTTCTATTGAAATAGATGGAACTACGGTAAAAGTTGGAGTGACCGGCGGTACCCCTCCTTATGAATATTCTTTAGATGGTGTACTATGGCAAAGTTCCAACGTCTTCACCAATGTACCAAGAGGCGCGCACAATGTATTTGTAAGAGACTCTAAAATGTGCGAAGAGGTGAAAAAGCCTTTTGCCATCATCAATCTCATCAATACTATTACCCCGAACGGAGACGGCTACAATGAAGGAATAGACTATTCTGCATTAATGGCCAATGACAATCTTGTATTCAGAATCTTTGACAGATATGGTGCAGAAGTATTCAGAGGAACTCCGGAAAACAGGTTCACCTGGGACGGAAGAGTTGGCGGAAGATATGTTCCTACAGCAACCTACTGGTATTTCATTACCTGGACAGAATATGGTTCTACGCTCACTGTAAAATATTCAAGCTGGCTGCTTGTAAAACACAGATAAAAAAAGAGAAAGCCGGAAAAAAGGTATTAAGCTTACAATATTTTTCTTCCGGCTTCTTTATTCTCTTTCATTCTTTTTTAGGTTATTCTTAGATTTCTAACACTCCTTAACAATTAAATCTTAAAGTTTAATATAACTTTAACCACTATTCATCATCTAATTAGGCAGAATTGCTTTATTTCTATGTAATTTTGCGCATTATATGAAGAAACTGTTTACTCTGCTGCTATTGGTTTTTCTGGCAAAAATTAATGCACAAATATATTCCGGAGAGGTATTTCTGAGAGACAACTCTATTTTATATCTCAACCAGGTATATGTTACGAATCTGAATACTCAAAAAACCGTTCTTACGGACTACAATGGTAATTTTACAATCCCGGCCAATATTGGGGATGTGATCCGTTTTACGTCTATTGTTACCGAGAGAAAAGATATCAAACTGACTCCTCAAACCATGCAGCAAAAGAATCTGGTTGAGCTGAAAATTGCCTATTATGAAATTCAGGAAATTGTACTCAGCAGATTCAAGCCTACCGGAAATCTCCGGTATGACGTAAACTCTTTAAGAAAAGAAGATAAAGCTTATGCACTTAAGAAAGTAATTGGTCTTCCGGAACCCAAAGGCGACGGAACTCCTCCGGAACTTCCCGTTGCCGGATTACGGGATGGCGGACTTACCTTTAGCCTTGAAAGCATCTACGATATTCTTTCCGGCGAGAGAAAGAAAAAACAACGTTACCAGGCTTACGAGAGGATGAACACTTCTATTGCCCAGATTAAAAATTATTTAGGGAAAGATTACTTTGCTAAGTTTAAAATCCCTGAAAACCTAATTGATAATTTCCTTCAGTTCGTGTACACTTCGGAAAATGTTCAGGCGTATGTATTGGCTGGAAATTTTGAAGCAATAAAGGTTCCTATTGAAAAATATATGCCTATTTATCAGAAAAGATTGAGAAGTTCCCACCTGCAGGAAGTAGTAAGCAATAACTAGAAAATAACATATAAAATCCATGTAAAACACATGGATTTTTTTGTTACCGTACCTCCCAACGTATTATTTTTTTTATGTGTTTACTACAAATTATTTAATTTTAACAGCGTATTATTCTCTGATATTCAAAAATATGTTTAATTTTATCTAACAAACACGTGTTTAAAATAAAAACACTGGTATTTCGTTATCCAATAAAAACTAACCCAACCCAGAAAGCAAATTAAAAGAGAAGCACCGAATTTTTAATTTAATATTAATTAATGAAAAAAGTACTTTTACTTCTTTGTTCTATGTTTTTTGTTGCTGTGTCTGCCCAAAAAAAAGGGAAAGACTATACTGATATTTTAAAAAGTAAGAGCATCTACGAAATCAATGCTTTTTTAAGAGATGCCCATCCCGATGACCCCAAAAGATCTGTTCTGAAGCCAAGGGTAATGGAAATGATGAAAGAATATATCAAAAATGCACATCCTGCCGATCAGAAGGTAAAAGACATGCAGGAAATGCTGGCCATGCTGAGAAGAAGACCTTCCACAAAGATCACCTTCGATGAAATGAATGCTATCATCAAGCAGAAACAGATTGCTAAATATAAGGCTGAACTGGCGGCAAAACAGTCTACTACAGTGTACACCCCAAGTACAGCTCAAAATACCTATGTAGTAAACACCGCTGCAAATGCTGCCGTTCCGAACGCCGAAGCAGAAGAATTCAATATGCTGATGGCAGTTTCCCCTGTAGAACATAAAAACAGAACGGTAAAAATCCTTAACTCCTTATTTGATAACGACCCTAATACTAAGGATGCTATTATAATGATTCAAAATAAATCTGACTGTAACATCATTGTAAGAATGGAAGGTGTAGGGAATACCAAATACAGACTTGCTGTACCAGCCCAGGGTGAAAGCTCCATCGTTATTGAGAAAGGTCAATATCTTTTCACCAGCCTTGTTTGTGGGGCTCAATATGCTTCACAAAAAACTATTGAAAGGGCCATTATGGTAGCTTTAGGAGGTCAATAATTTCCATCATAAACGAATTATCTCTATGTCTTTTACCCCAAAAAGACCGAGATACTCCATAAATTTTCACTATTTTTGCACTCATTTTATAACTCAATGGGCAAGAATAAATTAGCAAGATTCGCAGAAAACAAAATATTACCAAATGTAATCCAACCAACAAGAGAAGATGCTTTAAATGGTTTCGAACTTAAAGGAAAATGGAGAGACAATTTCTTTAAAAACAACAATCCGATTGTATTGGAATTGGGCTGTGGTAAAGGAGAATATTCTGTAGGACTGGCAAAAACATTCCCTGAAAAAAACTTTATCGGAGTTGATATTAAAGGGGCCAGATTTTGGTTTGGTGCTAAAGAAGCTGTAGATAACAACATGACGAATGTGGCTTTTTTAAGAACACAAATAGAGCTTGTAGATTATTTCTTTGCTGAAAATGAGGTAGACGAAATCTGGATTACGTTCCCGGATCCACAAATAAAATACAAAAGAACAAAACACAGATTAACACATCCGGACTTTTTAAACCGTTATAAGAAGTTCCTGAAGCCAGGAGGAATTATTCACCTGAAAACCGATTCAGAATTTCTGCATGGGTATACCCTTGGATATTTACAGGGTGCAGGCTATGAGATTATTTCTGCTCACCATGATATCTATGGTGCCCCTGAATATGATCCTAATACGGAACATTTGAGAGACATCAAAACGTATTATGAAGAGCTATTCTCGGCAAAAGGAAAAACGATTACTTACATTAAATTCCGGATCAGCTGATGAAATAGAACAACCTGATGAAAAAAAATTTTTTAACGATTCTATTCTTCACATTTCTTATTCCCAACTTTATACAGGCTCAAAAAGGCAGTAAAGACATTTTAAAAAGCACAAACATTAAAGAAATTGAAGAATACCTGAAGAACGCACACCCTGACGATCCTAAAAAGAGCGTACTGAAACCTAAGCTTATTGCTTTAAAAAACTCCGAATGGACAAAAGGTGCCCGTACAGCCAAACCTATGGAAGCAAGGCCTGTAATTGCGGATATCCCGAAAAGTGCTTTGAGAAATCCTAATTCGGATGATGCTGAAGAATTTAAGAAGCTCATTGCTGAAACCTCCGTACAACACAAGGAAAAAACAGTGAAGCTCCTGAATGCCATGTTTAATGAGGATATTAACCGCAATGAGGCTATTCTTTTATTCAAGAATAATTCAGACTGCAATATCGTCCTGCGAATAGAAGGAAAAGAGTTTTACAACCTTGCTGTTCCAGCCCGTGCAGAAAACTTCATTGTCCTTAAAAAGGATTCATATACGCTCAACAGCAATATCTGCGATATGAAATATTCCTCACTGAAAGACATTAAAAAAAGTATATTTGTAACGATAGAGAATCCGAATCAATCCTCCAAAACAGAAGTGAAATCTGCCCAAAAGGAGCCAACACCGGAAAAGTCTCCGAAAAAACAAAAATCAAAAAGTAAAATAGGATGAGAAAACTGTTCGTTTTTGCCGGAATTTCATTGATTCTTGCCAGTTGTAATGTAAATTATGGCAGCTACCCGGGAAGGACCTCCTACCCTTACCCAACCAGCAATGCAGGAAACAGTGCCAACACGGAAAGAGAATATAGTGAACTGATAAAAACCTATAAACCGGAAACAGCTGATGTTCTTAATGATCTTCTTAACAGTGATGATCCTAAGAATCCCAGAACCTCTATTTCGGTAGAAAACAAATCTTCATGTAATATGGTGCTTACGGTAAGCGGAGGTAATTTCTTTAAGAAAATCCCTATTGGTGCCGGAAAAATAGGATATACAATGGTTCCTAAAAATCAGAATTACAGATTATCCGGAGTTGTTTGTAACTCGGCTTATCAGTCTACAAAGTTTGTCACAACTTCTTATTCTATAAAACTTTCAAATTAAAATACGGCCCGCAGAATTCTGTGGGTTTTTATTTTTTATTAATAAAAAGCTTTAGTTATCACCAATAAAAAAACGCTGGATCAAAATCCAGCGTTTTTCCTATATAAAAGAAAATCTTCAATTATTCTGCATCGAAATCAGCATCTGTATCAGCAGATACTTTTTCTCCTTCTTCTTTAGATTTTTCTTTATCAGCTTTTCTTTGAGACTGACCTTCTTTGATAGATTCAGAAACTACGCTAAGGATCATATCAATAGACTTAGAAGCATCATCGTTTCCTGGGATAACGAAGTCAACTTTTCTAGGGTCAGAGTTTGTATCAACGATACCGAAAACTGGAATACCAAGTTTCTTAGCTTCAGTTACCGCGATGTGCTCTCTTAAGATATCAACTACAAATACAGCAGATGGAAGTCTCACCATGTCAGCGATAGAACCTAAGTTCTTCTCTAGGTTAGCTCTTTGTCTGTCAACCTGTAATCTTTCTTTTTTAGATAAAGTTTCGAACGTACCGTCTTTTTTCATTTTGTCGATAGAGTTCATCTTCTTTACAGCCTTTCTGATCGTAACGAAGTTCGTTAGCATACCACCTGGCCATCTTTCAGTAATATAAGGCATATTAAGTTCTGAAGCATGTTTTGCAACCACTTCTTTCGCTTGTTTCTTAGTAGCTACGAAAAGAACTTTTTTACCTGCAGAAGTTAATTTTTCTAAAGCGCTGCACGCTTCATCTAATTTAACTGCTGTTTTATGTAAGTCTACAATGTGAATACCGTTTTTCTCCATAAAAATGTATGGAGCCATATTTGGGTTCCACTTTCTAGTCATGTGACCGAAGTGTACACCAGCCTCTAAAAGGTCTTTTACATTTGCTTTTGCCATGTTTTCTGTTTTTGTTAGTTTACTTTCCGTCTTTTAAACAATCAACAACTTCTTTAGATGGGAGAAGCGTTTGGATGCTAAACGTAACGGGCAATTGGCGGTTTGCTTTTTGCTTTTGGCAATTGGCTTTTCGCCGAGATTAAGTTAAAAAAAAATTTAATACATTTCTGTAGCCAATAGCCATAAGCCATCTGCCAACGAGAAATCTTAACGTTTTGAGAATTGGAATCTCTTTCTTGCTTTTTTCTGACCTGGCTTCTTTCTTTCCACCATTCTTGCGTCTCTTGTAAGTAAACCAGCAGGCTTTAATGCTAATCTGAACTCAGCGTTGATCTCGCATAAAGCTCTTGAAATACCTAATCTGATAGCTTCTGCCTGACCCGTATTTCCACCACCGAAAACATTTACGGTAACATCATACTGACCAACAGTCTCAGAAAGGATAAACGGTTGGTTTAGTTTGTAAACCATCACGTCTGTAGAGAAATATTCTTTAGCATCTTTACCGTTTACTGTAATAACACCAGAACCTGGTTTTACATAAACTCTAGCTACAGAAGTTTTTCTTCTTCCGATTTTGTGAACTATAGACATAATTAATTATTTAAATTCGTTAACATTAATTGTTTTAGGCTGTTGAGCTTCATGTTTGTGCTCAGTTCCTTCATATAAGTAAAGGTTCTTAAGGATAGCAGCTCCTAATCTGTTTTTAGGCAACATACCTTTTACAGATTTCTCTAATACCTTTAAAGAATCTTTCTTTTGAAGTTCAGCCGCAGTCATAGACTTCTGTCCTCCAGGATATCCTGTATGCCAGATGTAAGTCTTATCAGCCCACTTATTTCCGGAAAGCGTAATTTTCCCAGCATTCAAAACGATTACGTTATCACCACAATCTACGTGAGGTGTAAAGTTCGTTTTGTGCTTACCTCTCAAAATCTTTGCAACCGTAGAAGCTAGTCTTCCTAACGGCTGTCCTTCAGCGTCTACCACAACCCATTCTTTATTAGCAGTAGCTTTGTTCGCTGAAACAGTTTTGTAACTTAATGTATTCACACGTTTTAGTTAAAGATTAAACATAATTTACCCCTAAAAGGGTGTGCAAAGGTACAAATTATTTTTGTAACCCAAAAACATATTTTATTTAATCTATATAATCTATCCCATACACCCCTCTATCAATAGATTTTAACATTAATTACAATTTGGCATATATCTTGCGAACAAATGTTCCGATGAAAAAAACACTTCGAAGATTCTAAAAACACCAATGAAGCAGCAAAGAGTTTTTTCCCTCAACTCTTTCTTTTATTAAATTTACTTTAAAGATTTCCGTAAAACATACAGATATAATTATAATTTCATTGAAATAATTATATTTGCGCTAATCATATTCCCTAATCCATGAGCCACGGAAAACTAAGAGAAGACAAAACCTGCCTAAACTGCGGACACCAGGTTGAAGAAAGATTCTGCCCACACTGCGGACAGGAAAATATTGAAAGCAGACAGCCTTTTCATTTTCTGTTTACTCATTTCATTGAAGATTTTACCCATTATGATGGCCAGTTCTGGAGAACCATACAATATCTGTTTACCAAACCGGGATTACTTACTAAAGAATATCTTGCTGGTAAAAGACAATTATATGTGGCACCTGTAAAACTCTATATATTTATAAGTTTCCTTACATTCTTCCTTCCCAATGTTTTACCACATGCCAAAGAGGAAGAAGAAAAGCCAAGCAAAGCTAAAACCGAAGAAAAAGCAAAAAAACAAAAAGAAGTCTCCAAAGACATTGTAAAAGATTTACAAAAAGGAGGAGTTTTGTCACATGAAACCGTTAATGCAGCTCAAAAAGCACTGGAGGATGATACTTTGAAGATAAAGGATGGAAAAGAAAGAGACGAGCTTTTCGACAGCACGTTTGATCCTAAAGAAGCATCCATTATGCATGCTTACTCCATGAAACAGTATGACTCTATTATGGCGAAGGATGATACCGGGATTTATACTATCATGAGACCTATTGCAGGGAAAGTATTTGAATTGAAGGAGGACGGATACAGCAAGAATCAGATTTGGGAAAAGTATAAAGAAAATTTTATCCACACCATTCCGAAAGCGCTGTTTGTTTATCTGCCAATATTTGCCTTCTTTTTATGGGTGTTTCACAACAAGAAAAAATGGTGGTATTTTGATCATGGTATATTTACCCTTCACTATTTCTCATTTTTATTATTAGCGATACTGGTATTTATAGTAGGAGAAAAAATTGTAAGCTTTTTACCCAGCAGCAGCTTGCTTACCTTACTATATGTCTTAGCCTGCTTAGGACTAGGGCTTTATATGACAGTTTATTTCTTTGTAGCCCATCACAGGGTATATGAAACAAAAAAAAGAATCAGTATTCTGAAAGGTTCCGTATTATTTATTATCAATTATATCGGATTGATTCTGATGTTTATGGTATTGATGTACCTAAGCTTTATTATGCTGCATTAATTTAGTTTCTAAGGGATTTATTCCCCCTGAAGCTTGCAAATAAATAATAGGCAACAAAAACGGTTGAAAATTTCAGAATAGACGGAATGGCCAGTTCAAGAGTAAAAATTAAAGCACCAATAAGTACCAGAACTCCCATTGCTACAAATGAAAGAATTAATTTTTTAGGCAAGGCGAAATCAGGAGTATCCAGATAATAAGCAATTCCCCAGGCAGAACCGAAGGCGAAGGCATAATAAATATCCAGCGCGATATTTTCCGAACTTATAAAAAATAATTGATCAGGAAACTTACTACTGTTCCTAAAGCGAAATACATCAAAGCTTTTTGCATGTCTGTAAAAATATGCTGCAAAAATAGAGATTTTAATCGGGGTGCAGAATCGTTTTCCCCATTTAATTATTGAATTGAAGGTTAAGTTAAAAAGATTTTCATTTCAGAATAATCCAGGTTGTATCATTACAATATTACCCGAAAAGGTAATTGACAAGAAATATTACAAATTCTAAATTTGAAATAGAATCAAAAGCTGAAAAATCATCATACTTATTTTAAAGGTATTGAAAATGAACGATCAGGTTTTGAAAAAAATTACAAACCAAAAAAACAATAGACATGAAAAAGATTCCAAAAACAACAGTAAAAATTGCGCAATTCACAGAAAACAATGTGGAAGTGAACGTAATAATCAGTTCTAATACACAATTTGGTGACCCTCATTTTATCGTTAATGAAAAATGGATAGAAGACAATAATTTAAATGATGATAAATTTTCATTTACCATACCAAAAGTAGATTTAACATCTGATAAATTACTTTTCGCAACATCTTTCAATATTAATATGCAGATTAACCATCTGCAGATCTTAATCAATACATGCAGAATAAAATTCGAATTCCCTCAAATTCCTGCCAAGAACTTTCATTTCAACCCTTTTGAAGGTAAAAAAGTTGAAGACTTAGCCGACAAGAAGAGCTATCCTGTTTATAAATTCATAAAACTTAAGCTATGAAAAAGTTATTAATACTAACAGCTTTGGTGACTGGAATAACATTGCTATTTTCCCAAAACAAAGAAATTACTGCAGAATTAAACAAACTGGAACTTTCCAATGCACCAAGTGTAATGCTCCTCGGTTTAGCAAGCTCTGATTTGGAAACTCCAAAATCAAAAAAGGCTTTCATGACCAGTATTGTGAATTCATTCAGCGAAAATGAAGGTCTTCCCAATGCCTATGCGGTAGAACTTACCCCAACCCATTTATTTCCTTTAACGGAAATGAATGCATTGAAATATGCCGGCATTAAAACCATTAAAGATGTAAATAATGAAGATAAGCATAAGAATAACATCTTCAGTGAAGCCAAAAACGTTTCATTCTCCTTTGCCTTTCTGAGAAATTATAAAATTGAAAATCTTAACACAGAAAATCCATCGGTATCTTTTTCTTTGCGAACAACTATATTTAAGATAAGAAATAAGAAAAATATAGCTGATATTGTCGCTTCGAATGATATCATCTCAGAGATGTTAACTAGCATCCAGAAAGAATTTGAAACATCAAAAAAGTTTATAGATATAAACTTATCTAGTGATAGCAATGATGAAAAAATCGGAAAAATTGAAAAGGCATACGACGAATTTGTAACAGATTATTACAAAACCGGAAAATATAAAAAATTCATTGACGAAACCGAAAATTATAAAAAATACCTTGACGAAAAACCTGCTTTTCAATTAGATGTTGCTTCGGCCTACAGTACTTTCTTTTTAGATAACCAGTTTAAAAATAATCAATTCGGAAAATTCGGAGTTTGGATGACGATGAGTTCCGGAATCAATCTGGAAAGGAAAAATCAAAAGCCAAAACCAACTGAAGAACAAAAGGCAGTCGAAAATCAAAAGAATGAAAAACCCAAAGTAATGATCAAAGAAACTCCTACAGAAGCTTCAAAGATTGAAAAAAGATTGAATTTCTATGCCGTTGCAAGATATATGCAGGACAAAACAGTTTATGATATTGCCAACGGGTTCAGCAAAACCAACAATTATGATTTTGGTGGAAAAATAGAGCTTGTTTATAATAAATTCTCTATTGGCTATGAATTCATTTACAGAAGCAGTGACTTGGATAACACTTATCGTTCCAACGGAATCATCAACTATAAGGTATCTGACAGTGTGTATATTAATGCTGCTTTCGGAAAAAATTATGGCGATAAAGACAATCTCATTTCATTCTTAGGTTTGAACTGGGGACTGGACAGCAAAAGAAAAACACTTTTCTCAGAAAAATAATAAAACAGGAAATTTTCCCTGAAATAAAGACCCAACTTCAGGCTTAGGCCGGGGAGAAAATGTCGGCAGATTCTGTTCTGCCGACATTTATATTTTTAGGGAATAGCGTAATAATCTGAAAAATACAGACCTAACCTCTGACAAAGTCTGTAAGATTCAAAAAACAATTATTATAAACATTTAAAAATCAAAACATTAACCTACAAGTCAAGGTTTTCATTTTATTACTATATTTGAGAACTTAGAAACTGTCTAGAATTTTTTATGGAAACCCAAAAATATACTCCAACCAACAAGGTAAGAATCGTAACTGCTGCCTCATTATTTGATGGGCATGATGCTGCGATCAATATTATGCGTCGTGTTATTCAGGGAACAGGATGCGAAGTGATCCACTTAGGACACGATAAATCAGCAGAGGAAGTTGTAAACACAGCCATCCAGGAAGATGCCAATGCAATTGCATTAACTTCATATCAGGGAGGTCACAATGAATATTTCAAATATATCTACGACCTTTTGAGAGAAAAAAATTCACCTCAGATCAAAATTTTTGGCGGCGGTGGCGGTGTAATTCTTCCGGAAGAAATTAAAGATCTGATGTCTTATGGAATCGACAGAATTTATTCTCCGGATGATGGCCGTGAGCTTGGACTTCAGGGAATGATTGATGATCTGGTACACAGATCAGATTTTGCTACAGGAAAAGATGTTACAGCAAAAGATCTTGACGATATCAGCTTTGAAAACCCTTCAAGCATTGCACAGATCATCTCAGCCGTTGAAAACTTTTCAGAAGAAAAACCTGAACTTGTAAAAGCAATCGACGAAAAATCTAAAGATTTAACCATTCCGATTATTGGTATCACAGGTACCGGAGGTGCGGGTAAGTCTTCTTTAACAGATGAATTGGTAAGACGTTTCTTACGTTCCAATACTGATAAAAAAATCGCTATTATTTCCATTGACCCTTCGAAAAAGAAAACCGGAGGTGCTTTATTGGGAGACAGAATCCGTATGAACGCGATCAATGATCCAAGAGTTTATATGCGTTCTATGGCTACCAGAGAAAACAACGTTTCTGTTTCTCCTTTCATTCACTCTGCACTGAATGTCCTGAAACTGGCTCATCCGGACGTAATCATCCTTGAAACTTCAGGAATCGGGCAGTCTGGTTCAGAAGTTTCTGATTTCGCAGATGTTTCCATGTATGTAATGACTCCTGAATATGGAGCTTCTACACAGCTGGAAAAAATCGACATGTTAGATTATGCAGATCTTGTCGCACTGAATAAATCTGACAAACGTGGTGCATTGGATGCACTTCAGGCGGTAAGAAAACAGTTCCAGAGAAACCATTTACTATGGGAAAGCCCATTAGACGATATGCCGGTATATGCAACCAAAGCATCTCAGTTTAATGATCACGGAACTACAGAATTATACAACAGATTAGTTTCAAAAGTAAATGATAAATTCTCTGAATTAAATCTAAAAACTTTTGTAGAACAGGAAATTACAGAAGAAGTAACCATCATCCCTCCGAAAAGAGTCCGTTACCTTTCTGAAATCGTTGAAAACAATAAACAATACGACATCAATATTGAAAAACAGGCAGAATTAGCCAGAAAAATGTATCATATTGAAGGCGTAAAAAATATCATTTCCAATGACGTTCTGGATGCTGAATATCAAAAAGCAGAAAAAGAACTTCAACAGGATAATATCGACTTCCTAAAGACTTGGGACGATACGAAAAAAGCTTTCCATGCAGAGTTTTATTCTTATTTCGTGAGAGGAAAAGAGATCAAGGTTGAAACTTCTACTGAATCTTTATCTCACTTAAGAATTCCAAAAATTGCATTACCAAAATACAATGACTGGGGAGATCTGATCAAATGGAAAGGACAGGAAAACCTTCCGGGAAGCTTCCCTTACACTGCAGGTATTTATCCGTTCAAGAGAACCGGAGAAGATCCTACAAGGATGTTTGCAGGAGAAGGAGGTCCTGAAAGAACTAACAGAAGATTCCATTATGTTTCTGCAGAAATGCCTGCAAAACGTTTATCTACAGCTTTTGACTCTGTTACATTATACGGTCAGGATCCGGCTTTACCACCAGATATTTATGGTAAAATCGGGAACGCGGGAGTTTCTATTGCAACACTGGATGATGCTAAGAAATTGTATTCCGGATTTGATCTTGTGAATGCATTGACTTCGGTTTCAATGACGATCAACGGTCCTGCACCAATGCTGCTGGCTTTCTTCATGAATGCTGCCATCGATCAGAATGTTGAAAAATATATCAAAGAAAACGGTTTAGAGGCTAAAGTAGAAGCTAAGCTGAAGGAAAAATTTGACGATAAAGGTTTAGAAAGACCAAAATACAACGGTGAACTTCCTCCATCCAATAATGGTTTGGGACTACAGCTATTAGGATTAACAGGTGATGAAGTGATTCCTGCAGATGTATATGCGGAAATCAAAGCAAAAACAATCGCTACTGTTCGTGGTACAGTTCAGGCTGACATCTTAAAAGAAGACCAGGCTCAGAATACATGTATCTTCTCTACAGAATTTGCATTGAGATTAATGGGTGACGTTCAGGAATATTTCATTACAGAAAAAGTAAGAAATTTCTACTCTGTTTCCATTTCGGGATACCACATTGCAGAAGCAGGAGCCAACCCGGTTTCTCAGCTGGCATTTACATTGGCGAATGGTTTCACGTATGTGGAATATTACTTAAGCCGTGGAATGGATATCAATGATTTTGCACCGAACTTATCTTTCTTCTTCTCTAACGGTATCGACCCTGAATATTCAGTAATCGGGCGTGTAGCAAGAAGAATCTGGGCAAAAGCGATGAAATTAAAATACGGCGCAGACGAAAGAAGCCAGATGCTGAAATACCACATCCAGACTTCAGGACGTTCTCTTCATGCTCAGGAAATTGATTTCAACGATATCAGAACCACTCTTCAGGCACTTTATGCAATCTATGATAACTGTAACTCTCTTCATACAAACGCTTATGATGAGGCAATTACAACGCCTACTGAGCAATCGGTAAGAAGAGCCATGGCTATTCAGCTGATCATTAATAAAGAATTAGGATTGGCTAAAAATGAAAACCCACTTCAGGGATCATTCATCATTGAAGAATTAACGGATCTTGTAGAAGAAGCTGTATATGCAGAATTCGACAGAATTACAGAAAGAGGAGGTGTTCTTGGAGCCATGGAAACCATGTATCAGCGTTCAAAAATCCAGGAAGAATCTATGCATTACGAATGGCTTAAGCATACCGGTGAATACCCGATTATTGGAGTAAATACATTCTTAGGAAAAGACGGTTCACCAACCGTTTTACCGGGAGAAGTTATCCGTTCTACAGAAGAAGAGAAGCAGGCACAGATTGAATCTCTTCATAACTTCCAGCAAGCGAATGAAGGCAAATCTGAAGAAGCTTTAAATCAACTTCAGCATGCAGCCATCAACCAGCAAAACTTATTTGAAATGATGATGGATGCCGTGAAATACTGTTCTTTAGGACAGATTACCAATGCTTTATTCGAAGTAGGTGGTAAGTACAGAAGAAATATGTAAATTGATACAATAAACATTTCTCATATAAAACCTCAAAGTAAATCTTTGAGGTTTTTTTATTTTTTATGTGAAAAAATTCTAAATTCTATCCGGTTGATTTATAATGTTTGTTAAAAATTAAAAATAAGCTAACCCGATCCTATATATTTGCCCTCAAAAAATTCGAATGAAAGCATGCATTAAAATTATTTCGGTGTTGGGTCTCTTTGTGGCATTAGCTTCTTGCAAAACCCCTATTGTAGATAACTCTCATAAAAGCGACATGGCTAGAAATGTTGAAGAATTACAAAAAAGGGATCAGGCAGAAAAAGACAGAGTGGATGTTACAAGCCCTCAAAACAACTATGGAAAGCCCGTTTCAAAATAAGGAAATCTCCTTGGTAAATAAAATCTCTTGATTTATTCAGGAGTTTTTTATTTTTAATCGTATAGTTTTTCATGTCGTATTAACCATAAAATCTCCCTATTTTTGAGAGATTTTTATGTTAAAAATGAAACCAAAAGCCTTATTCAACTGGAGCAGCGGAAAAGATTCTGCCCTTGCCCTTTATAAAATACTACAGGAGGATCAATATGAAATTTCTACACTACTTACCAGCATCAATCAGGAGTTTCAAAGAATTTCTATGCATGGTGTACATGTCTCTCTTTTAGAAAAACAGGCAGAAAGCCTCGGAATTCCGTTAATTAAAATGGAGCTTCCCAAAGAGCCATCCATGGAAGAATACCAGCAAATTATGAGTAAAACAATGACTGAAATACAGGCTCAGGGTATTACTCATTCTGTTTTTGGGGATATTTTCCTAGAAGACCTGCGAAAATACAGAGAAGACCAACTAAATACCATCGGGATAAAAGCTGTATTTCCTCTTTGGAAACAAAATACCTCCCACCTCATCCATGAATTTTTAGATCTTGGCTTTAAAACCATTGTAACCTGCGTCAATGGATCTTACCTTGATAAAAGCTTTGCCGGACGAATTATTGATCAGAAATTCATTGATGATCTTCCTGAAAATGTAGATCCATGCGGAGAAAATGGGGAATTTCATACCTTTACTTTTGATGGGCCGATTTTCAAAAATCCAATTCAGTTTGAAATTGGAGAAACAGTAAAGAAAACGTATCCTAAACCAAAAACATCTCCTGATGAAGAAGATGGAGAATACGTTTTCTGGTTTTGTGATCTGCTATAAAAAAAGCCTGTGAATATTCTTTCACAGGCTTTTTCAATCTATTATTTCATTTCGTTCGGGATTTCATTCATAAGGTTAAATATTTACCGAATACTTCACAAGTATAGATTAAATCCTTATTAAATTGCTCCGGTACCTCATCCTAGCACGCAATTTGCTTCCCTTACTACTCTTTTGGATATTTTAGTATCTTTAAGAGTATCAATCATCATTAAAAAAATACAACACCTGTGATCAAAAATTTTATTATCCTGTCCCTTTTCTGTTTTTTGTTTTCCTGCACCACTGAAACTCCTAAAATTGCTCCTGTTGACAAGAAAGCTATTGTTGATTCTACTATTGCAGCTTTTCAGAAAACACTTTTAGAACAACAGCTTGATTCCACTTTCAAAAAGTATCATTTCAATGGAAGCATTGCCGTTTTTAAAGACTCTCTTCCTCTTTATAGAAGAGAAAATGGTTATTCGGATTTTAAAAGGAAAACTAAAATTGACAGCAATACTATTTTTGCGATAGGATCTGTAAGCAAACAGTTCACTGCTGTTATGATCCTGCTTCAGATGGAACAGGGAAAACTTAATGTAACGGATAAAGCTTCAAAATATCTGAAGGAATTCCAGACCAAAGAATATGAAAACATTACGATTCATCAGTTACTCAATCATACTTCAGGATTGAACCTGATGGGTGGAAAGCTGATGTTTAAAAGCGGTACAGATTTTTTCTATTCCAATGACGGATTTAATACGCTTGGAAAGATTGTGGAAAAAGTATCCGGAAAGTCATATGATGAGAATGTTCTGGAACTGTTCAAAAAAGCAGGAATGACTCATTCTTCAACGGGAAATATTTTTAAAGGAAATAATTTTGCAAGTGCTTATGTCGGCACACCTGCTAAGTTTTCAGAAGTTCCGAATATGCCGAAAAGATTAGGCGGACAGGAAATAGGAACTCCAGCCGGAGGAATACTATCTACCATTCAGGATCTTCATTCCTGGAATAATGCGCTGTATGGTGGAAAAATTTTAAAACCTGAAACATTAAAGCTATTCATGGCAAAAAGTTCAGAAAGACATCACGCTATCTTTGGAAAAATGGGCTATGCTTATGGAATTATGCTTAATATCGGGCAGCCTAATTCTTATTTCCACAGCGGTTATATAAAAGGCTCTCCTTCCTTAAATATCTATTATCCGGAAACAAAAACATCTGTTATCATTCTTTCTAACATTGCCGATGAGGAGAAAGGAAAAGGAGTGATTTTCAGACCTCATATTGAAGTAAAAAAAATCACAGATAATCTTGAGAATACGCTTACACAGCTTAGATCAAAACATTAGCTGTCGTAATAGGTTTATACCGCCTTTAGAAATTCCTGCATTTTTACCAAATTCTTTTTATGCTCAATAAAATTCAACACTGCAAAAACAAGCGCTATCTGTAATACAAAAGGAATCATCAAAGTCATCAGAACCCCCGGAACATCGTTATAATTCTGTTCTCTGAAAAACTGGTAAGCATAATGTCCATGCCTTATAGCCACCTGCGTCATAGAACAGGCACAAACAACCATTAATCCCAGATTCTGCTGATACATGGTGTAAAGAGATTTCCCTTTGTATTTAAAATCAGCTTTGATATATTTCCAGATTTTATAATTTAAAATCCAGATCAGAATCGTTGCTAATACAAATGAGCCATTCAGTAGTTTAAAGAACAGATCATACTGCTCTTGATTACCTGATATAAAAATTAGCAATAGATTAACTGCAAAAGCCAGAACACCTACCATCAAAGCTTTTTTGAAAAGCCCACTGTATTTCTCCTGAATAATTCTTTTCGCAATCAAAGGAATCTTAGTAGGATAAAATAACAGATAATTGACCATGGTAAACTCTCCATTCCATGATTCTTTCACTTTTGAGAAAGCTTCCTCAAAGCTGACATTTTCATTGAACTGAATATCTGAAATCTGGCTGATCATATGATCTCTGATTTCCACCAGAATATCCAGTGAGAGCTCCTGAGCTACCAGATAATCTGTAATTGTATTTTCCTGTATTTTGGTGATCATATACTGAATATTGTCTGTAGGTTGAGTAAATAGCTTTTCATCTCAGTTTCCTGCTCTGTCTGTTGTTTTTTTCCTTTTTCAGTCAGCAGATAATATTTCCGGTCTCTTCCATTGATCTTTTGAATTTCAGAAGTGATCATTCCGTCACTTTCCAATTTGTGAAGCAATGGATAAAGTGCACCTTCCGTCATTTCAAGCTCACCCTGAGTCAGATCTTTAGTTCTTTGGGTAATCTGATATCCATACATTTTAACCTCTTTTGAAAGAAGCTTCAAAATAATATTCTGCAAAGTACCTTTATAAAGGCTATTCTTTTTCATAGGATGATTTGTATACATTGCAAACTTATGCATAATTTTCTTATGTATGTAAATTTACTGTAAAAAATTTTAATTTGCTGTATGAAAAAAATGTACTTCATAGCTATTTATCCTCCCCAGGAGATTATTGAAGAAATAAAAGTTTTTAAGAGAGATTTAGCTATCCATTATGGCAATTCTAAAGCTTTGAAAAATGAAGCACACATCACCCTTTTTCCACCTTTCTCCAGAGAAATTGAACTTGAAGATGATATTCATGTTGCTTTTCAGAAGATCAATACGGAAATCGAGCCTTTCGAAATAGAACTGAATGGTTTTGGAAGCTTTCCCAATCCTAACAATCCTGTTTTATTTGTTCAACCGGAAAGCAGCCCGCTTTTAGAAGAGCTTTATCATCATGTAAAACAGCAGTTTAATTTTGGTAAATATTCTTTCCATCCACATATGACTGTAGGATATAGAAATCTGAACTGGGAGAATTACCTCAAAGCCTGGGAAAAATACAAAACAAAAGAATACAAAACTAAATTCTTAGTTGACAAGATTATACTTCTGCGTCATGAAGAAAACTGGGTGCCTATCGCTGAAAAAAGGCTGACAAAATAAAAACCGGCTGTGGCAGCCGGTTTCATTATATTTATTCTTTAATCACCTTCTGAGAAAGAATCAGCGTTTTATTTTCTTTTACATTAATCAGATAAGTACCTGCCGGATAGTTTTTAATATCAACCTTTATTCCGGAATCATTCAGTTCAAATCTGGATGGAATCAGTTTTCCTGAAGTGTCATACACTTCTACTTTTGCATCTTTTGAGAAGCCTTGTTTTACTTTAATAAAAAACTCCCCGTCCGTAGGATTCGGATAGATGCTGAAACGTCTTTCTTCTGCTTTCACTTCTGAAGTGCCAAGAGTAGCTTTACTCAACGTCCATGTAACATTGGTAACGTGAAGTGTGCTGTGATTATCAACTTTCAGAAGCGGATTATTATCCACCACAGAAAGTGTCAATGTATTATTTCCTCCATTAAGCTGTCCCGGAGTAATAGTAACGGAATTCCCAGTGGATCCCAGAACTGTTCCATTTAAAGTCCATGTATTAACTAATGTATTCGGAATAGGGAGAATTTCAGTAGCTGTGAAAGTAACACTAGAAGTACCATCTACTGTAGTATTGTTTGCTGGTGTATAGGAATCTACGGGAGAAACCAAAGAGTGAATTCTTTCAATAATCGCTTCTGTACACACAGAACAAAACTGCTGGTTAAGATACCTCATCTCACAACTCTGATGCGGTCTGAACCATGTAGGGCTTTCAGCGTGAGGATATACTCCTACTCCGTTCAATCCTACCCAGTTTTTCCATCTTATGGTAGCAGGATTGGAGGTCTGAGTTTTATTGGGAGATTCAAGAGATCCTGCGAACCAATATTCATCAGCCAGCTTTCCGAAAGAGTGTCCTAATTCATGTACTACAATTTCATTGGAAGAAGCATTCAACGAAGCAAAGGCATAAGTACCTCCACAACCACCATATTCTGTGGAATTTCCTAATACATAAGTAATATCATAATCAGGAACATTGGCAGCCAATACCTGCCCTACCGTATTGGACGTATTACTGTATAAGCATCTGTGAACACCTATATCGAAAGTAGAACCAAGATAGTTATTAGGATTGGATACAGGGATTACGGGTTCCACAACATCTGTTGCCGTCCCGGGATGCTTTACACCGGATTCTGTGGAAATTACTTTTACAGCATAGGCATTAAAGTAATTTTTATATTCTGTATAAGGGCTTTTTGTAAAAAGATAATTGACTGTATTTTGAGCTGATGTGGTAAAAGCAGTCTGCTGTGCAGCAGTAAACCCATCTCCCAAAATAGCAATAATAACACGCTTACTATTGTCTCCGTTCTGCAAAAGCGGAACCGTCTCAAATGTTTGGGCAAAGCAGCTGCTTCCTATAAGAAGGGAAAATAAAACTTTTTTCATATTTATAATTTTTGTGTGAATAATAATTGTACTCCGTCTTCGGTTGCTTTTTCTACCTTCACCATCTGAACATTTTCTGAGTACGGGAATCTGGCGCTGAACTCTGTATTTTGAAAAGCAGCTTTATGTCTGGTGATCCCTTCTTTTTCGTAAACTTCCAGTTCAGGATTAAAAGGATCTTTCACAAGCTGTTGAGCCACTTCTTTTCCATTTGAGCCTGTCAGGCTAATGATAAGATCTCCTTTATGAACATCATTTCTTTCAAAAGTAGAAACCTGCTTTAGTCTTCCATCTGCAATTTTACTGCTTTGAAGAGTAATCTTTGCATTTCCTGACTGATCTTTATCTGCCTTGAAAAACAGATAAATAATTCTGTCACTTTTCTTTGTAACCGTTTCTGAATTTAATTTCTTGTTTTGAGGCTGTTCATTTTGTTTCTGAAAACTGCAAAACAGAAAAACAGGAACAATTAATACATTAAATACATTTTTCATAATCATTTTTGTTTAAAGGTACTAAAGTTTTAAGTATAGCAAATATACATGAAAATCTGATTAAATACTTTTTGACACTTAAAACTTAGAAAGCCTTATCTTTGAGGCAATGATTTCAGAGAAAATAATTTTAGGTATTGACCCGGGAACTACCGTCATGGGATTTGGTATTATCTCCGTAAAAAAAGGAAAAATGGAGATGGTTTCCATTCATGAGCTTATCTTAAAGAAATATCCCAACCACGAAACGAAACTCAAATATATTTTTGAAAGAACATTATCTCTTATAGACGAGTTTCATCCTGACGAAGTAGCCCTGGAAGCTCCTTTCTTTGGGAAGAATGTACAAAGTATGCTGAAACTGGGCCGTGCACAGGGTGTCGCTATGGCTGCCAGCCTGTACAGAAATATCCCTATTACCGAATATTCTCCTAAAAAAATTAAAATGGCCATCACCGGAAACGGAAATGCCAGTAAAGAACAGGTAGCCGGAATGCTTCAAAACCTACTTAACCTGAAAGAATTTCCTACAAAATATCTCGATGCTTCCGATGGTCTTGCTGTAGCGGTATGCCATCATTTTAATTCCGGAACTATAACGGACACTAAATCCTATTCCGGATGGGAAAGTTTCCTGAAACAGAATCCTGACAGACTGAAGTAATTCTGTTCTCCACGTCTTATTCCTAAAAAACTGATTCACAATAAAATTGATAAAACACACAGTTACTTGGTAAAACATAATACTATCTTTTACATTGGTATGATTTTTAGTATTATCTTTGTATAAATTTTCAGTTATGAAAACAAACCAACAAACTATAAATCAAGGAACTCATACAATAAACTGGTTCCAAAAGTTTCTGATGGTATGCTCCGGAGGAAACATTCATATTTTAAGAAAGACTCCGAGTGAATGGAATAAGTTTTCCGGAATTGGAGGGATTGTACTTTTCACAGCAATATTTGCCACTTTGTCTGCAGGCTATGCTATGTATACGGTATTCGACAATATCTGGGCTTCTGTAGGGTTCGGAATTTTGTGGGGGTTAATGATCTTTAATCTTGACCGTTATATTGTTTCTTCCATTAAAAAAACTGGAACATGGTGGAATCAGATTCTGATGTCTATTCCCCGTCTTATTCTTGCTACATTCCTGGGAATTATTATTTCAAAGCCATTAGAGCTTAAAATTTTTGAGAAAGAGGTCAATAAGCAGCTGAATACCATCATTCAAAGAAATAAAAAACAGCTTCAGGGCGAGATGAACGGAAGAATTCTTCAGCAGAGCGGCCCGTTTGAAACAGAAAAACAGCAGATCTCAGGGAAAATTGCCCAGTATCAGAAAGCCTATGACTCTGCTTCAGTAGAACTTGAAAAAGAAATTCTGGGAAAACAATCAGGATTAACCAGTGGAAAAGAGGGTTACGGCCCCAACGCCAAACGTAAGCAGGAATTAAAAGAGCAGCGCAGAGTAGATCTGGAGAATTATCAAAAACAGGCGGCTCCAAGGCTGGAATATCTGGATAAAGAAATTTCCAAAGTATATACCAACCTGGAAACCGAAAGAAAATCTACGGAAACTTTTGAAGATAAATTCAATGGGTTTGCAGCCAGACTTCAGGCATTGGATGAACTTGGAAAAAATTCTGCAATCATAGGACTTGCCGCTTCATTTATCATGGGGCTGTTTATCTGTCTTGAGATTTCTCCGGTATTGGTAAAACTTATTTCTCATATAGGACCCTATGATTATCTTCTGGAAAAAACAGAAAATGATTTCAGGCTTTATTCTAAAGAGAAAATTGAGAAAGGAAATGCTTTAACCGATTTCAGGATTGATGATTTTAAGGATAATCTAAAAAATTAAAGACCATATTTCCAGCCTTCCAAACATTAGAGAGAAAAACTATAAAAAAGCTAATTTCAATTAATAAAATCTAACCTTTCATTATAACATGAAAGGTTTATTTATTTATAAACGTTTTATGCGAAATATTTTATAATTTTATAGTAATTAAAACCTTGTCATCATGAAAAACTTATTTATTGCATGTACACTGCTTATCAGCGGTGCATTCGCTCCTTCCCTACAAGCTCAGGCATCGGATCCATATTTAGGACAAATTGCTTTTGTTCCTTACAATTTTGTTCCCAAAAACTGGGCATCATGCGATGGACAACTTCTGTCTATTGCACAAAACCAGGCACTATTTGCCCTTTTAGGTACAACCTATGGCGGGAACGGAACAACTACTTTTGCCTTACCTGATATGAGAGGCAGAGTACTTGTACATAACGGACAGGCTCCGGGGGGGCCTACTACCTATAGCATGGGGCAAACCGGAGGAACTGAAAGCGTTACATTATTGGTAACACAGATGCCGGCACACAGCCATACGGTAAATGCGGTAACTGCTGAGGGGAATCAAAATTCACCTACCAACAGTCTTCCTGCAGACACCAAGGTTCTTGACAAAGAATACTCTGATGCGACAGCGAATACAACCATGAAGAGTACAATGATCAACAGTACAGGCGGAAACCAGCCGCATGAAAACAGACCTCCTTTTATAACCTTGAAATGTATCATTTCATTAGTAGGAGTATTTCCAACGCAAAACTAATCGCTATGAAAATTCTTTACTTAGTATGTCTTGCTCTCGGAAGCTCAGCTTTTGCGCAGACGATCACTTTTAAGGGATGTCCCAATCTGTTTGACGCTACTACATTCACTTTTAACAAAACAGGTGTAGATTCCTTTAATAAAAACATTTATATGACTACTCCTATTGACGGTGCACAAGATTGCAGCGGATTAGGAACCTGCGAGTTTAAAATCCAATGGAACAATGCTCTTACAAGATGGGAATTTCTTGCTGATGAAGGAAATGGAACTTTCACAACGCCATTTTTAATTTATTATAATTCAACAGGAAATAATTCAATTCCTATGCCTCCCGGCAACATGGTAGGAACCTGGACAGAGAATACAAGCGTTACAACAGGACAATGCGGTGGTAATCTTACAGCAGCCAATTCTACTATGACCGGTGATGTACAGACCATAACATTAGGAACCACAGAGTTTTCGAAAAATAAAATTCAGATTTTCCCGAATCCGGTGGCCGATTTTATAAGCATTTCCGGTATTGATGACGGTCTGTCTATTCAAATTTATACTATTGACGGACGGTTGGTAAAATCTGAAGCATTTGATTCAAAAATTGATGTTTCTCAACTTGTTTCTGGTGGATATGTAATGAAAATCAGCACAAGAAATTTTCAGACTCATCAGTTTAAATTCGTTAAAAAATAAATCCTTTTTCAAAAGAAATCATCCATTAAAGCTTTCAGAAATTCTGAAAGCTTTATTTTTCAGGCGGGGAACATTTTTTGTATGAGCAACTGTATGCCTTCAAGTGTCGTCAACCATTTCATCTATTTCCCGGATACTGAAATATTGAGAATTATATATCAGTCAGGAGCTGTTTATGATTATTTTAAAGTTCCGGCTGACATTATTGAAAAGTTTAAAGAGGCAAGATCTAAAGGTCAGTTTTTAAATAAAGTGATCAAATCCAGATTTAAATATCGAAAGATTGAATAAAAAATGCCCCCAAATGATTGGAGGCATTACTATTTATTTCAAATTTTAATCAAATAATTACTTGATGATCAATTTAGAAGATTTAGAATCTTTTCCGTTAGAAACCTGAATCATATATACTCCTTTTTCTAATTGCTGATCTACTTTGAAAACACCATTTCCTTCTTCAGTTACAGATGGGCTTGATACCAGTCTTCCTGACATATCAGAAATAGAAACTTTCAGATTTTTACCATTTTTAGCTTTAATGAAAATTTTGTCTCCGGTTGAAACAGGATTTGGATAAACTGTTAAATCGCTGTTATCTGCTTTCACTTCACTTGTTCCTAAGTTGGTCACAAATTTCACAGTATAATCTTCAACCTGACCATACTTTAACTGTCCGCAAGGAGTCATATTAGGATTCTCATCATCTACAAGAACTCTCATTCTCAATGGAGTATTAAGCACGGCTGAAGCCGGAGCTGTAATGGTAGTACTGTAAGTACCAATTGCCGTAACCGGATCTGCAATAATATTATCCGCAGAAGCTACCAATTCAGAAGCTTCGAATGTTCCGTTATTATTATAGTCAATCCAAACTCTAACATCATTATTTGAATCTGTTACATTTACCTGAAGGTTATGAGTACCTGTTGCTAAAAGCTCAGTAGATGTAGCTTTCAGACAGCTTGCTCCCGTATAATCTTCATAAAAAACTGGAGCCCCCTGCCAGTATCCTACAGATCCATTGTTAATGGCTCCTAGTTTTACAAGAGTTGGCCCTACAAAATAATTGCTTGTTGTATTTAAGATACCACTTGGGTTACAAGTAGCAGCAATAGGTGTACCAACGGAAGCAGCTGCGGTAGGAGCCGTTGCGCCTAATGAAGTACTTAGAGCTCCTCTCAATAAGAAGAAATAAAGAGCCGCTCTATCATGCTGCCCACTAGTAAACTTGAATGCTATTGGGTTGGTATAATTCATCATATTGTACTGTACTCCCTGATAGTTGGTACCTGTACAATAATTCATATTGCTGTTTGTAGGTGCAGGAAAGTCATTCAGCAAACTTCTTGATCTTTCCGTATCACAAACCTGATCATCGTCTGTAGCACAGTTATTAGTAGTTGCTGGACAGTTAGTGGTAGTTGTATCTCCCTGTGGTGGCTGAGCATTGGCATTGCCAAAAGTATGCAGCAATCCCATACTGTGTCCAAATTCATGAGCTAAAGTAATATCATCCTGTAAGGTAACTACAAAAGATTTCATGAAGGATTCGTATGAAGAATCAGGATTCTGAGGCAGTCCTGCCCATCCCATAATTCCATATTGTCCACCTCCATCTACTTTGTTCATAATATAGATGTTAAAGTAAGAAGCCTCAGGCCAGTGTGGTGCAATTGATTTAATTTGTGTTGTAGTAACACCACCTGTTCCGCTACGGTTCACACCGTTTGCATCATATCCTGCAAGAACTCCACCGTTATATCTTACAATTCCGGTAGTGGCATTACAGTTAGGGTCTCTCTTCGCCAATACTAATTTGATCGGCATTGTAGCAGCGTTACCAAAATCAGCCGGAACTCCCTGAGCCCACTGATAAGTACCTGCATACATTTGATTACAATGATCCAGCCAAGCCTGAATTTGCGCATCCGTTTTATTGTAAGCCGTTCCAAGAGCAGCACCTGTAGGTGTTATTACGTGTACTACAACAGGAATTTCATACACTCCGTCTACAATTTTGTATGCACTCCCATTTTTAGCAGCTGTATTTTGATTACTGCTAATAACTCTATTGCGGATGTTGCGAATCATTTCGTCAATTTCCCCATTCTGTTTCTGGTGTACTCTTTGTTCGTTATCAAAATCACACCAGTCTTTTTTTTGCTGTGCTGATACCGAAAGGGAAAGTAGCAATGCCCCACAAAGGATAGTTTTCTTCATTATAATAATTTAAAAAAATTAAACAGGTTGCAAATTTATTATTTTTATACCTTATATGATAATATTTGACATAAAAACAAATTCAAAATTTAAAACTTCACTACAGTTAGTAGAAAAACATGGATTTTTGTTACATTTAACACTTAAAATAGAATTACATACATATCAGAACATGTTTAAATCATTTAAACTATTCACAAAAATATTACCAAAAATAAAATATATAAGTAATATAAAAAAGTCAAAATAAAAAAATAAGACACTAACAATCATATTGTTAATATAAAATCATAAAATAAAAAAACCGCACAATTTGTACGGTTTTTACTATATAAATTCAACTATTGTTTATAATGAATAATTCGGAGCTTCCTGCGTGATAATTACATCATGCGGGTGAGATTCTTTTAATCCGCTTCCGGTAATCATTACCAGTTTGGAATCTCTCTGAAGTGTTTCAATATCTTTTGCTCCGCAGTATCCCATACCAGCTCTCAGACCTCCTGTCAACTGGAAAATAACATCTTCCAATTTTCCTTTGTGCGGAACTCTTCCTTCAATTCCTTCCGGAACGAATTTTTTAGCTTCACTCTGGAAGTATCTTTCTTTACCTCCTCTCTTCATTGCTGAAAGGCTTCCCATTCCCTGGTAAGATTTGAATTTTCTTCCCTGGAAGATAATTTCTTCTCCCGGAGCCTCGTCTGTACCGGCTAAAAGTGAGCCCAGCATTACTGCACCTGCTCCACTGGCAATAGCTTTCACGATATCTCCTGAAAGCTTGATACCACCGTCACCAATTACAGCTACATTTTGAGATTTAGCATATTCGTATACGTTATAGATTGCGGAAAGCTGAGGAACTCCTACTCCGGCAACTACTCTGGTTGTACAGATAGATCCAGGTCCTACACCTACTTTCAAAACGTTTGCTCCTGCTTCAATAAGGTCTTTCGCAGCATCTGCAGTTACAATGTTTCCCCCTACAATATCAAGGTCCGGATATGCTTTTCTGATTTCTGAAATTTTATCTAAAACTCCTTTAGAATGACCATGCGCAGAGTCTATTGCTACGATATCAACTCCTGCCTTTACCAAAGCCTCAATTCTCGTCAGTGTATCTTCTCCTACCCCTACTCCTGCTCCTACAATAAGACGACCACTCTCATCTTTATTAGCATTCGGGTATTCCAATTGATTATCGATATCCTTGATGGTAATTAGACCTACAAGTTTATTGTCTTTATCTACGATAGGAAGTTTTTCAACCCTGTTTTTAAGAAGGATTTCTTTTGCCTTTTCAAGGTTGGTATTTTTGTCGGAAGTGATCAGATTTTCTTTGGTCATGATCTCTTCAACTTTCATATCAAGATTTTCCTGATATTTTACATCTCTGTTGGTAATAATTCCGATCAGAACATTATTGGGATCTACCACTGGAAGACCTGAAATCTTATATCTTGACATAAGATCTCTAGCTTCACCTAAAGTATGATCTTTAGATAATGTAACCGGATCTGAGATCATTCCGTTTTCGGAACGCTTTACTCGGTTTACCTGAGCAGCCTGCTCAGCGATCGTCATGTTTTTGTGGATAAAGCCTAACCCTCCAACTCTTGCTAAGGCAATGGCCAGATCAGCTTCAGTAACAGTGTCCATCGCAGCGGAAACTATCGGAACATTCAGCGTAATTTTGTCGGTAAGTCTTGATTTTAATGAAACCTGGTTAGGTAAAACTTCTGAATAAGAAGGGACTAGAAGAACGTCATCGAAAGTGATGGCTGTCTCTACAATTTTGTTATGAATAGACATCTTTACTTTCTTTGCAAAATTAGGTTATTTTAATGAGATATGAAAATCCTTTTTAATAGTTTAAATAAAATTTAATAATCAATAACTTAAATCGAAAAACCGTTCTTATGTCAGAACGGTTACGGTACAAAATAATTGAATAAGTATGAAACTACTTTAGTTATCTTTTAAATAATGAACATTAAAGGTTATTTGACAAGGTTTCCATTTTCATCCAGATTTTCAATATGGGTCTGATTATTTTTATCAACGTATAATTTTAATCTTACTTTCCCTTTGGCATCACGGATAAAGATCCCAACATCCCCAGTGGCAGTCTTACCAGCAAAGAAACGCTCATTGGTAAGCTTTCCTTGTTCTCTAAGTTGTGCATACGCCTTTTTACTGGCAGCCGGATCATTTAATTTTTTCAGAGAGTCTTCAAACTTAATAATATCTTCCAGCGGAAAATCATCTGGGCGGTCCCAAAGTTTTAGACCATACACTCTGTTTTTATCTTTTCCGGATCCTTCAAAATACTGAAGCTGCATAATCTGGTCTGTATTTCTCTGATCTACAGAATATACCATTCCGGATTCTTTTTCATTGCCATCGTATACAAGACCTCCGCATTCGTCACCCATAGAATTGAAAAAAATAAGTCCTGCTTCTCTCTCCCTTGGTTTCAACTCTTTATGATTCACCAAACCAGGGTGCTGACGTTCTTTGTTGCTGATGACCATCTTTAGTGTTCCGTCTTTCTCAATGATATTAATACGTTCTACATCTATTTCTTTAAAACGTTCGTTGGAAGACTGATTTTTGAATGCAAGGAAGAAAAACATCGCACACAGTACAGTAAGTACAACGGCATAGATTTTAAGGATACGGACTTCTCTTATCAATTTTTCCATGCTCTAAATATTTAAGGTTGTAAATTATTTATCAGAAACAGAATTGATCATTTTTGAGATATCATTCGCCGTAAAATTTCCTTTCACATCTACAAATACCATTTCATTTTTGCTTGAACCCACCGTGATCAGCATGTTTTTAATGGTCTCTCCATCCTGTTTTACGCGGATATTGATATCGTCCCCTTCATGTTTTATGCTTGCCCATTCTTCATAATGGTTATTATTCAAAAACTGGGCGTAATCATTTAGCATTTCTTGGCTTCCGTTGGTTACAGTAAGTACTTTTATTTTGGAAGCCTTCTTAACCAGATCTATGGTCTCTTCATTGTCTCCATCTTCTCTCAGGGCTTTCTTAATATAAGATTTAGCCAAAACCATAGGTACATTAATACTGGCAAACTGTGCTCCTTTGAAATCATATTTAGAATTCTGGAAAAAGTCTATATTCGGTTTTTCAGAAACAATACACGACTGCATCAGCCCGATTGTCAGAATAATGAGAAAAATGTTTTTAAGAGTCTTCATAGGTTAGTTTTTTTATTTGATTTGCCTGAAACTTCCTCCAGAAACTTTATCTACTTTAGCATCCAATTCAGGATTTCCTCTCAATTTTACAGCTGCCCCTGATGAAACGCTTACTTTCAGCTTATCTGTTACCAGCAGAGAAAGACTTGCCCCTGAAGTAGATTCCACTACTGCTGTACCGATCTTAAGATCATCGGCTTTACAAGATGCTCCACTACTGATATCAATTACTGCTGAAGCAGCCTCTCCGGATAAACTGATACTTGCACCACTGGAAGTATCCAATGTCAGTTTAGGTGTTTTAATATCAACATCAAGCACCGATCCGGAACTTACAGCTATTGCTGTTGACTGATTCATACTGAATTTTCCTTTAATAATAGATCCGGACTCTGCTTCAATTGCCAGACTGTTTTCTGTAACAGGATTCACTGCCGTAAAGATACTGCCTGATGATGTTTTTATAGCATTAATATTAGGGGCAGAAACATTCACATTCAGATTTTTAAATCTTAAATTTCTAACGCCTTTGTTGTCTACATATATTTTTAATACTCCGTTTTCCACTTTTGTGATCACGTATTGAAGTTTGTCTGCATCTGCAATTACTTTTACGCTTCTGGTATTTTCCTGTTTGAAGGTAACATTTACTCCTACGCTGGCATCGATTTTTGAAAATTCGCCTACATTCCTATTATCTCCATTCAGATAAGAAGAAGTGTTATCTGATGTAAGGCTGCTTCTCATAGTGCTTGTCATTGTAGAAGTACTTGTTTCTCCGGAATTAATGATCTTATTCACATCTGAAAGTTTCATTTTTCCGTTAAGGATGAAAATAATATTCTCTTCTTTGGAATCTACGTTGAAAACCAGATTTTCCAGATAGTTGTCTCTTTCATCTTCAGCCAGGAATTTCATGGAAGTTCCGTCACTGCTCATAGACATCAGCTCATTGAAATTAAGAGAATTTAAAGCTTTGTTAATTCTCTCCGTTTTTTCTTCATTCATTTTTATATTCGCAAGATTCTCATCTTTTAAACGATCTGGGAATGTAATTTTAGGAATAATCAGAATTTTAAGCCCTTCTACCTCATTCAGAATAGGTTTTATTTTTCCGATATAGGCATCATCAACATCAATGGTATTCAATAGTTTGAACATTGGTTTTTTGATATTGATAGAGGTTACTCTTCCATTTTTTTCAAAATCCTGAAAAAGCTTGTCTAGTTTCTCAGTCTGTGCAGACGAAGTTGCAAAGCTGCTTAGCATTATGGCTATTATAAAAAATATTTTTTTCATGGGATTGTTCTGATTTTTAATATTCGCTGTCAAGATTTTCATTTTTTTGAGAAGATGCTACTGTTTTTTTAAACTCACTTCCTAGTTTCATAAAGGAGTATCTTGTAACATCTAAGGCTTCTTTTTCACTGCTGATTCTTTTTCCGTTTACAATTACATAAGAGTCATTGTACGCTGTAGCAGAATCATTTAAATTTTTACTTGGGAAGGAAGAATTATCCACATATCTAGGTTTTCGTTCTTTTTTAAGCCTTCCTCTTTTGGGCAGGATTTCATCCATTACATCTTTTTCTGCCACCTGGTTATCCTGAAAAACAGAATCTTTCTTTACTCCGGAAATAGAATCTGTATGATTCACGGCAACCTGTTCCTGATGATCACTGTTTTCTTCAATGAATCCGGACTTCTGTTTTAAGATCTCATCTTTTACCAGTTTTTCTCTGTCCTGTACATCTACTGCACCGGAATTATTATAATTGAGAAATACCCCGAAACCGAAAATCAGCATTACACTGGCGGCCATCCAGAACCATTTAGGAAAAGAGGGCTTTTTCTTTTCTCCCAATGGAATAATTGGAGCAGTATTCTGTTCAGGCTCCGCACCTTCTGTGGTCTGAAGAAAGTCTTCAAAGCTCCAGTCCATTTTTTCTTCCTTGATATCCCGGAAGATTTCGTTGTATTTATCTTGTAATTGATCTTTTTTCATAGCTCATCAGTTGTGAGATTTGTTCTTTTACTTTTTGTCTCGCACGCATAAGGTTTACCCTTACTGCATTTTCCTCCATTTCCAGCATTTCAGAAATTTCGGACACTTCGTATTCTTCTACATCTTTCAAGTGGATGACCATCTTTTGTTTTTCCGGGAGCTGATTGATAAATCCTACAATATATTCCTTAAGGTTATCAACTTCCATACTGTAAAGCTCCGAGCGATGAAGCTGCATATCCGCAAAGCCAATCTTTACATCGTGATGCTTCAACCTGTTCAGGCATTCGTTCCGGACAGACTTGAGCGCATAGGATTTAAAATTCCCGAACTGCCCCAGCTCATCCCTTTTCTGCCAAAACTTCATCATGAGATCCTGTACTACATCTTCTGCTTCATCACTGCTCATGACAAACCGCTTCGCAAAACGATACATCTCGTCTTTGAGAATAAACACCGTATTCTTGAAAGTTTCTTGGGTCATGAGTTTTGTTTCTTATAGGTAAGACAATTGCCGTTACATATCTATTACATCAAAAATAAAAAAACTTCAAAAAAATTGAAGTTTTTTATTATAATTGTATTAATACGTATCAAAAATATGTTTCATAATCGCTTTATCTTCTTCTGTTAAAGCAACTTTTCTTCTTGCCATGGCTCTTTCTGCTACTTCATATGCTTTATCAAGCTTAAATCTTTCATCGTCTTTCAATCCGCCCCAAGAGAAATTTTCTACAAGGTTTGGTGGAAAGCCTGGCTTAAATATGTTAGATGCTACTCCAATTACCGTCCCTGTATTCAACTGAGTATTGATGGCTGTTTTGGAATGATCTCCCATAATCAGACCCGCAAATTGTAAGCCTGTATCTTCAAATGCTTTTGTTCTGTAATTCCAAAGTTTTACGTGGCTGTAATTATTTTTCAGATTGGAAGAATTGGTATCAGCACCAAAGTTGCACCACTCTCCTATTACCGAGTTCCCTACAAAACCTTCGTGCCCTTTACTCGTATATCCGAAAATGATAATGTTATTCACTTCCCCCCCTACTTTACAGTGAGGCCCTATAGTGGTAGCTCCATAAATTTTAGCCCCAAGATTAAATTTGGAATCTTCTCCTAATGTGATAGGTCCACGCAGGTGGCAGCCCTCCATTACTTCAGCATTTCTTCCAATATAAATTTTTCCGGTTTTGGTATTCAGCGTAGAAAATTCAATTTCGGCACCTTCTTCAATGAACAGATCTTTCTTATCTCCTAAAAAACCGTTTGTAGATGACAATTCTTGTGAGACTCTTCCTTTGGTAAGCAGTTCAAAATCGAAATCAATGGCATGGTGATTATAAGAAAACAGATCTTTCGGTCTTTTGAAGAAAACAAGTTCTTCTTTAATATCCGTCATTTTTTCAATCTGATTCAGAGAAAAACCTTTCATATTAATTTTAGCCGCAATCAATTCGTCTTCATAAACCAATGCCTCGCCTTGCTTAAGATCTTTAATCTGCTGAATTACGGTTTCTGTAGGAAGGAAATTCGGAACTAAAAAGAGACTTTCTTTTTCCTCCGGACTTTTAAATTTATCCTGAAGATACATTTCTGTGAAGTATGAAACCTCAGTATTATCAAGAATTTTCTGCCATCTTTCGGAGAATGTAAGAATTCCGCATCGCATCGCAGCAACTGGGCGGGTAAAAGTAAGCGGAAGAAAGTCTTCCCAATATTGTGCATCTGAAAATACCAATTGCATCATTCAGTTTTTGGTTTAAAGTTTAAAATTCAAGGTTAACAAATTTACAATAAAAAAAGTCTTCCAAAAAATTGGAAGACTTCTATATTTTATAAGTATACAAAAATTACTTAGCGAATTTTTTGTATTTGTTCATGAACTTATCAACTCTACCTGCAGTGTCAACTAGTTTTACTTTACCAGTGTAGAAAGGGTGAGAAGTTGAAGAGATTTCCATTTTGATTAGAGGGTACTCTTGTCCTTCGTACTCGATAGTGTCTTTTGTTTCTGCAGTAGACTTGCAAAGAAACACCTCGTCGTTACTCATATCTTTGAAAACAACAAGTCTATAATTTTCTGGGTGGATTCCGTTTTTCATAATACTATTTTTAAAAAAATTAAGTTTGCTTTCGAAATAGTAATGGATATTTCTCTGCTAAATTTTAGGTTGCAAAAATACAACATTTTTTCTAAATTCCAAATACTGTATTCAATATTTTTTTAGAGATAAGAAATTCAAAGTATTTTCGTTAAATTTGGAACTTACTTAAACTTTAATTTCAATGAAATTCAAATTATTACTGGCTTTTTCCTTCTGGATGTTACTTGCAGCTGTATCATGTAATAAGGATGACATAACGTTTGACAGCCCTACACAACAACTAAGGTTCTCAAGTGACACGGTTTTCTGTGACACAGTATATCATCAGGTACGTTCAGAAACCTATGTTGTAAAGGTATATAATAATGAAGATAAAGATATCCTGATCCCAAGAGTAAACCTTGAAAATGGTGCGGCATCGTTATATAGAATCAATGTGGATGGAAAACCGGGCTATGATTTTCAAAACGTCCCTTTAAGAAAGAAAGACAGTCTTTATATATTTGTTGAAATTGCCCCTGAAGCTACCGGACCTGAAGCTATTGCCGAAGATAAGGTACTTTTCACCGGTCCTGCCGGACAGCAGCATGTGACATTATTTTCTGTGGTACAGGATGCTGAATTCTTTATCCAGACCCCCGGCAATCCGAATATCATTACCAGTTCTACCACATGGAATAACAATAAAGCCAAGATCATCTACGGAAATCTTACTATCAACCCTAGTGTAACACTGGATATCAATGCCGGAACTAAGGTTTACTTCCATAAAAACAGCGGAATGAAAGTTTCTTCCGGAGCGGTTTTAAATATTAACGGAACCCAGACTGATCAGGTTATTCTGCGTGGTGACAGAAATGATCCTCGTTATGATACAATTCCTAAAAACTGGAATTCTATCAGAATGGAAGCCAATTCCACCCTTAATATGAATCATGCAAGACTTTTTGGAGGAACGAGAGGTCTTGATATGAGACAAACCAACGCTACGATTACCAACTCATTCATCCATACTTTCTTTGAATATGGAATATATGCGGTAGGATCTACCGTGAATGCCAATAACCTGGTGATGAACAATTGTGGCTTATCATGTATCGGAATCGTATTGGGTGGCAAACATAGTTATACCCACGCCACTATTGCGAACTATTCTAAAACAATGAGTTCTTACGACAGAACAGGAATTTTTGCAGCCAATGAATGGAAGAATGATGCCGGGCAAACACAGCAGGGAGCTTTGCAGCAGCTTGATATCAAAAACAGTATTGTATATTCTGACAGGGATGATGCCGTTCATTTCGAACAAACCCCGGGGCAGCAGTTTGAATTCTTACTTCAAAATTCATTAATCAAATATACCAGCGCAACGGGTGCAGGCTTCACTTTTGATAATAATCCACGTGTAGTGCAAACCACTAAGAATACCGATCCTCAGTTTGTCAATTATTTCATGGCTAAAATGAATTTAAGAGTAAAACCTGGTTCACCAGCCCTTGGAAAAGGAAATACAACGGTAGCAGCAACGGTTCCTTTTGATATTGTGGGAGTTTCCAGAACTACAAATCCAACGTTAGGAGCTTATCAATAATGGAGATTACACAATTACAGCAGCAGGTAGATGAATGGATCAAAACCATTGGAGTGAGATACTTTAATGAACTTACTAACATGGCAATGCTGACAGAAGAAGTAGGCGAAGTAGCAAGAATTATTGCCAGAAGATATGGTGAACAAAGCGAAAAGGAAAGCGACAAGACTAAAGATCTTGGCGAAGAACTGGCAGATGTGCTTTTTGTAACGTTGTGCCTGGCCAATCAAACTGGGGTGAATCTGCAGGATGCCTTCGACAGAAAAATGAAAATAAAAACTGACCGCGATAAAGTCCGGCATCAGAATAACGAAAAATTGAAATAATGATACATGATGAGTTATGAATTACAAATGAATTTTTAACTCATCATTTTTAAAGATAATGTAGATCATAATGAAGCTAGAAAAATCAAAATTAATAGGTGATACAATAGTACAGATCAGCGGTTCGAAAAGTATTTCGAATCGTTTATTGATTCTGGAAAGTTTGTTTAGCAATATAAAAATCGGAAATCTCTCCAATTCTCAGGATACTCAGCTGCTGAAAAAAGCATTATCCGAGAATACAGACGTGGTAGACATTCATCATGCAGGAACGGCAATGCGTTTTCTTACATCTTATTATTCTATTCAGGAAGGAAAAACAACTATTCTTACGGGTTCCGGACGAATGAAAGAAAGACCTATCAAAAATCTGGTAACGGCTTTGAGAGATCTTGGAGTAGAAATTGAATATATGGAAAATGAAGGATTTCCTCCTTTAAAAATTACCGGAAGAAAGATCACTCAGACTTCTGTGAATGTTCCGGCCAATATTTCAAGCCAATTCATTACATCTCTTCTTCTTATTGCAGGAAAACTTGAAAACGGATTGGTGATTAACCTTGTAGGTGATGTTACTTCAAGATCTTATATTGAAATGACACTTGATATCCTGACCAGATTTGGCATCCAAAGCAGTTTTGAAGGAAATACAATTAAAGTAGAACCTTTCGTTCCTAATGATTCTGCTGTAGTGCATTATGAAGTGGAAAGCGACTGGAGTTCGGCTTCTTACTTCTACTCTATTTGTGCGCTGGGAAGAAAAACCATTCACCTGAAAAGCTTTTACAAAGAATCAACGCAAGGAGATTCCGCCATTGCTGATATCTACGAGAAGTTCTTCGGAATCAAAACTACATTCTCAGAAGATAAGCATCAACTCACCCTGGAACCTCAGCCAGATTTTTCTTTCCCGGAAAAAATTGTTCTGGATATGAATGACTGTCCGGATATTGCACAAACCCTTTGTGTAACTGCGGCAGCTTTAAAAACCCCTTTTGAGATTTCCGGATTGGGGACCTTAAGAGTAAAGGAAACCGACAGGCTTCTTGCTTTATATAATGAGCTTAAAAAACTGGGTACTGAAACAGAAATTACAGATTTAACCATTCAATCCATCCGTTTCGGAGAGCCACAAGATGATATTTCAGTCAAAACCTATCAGGATCACAGAATGGCGATGAGCTTTGCTCCGTTCTGCCTGATTAAAGAACTGAATATTGAAGATGAAGATGTGGTAGAAAAGTCTTATCCAATGTTTTGGAAAGATCTTGGAAGCATACTGACTCATTAATGTGACACAAAAATGTGGTAATTTGAAAATGATTTTTATTTCAGATTACCACATTTTCATAATGAAGCTGTTTAAACGTATGAAAAAAACTGACTATATACTAAAATCATTAAGAAGGATTTAAGAAATAAAGTATAGTTAAGATGAATCATTCTGATTTTAAGCTTATAGCGAAGCTTACCTTAATACTCTTAAAGCTTTAATACAATCTTAATGTTTCAAAAACAAAAGTTTAAGCAAATTAAATATAATAATGATGAAACCTTTCTTTTCCATTTTGTTTGTTTTATCTGTTTGTGGTTTATCTGCTCAGACTCTGAAAAACTTTGCGGTTCCGAAAGGATATACCCAAATTGCAGAAGCCACAGGTGATCTGGACAAAGATGGAACAGATGAATTGGTACTGATCTTTAATACCAACATAAAAGCATCTGACGACCGAAACCTGGAGGGCACCACAGACTATAAAAGAGTTTTCTATATTCTGAAAAAAGAAAATAATGGGCTAAAGATATGGAAAGAAAATTCCGACATTCTTTTTTCAAGCGGAACCGGCTTCTATCCTTCTGACAATACGCTTGAAGTCACCATAAAAAATAACAGCTTTCGTATCAACCAATCATTTTTTACCAATTCCAGGCATACTCAGCAATACAAACATACTTTCAGGTTTCAAAACGGAGATTTCTATCTGATAGGATCACTTGATCATTTTGAAGACACCTGTGATTTCAGTTTCACCAATGAAATTAATTTTTCTACGGGAAAAGTAATTGTAGACAAGAACTATTCTTCCTGTGATGATAATGCGAAAATACCTCAGGATTTTCACAAGGAGTTTACTCACAAACTTCAGAACCTCATCAAAATGGATAATTTCAAAATCGGGGAACACAAGTTTAAGCTTCCCGGGTTGAAGGAGGATTTTATTTTTTAGGATGGAAATCTTATTACTCAATTTTTCAAACGCAAAGGTTTAATGATTCCTATTTGTTATTTCAGAAGGCAAAGAATTCCGACTTTGTCGTTGATGAAGCTTTGTGGAAATATTTTCGCTTAGAAAGAATCAATGTAATTGATTCCATTCTTTGCTTCCTTCATATCTCCGAAACTAAAAATAAACTTTGCGTCAAGAAAATCAGACTTCTATCTTCAAGTTCCCTGGCTTTATACCAACTTAATCATCTCTTAAAGTTAAATTAACTCCTTATACTTTGATATATTCTTACTTTTAAGCTACCTTAAAAAATAAAAAACTATGTTCAAACAAAGCATGAAACGTATAACAGCCATTACTCTTGGAGTGTTTACTGCATCTATCTTTTTCTCCTGTTCCAATGACAGTCTTATTGAAAGGGATTCTAATGAAAACAATTTAGCTTCTTTTGCAAAATCGAGCAACAGAGCTTCATTAGCTCCTATTGAGATGAACAGCTGGATGTCTGGTCTTCAGGACAATATTTCGATTTCAAAAATCTCCATTCCCGGAACTCATGATTCCGGAGCACGTGTAGATGCTCCTGTAGTATCAGGCACGGCTAAAACTCAAGACCTCAGCATTGCAGAACAACTGAATGCAGGAGTTCGTTTTCTGGATATCCGTTGCAGACATATTGACAATGCTTTCGCTATTCATCACGGAGCGATTTACCAGAATCTGAATTTTGATGATGTATTGAATGCGTGTTATGCATTCCTTAACAGTCATCCATCTGAAACAATCATTATGTCTGTAAAAGAGGAATATGATGCTTCGAATACAACCAGAAGTTTTGAACAGACATTTGATTCTTATGTACAGAAAAACCCTTCAAAATGGGATCTTGGTGCAAACATTCCTACATTAGGTGCTGTAAGAGGAAAGATCAAATTGTTAAGAAGATTCTCTTCAGGAACAACTAAAGGGATCAATGCTTCACCATGGGCGGATAATACCACTTTTGATATCAACAATTCCGGGGTACAGTTAAAAGTACAGGATTATTATAAAGTAACCAACAATGATGATAAGTGGAATGGGATTTCCAGCCTTCTTAATGAAGCTAAAAATGATACGAATGGGAAACTTTTCGTGAATTTCACCAGCGGTTATAAACCTGGAATCTTCGGAATTCCTAGTATTCCTACCGTATCCAATGCTATTAATCCAAAGCTTAAAACATTCTTCCAGACGAATACTAAAGGATCTTTCGGGGTAATGCCGATTGACTTTGTGAATGCTGAATTGTCTGAATTAATCGTTAAAACAAATTTCTAAATTATTATTTGTTAGATATACTCAAAGGCTGTCTCTCTTTTTTGGGGCAGTCTTTTTATTTTTAAATAAATTAATAACAAAAAAGACTGTCTCAAATATGAAACAGTCTCTCTTTGTAAAAGTAAAAGTATCAATTAAAAGTTATTTCTGAATTCCGTAAGCAGCCAATATTTTATTAAAGATCTCAGTGTTTTCAAACAATCCCGTGAATTCTTTTGAATTTGGTCCGTAAGCAAAAACACTTGATGGAATAGAGGTATGATCATTCGTACTGAAATTTCCAAATACCCAGCCCTCTTTCAGACTCCCGTCTAAAAGGGTTAATCCTCCTGTTTCATGATCTCCCACAACAATTACTAAGGTTTCTTTATTTTCATCAGCAAATTTCATGGCCTTTCCTACTACATGATCAAAATCCAGTAATTCTGTAACAAGCTGTTCTATATTATTGCTATGGCCTCCGCCATCTGTCTGGGAAGCTTCAATCATCATGAAGAATCCTTTTTTATTGTTTTTTAGATCATTTAAAGTAAGATCAAAGGCATCTGCCAGCCAGTTTCCTCTTCCATTGGTTATTCTTTGTGAAGCCAGAGGATCAATAACCAGGGTACGGTTATTTATTTTAGTTACTGATTTTAAATCCTTATAGAGATCTATTTTAGCATCTTTAAATTTCTGAATATTCTCCTGAGATAGTCCGCTTGTAGGACCACCTATCAGGATTTTTGTTTTTGAAGCTGCAAAATCTTTCAGAATAGGTTCAGAACTGTTTCTGTTATCCGAATGTGCATAGAAATCTGCAGGCGTAGCATCTGTAACATCTCCTGTGGAAATCAATCCGGAAGTCATTCCTTTTTCAGCAATAATATCAGGGATTTGTGCTAATGCTTTTCCCATATTATCAACTCCCACAAAAGTATTTTTGGTTTTCACACCAGTCGCAAATGCTGTAGAGCCCGGTGCAGAATCTGTGATGTAAGCATTGGAAGAATTGGTTTTGGAAAGTCCTGTGGATTTCATGTTGAAAACATTCAGCTTACCTTTATTTGCGGTAAAGGCAGCATAATATTGTGGTAAAGAAGTTCCGTCCGGAATAAGAAGAATCACATTCTTTACTTTTTTCTCCACACCATCTGATTGGTAAGTTGGCGAGTAAGTGGTGTATTCTTTTGTATTTTTATAAAAGTTTTTGGGAATCGTATTCATGAATTTTTTGAGGTCTGGAATATGATCGGTATTGATATAATCCACTCCCAAATCCATCAGATTTACCCATGCATTAGGAAAATCCGGAGCTCCGTAAAAACGAACGGGTTTCTGCTGAGCATG